>JBGTDR010000021.1:0-41513 GCA_041748215.1 Chthoniobacterales bacterium
CGGCGCCTTCATTGGCGAGATCCATCTTGGTCATGCCACCGCTGACGCCGGCACTCATGCTGCCGGACCGGTCCATCACGATGGCCATTGCCACGGCGAGCTGGCGGTGTTCGGTGCGCAATTCCATCGAGACCGGAAGCAACTCGTCGATGGCCGACGCAAAATACCCGCCCGAGCCGAAGCTCGTTTTCCCGCCCACCATCAGCAACCCGCCACCCTGCGACCGAACAAAAAAATCCAGCGACGCGAGGAAATCCCCGGAAACCTCACTCGCTGGAACGTTATTCAAGATCACCGCCTTTGCTCCCGCCAATCGCCCGGGGTCGAGTGTGCCTGCATCTGTGATCGTCTCAACCTCCAATCCAAGCGCACGCAGGCTGGATTCCAGCGGATCGTCCGCGTAGGCGGTCACGAGCAAAACCCGAGGGCCGGTCGCGATTTCGATCCAGTTTTCAGCCGCATTGTTTCCCGAGCGTCCATCCTGCGCGGGCGTGAGCCGAATTTCGTAACGATGCGCGCCGCCTGCCCGAATTCGATCGGTAAATCGCAATACCGCCGTGCCACCGCGCACCGCGGCCGTGCCACGGGTCAGCAACCCACCGCCCCGCCGCACTTCGTAAGGAACGTCGCCATCGGGAGATCCACTAATCTCCGCCTCAATGAGAAAAGGTTCGCCCGGCAATGCTTTCGTCGGCAGGACAATTCCGTCCACCGCGTAATCGACCGCGTCGGGCAGCGTCACTGTTCGCGTGTCGAGTCTGACGCCCTCGGCTTGCAGACGTTCGCCGATTCCCCCGAGCGGTTCGGTGCTGTAGCCGTCGGTTAAAGCAAGCAGCCGCGAAACCCGTCCGCGATCCAGCTGCGCCAGGGCATATTCCACCGCCAGCGCGGTCCGCGTGTGTTGCGTGCTGCCCGCAAATTCTCCCGTGCCCTCCCCTCGCACCACGGGCACATCGGAATAATCCACAAACACAAGACGGTCATCCGGTGACATCGATCGCGCGAGCAACGTCTCCCATTCCGTCAAATTGCGTGCCATCGCGTCAGCCGCCGATGCGGAGCGATCCACCAGGACCCAAAGATCGAGGCCCTCACTTCGCAGCCGCATTTCCGGCCGGACCAGCACCAGCAATCCGAGCCCGAGACAAAGCGCGCGCAGCGGTTGGCCGAGACCGAGCACCGGCCACCTCCAGCCGATCGCCATAATCACCGGCAGCAGGATCAGCCATTCCGGCGCTGCCAGCCGCATCATGCCGCCCGCTCCTTTCGTCCCACTGCTGCCCAGCTTGCGACGCAGACTCCGAGCAGAGCCAGAGCCCACACCGGCGTCAGCAGATCCTGTCGGCTATTTCTCTCCACCAATTCCCTCTGCTTCGCCGCCAGAGTGTCCGTCGAAGCCGCCGCGCGGAAATCCGCCTCCCGAGCATCGGCGAAAAAAGCCGCCCCATTGACGAGCGACACATCGCCCTGACTGACCGTAAAAAATCCCGGCTCCGCGGGCGCACGGAGAATCGAATTCGGACTGATCGACCGATTCTCCGATTCGCCATTGATCACCGGGACGCCGCCATCCGCCCTCAGAGCGACATCGAGCCGCTGATTTGTCTCCACGTTTTTTGACTCCGGGGCGACCTCATTGGATCGCACGCCCTCCAAAAACCGGTGCAGCAATATGACAAATGCGGGCAGCCGTTCGGCATTCGATTGGCGTAAATCAAAGTTCACTACCAGCGCGGTCCCGCGTTTCCCGCCCGGACCGGTCACATCGTCCGCTGCCGGACGCAGAAAAATCAGCGGGTGTTCGCCCTGCCAAAGCAGCACCCGATCACCATCACGGCGCGGCATACCGAGCGTTTCCCTCACAATCAAAGATTGCCAGCTCAAGTCGGTGGTCAGCGGTTCCTCTTCCGCGAAAATGTCCCCCGTGCGGTAGCGCGCCGACGGTGCCGGATCACTCACCAGCACAACCGCATCACCATTGGCCGCGCCGGGAGCCAGCGGATTGTAAGCCAGCAGCCGGACCGCCGCCTCAGATTCCTCCGCCGGTTCGACGCTCGGCAAGCTGTCGACCAGCCGTTTAAAAAAAGCATCGAACGGTGTGCCCGCCTGCACTGCCAGGCGCAGCCGTTTCGGTTCGGGGCGTTGTATCGGCAGCTGGTCATCGAGCGGAAATTCGTCCTCACTCAAACGCAGCGTGATGCGGTCCACGCCGTCGGGCAGTCGACCGCGCAAGACCTGGGTCTGACCCGGCGCAATAGTCAGCGCGACGGGATCCGTTGTGATGCCGCCGAGTGTCTCGACAAACCACGTTGGATTCTGCGGCTCATCGGATGGATTCCGCACCAGCGCCGTCCACTCTGGCCCGTCGGTCGCCAGACCGGAAAATCCGACGTTTGTCATCGGCTTTCCGACAGCCACCAGATCGACACCCTCGGGGATGGCCGTCACGTGATCGGTGACAAAAATCACCGCCCCATTTTCTCGTGGAAGTGCGCGCGCCGCCCGCAGGGCAGGGCCGGCATCATGACTCCCCAAACGCGGCTGCCAGGCGTTGATCGCCGCTAGTGCGTCCCGGTCATTCGGGCCCGAATACACCGTCGGTCGAGCCGGATCGCTTTCGAGCACGATCCACTCGGTCCGCGCCGCCGCGTTTTTTAATCTCTCGATCTGCGGTGGCAGCGCCGCATCGAGCTCGGCGCGAAATGCCTGCATCGACACCGAACTGTCCAGCACCAGAACGATGGTCTGAGCGGAGTCCGCGCGCAGCCAACGCGGTTGGACCAGTAGCCACGTCACGAGCAGTACCGCCAACAATTGCAGCCAAAGCGGCAGGGAATTTCGCAACCGCTCGAGACGCCGACCCTGCGCATTCACCGGGCCAATCTGTTCGAGCAAAAACAACGTGCTGGTCACCACTGACCGCGCCTGTCGCTGCAGGAAATGGATCGCCAGAATCACCGGCACACCGGCCAGCGCCCAAGCTCCCAGCGGATTTCCGAAACTCAGGTCCATGCAAGAAATCCCACCAAATCACCGCTTGCCTCATTTTGCCAGTCCAGCAGCCTTGGGAATTTGCTACGCGAGTTACAGCGCGAACGCTTCCAGGTCTGGTATATCCGGTTCCACTCCCTCGAATCGCCAAAGCTGCGGCGGCACGGGATTTCGCAGGATCAGAAAAAACTCCGCATGACTTCGATCGTGTCGCCAGGCTGAAGGGGAATATCGAGGGAGGGATCATTGCGGATGCGCTTCATGTCCACGATCGAAACTTGCATGCCGCGATACAGACGCACTTTGCTTTGCGACGCGTATTCGGTGAATCCGCCGGCTGCCGTGATCGACGATAGTACCGTCAGATCCGGTGTGTATTGGACTCGCTGGGGCAATCGAACTTCACCGCCAACGTTCACAAATCGTGCGTCGATCGGCACGCTCACGGTAATCGTCGGTGCCGTGTAAACTCCGCTGGCCAGATACGCACGTTCGATCGCCAATTGCAGACCCTCTTGCGTCGCGCCCGAAGCCCGAATGCGCCCGATCTGCGGCATGTTGACGAAGCCCTGGGTGTCCACCGTGTAGGTCCCCGTCACCTGATCGATCTCCTCCGTTGGAACCCCGCCCAAACGGACCTGAATCGAATCACCGGACCGCAACCGGATATTTTGCTCCGAGGTAACGCCGTCGGCGGATTGCGGCATTTCCCCAAGCGTCGGAAAATTCGCCGGTTTCTTTTTGTTCGTCGCGCACGCGGCCAATGCGAGCAGAGCTCCCACCGACACGACGCGCACCATCCCCGAGAAAAAACGTCCCTGCATGAAGTTCGATTTAATATTCGTCGCGGCCGCCACCGGAACGTCCGGTATTTGCGGCGACCGTGGGCGGTTTGGGTGGTTTCGGTGGTTTGCCTTTGCCCTTGATGGGAGGCGCGACACCGCCGTCCTCCGCTTGCGTCGGAGTGTGGTAATAGCCGTAATAGTTCGTCTGATACTCGTAGTATTGATCCAGTCGGATATCGACGTTGTTGAGGATCGCGCCCAGCAAATTTCCGCCAGCGTTGACGACCGCATTCTTCACCCGCATCAACATGGCACGCGGGAAACGGCGGTGCTGAATCACGATGGCCGTGATGTCGACCGCGCGAGCAATCACGGACGAGTCGCTCACACCGAGAATCGGCGGCGCATCAACGAGCACCATGTCGTAACGCGTCTTGAGCACATCGAGCAAATCGGTGAAACGCCGGGAATTTAACATCGCGATGGCTCCCGGCGGCAGCTTGCCGCTGGGCACCAGTTCCAGACCCTCCACCTTCGTCGGTTTGATCAGCTCCTCGATCGGCACCCCCTTGGAAAGATAATCGGTGAGACCCTTGCTGTTGCTGACGTTGAAGATCGAATGCTGCCGCGGACGCCGCAAGTCGGCGTCGATGATGAGGGTCTTCATGCCCGACTGCGCGAACGTGAATGCCAGATTGACGAGCGTGGTCGATTTGCCCTCGCCGGGGCCACCGCTCACGAGCGTCATCACGTTGGCGTTGGCCTGACGTCGGTTGAATTCAATGTTCGTGCGCAGAATGCGATACGGCTCGGCGTCCGGGGTATCGTGCGGCAAATCCATCAGCACGCCAGTCCCCTTCGGAACGACGGCCAGCACCGGCAGACCGAAGAATTTCTCGATGTCCTCCATCGTCTTCACGCTGGTGTCGAGGTATTCGATGAAGAACGCCACACCGAAGCCGAGCACGAGGCCGAAGAAAATACCGAGCGCCATATTGAGCCAGATTCGGGGCCGCGCCGCGACCTCTGCCACTTCCGCTTTTTCCCAAATGATCGCAGGATTGAGCGGCATGCTTCGCTGCATCATCTCGGTCCACAACCGGATTTCTGCCTCTTCCAGAACCTTTTTCGCCTGGATGTAATTGTTCTTGGCCTCGTTGTAGGAGGCCGCGCGGGTGCGGGCATCCTGCTGCGACGTCCGGGTCGTCCCCAACTGGCCTTCGAGATTTCGCAGCATCTCCTCTTCAATGGTTACCCGGGCCTGCAAGGCAACCCGCAGGCTTTTGACCTGACTGGTGAGTTGATCCCAATACGTATCTTTCTTGGCTCTCAAGGCGCGGACGTTGGGATGATTTTCCCCCAGTCCGGCTTTGAGCAAACGCGCTTCTTCAGAAGCGGCTTCCTGATAGAGGGGCAGAATCTCGAGAATCGTCGAGTCCTGGACATCCAGAGTGGCGATGCTGCGCAGAATCTGCTCGTCCGACATCCGGCTGAGCTCGGCGAATTGCGCCCGGGTCGACTCGGCAGCCAGACGCGCCGTGCTCACTTCTTCCTCCACGCTCATGAGCACACGTTCTGTTGCCTGCATGGGATCTTCGACGCTCTCCGGATTGAGATCGTAAATTTGAAACTCCACGCGCAGCTCCGAAGCCCGCTGCCGGAGCTCCTCAGTCTTGCGGCGCTGCTTTTCGACTTCTTCCTGGAGCGTCGCCAGCGAGCGTGAAACCCATCCCTGCTGCTCGCGAATTCGCGCCTGCTGGTATTCTTCCGCGATGGAATTTGCGATGTCCGCGGCCTCCTGCTTGTCCGGGCTGAGAACCGTAATCGAGATCAGGGTCGTGTTCCGAACCTCGCGCAAACCCATCATTTTCGTGAGCTTGCGATAGATGATTTCCTTGGAAAAAATCTCGTATTCTTCCGCCCATTTTTCCGCCAAACCGAGCTTGTCGATCACAGGCTGGAGAATCTCTTTGCTCTGAATGATTTCGAACTGAGTGGACGTAAACCGCGGATCCCATCCCTTTCCGCCGCCCTTCTGAAAGATGTCGAAGTCGGCGTTTTCCTGGACCTGAATCAACACCTGCGACTCGTATTGTTTCGGCAGCAAAAACGTGATCGTCCCGGTCGTGATCACCACGAGAAGGAAGATCAGGAGAATGACGGGCCAGCGCACCCAGACCACCCTGAGGTAATCGAAAAAATGCAGTTGATTTTCGGGCGTTGGTTGGCTCATGGGGTCAGAGAAAGGGGTGACACTTACGCGCTGGGGATAAGGCTGTCAATCTACGCACAGCCGGGTTTTTGTCCAAAAACCGGCCATCAAAAAATCAGTTCAAGGCCAAGGGAAACCACGCCGCGCGTGTATTCGTCCGTCTCAAAATCGGACTGCACGGTCGTGTAATCGTAGCGACCGGTCACTGCGAACACCGGGTTGAACTGGAACCGCAGACCGGTGTAGGCCGAATAGACCTGCTGAGCGAAATCCGAGGCCTCCCCCGGTTGATCGTAATTGTCATTTTCGTAGCTGAGACCGACATCGGCAATGAGGCGGCCCGTGAATGCGTGGCGAACGGACAACGAACCCCTCAGCGTTTGACGGATGGCCAGCCCGGAAACGCCCGATGGTTCCGTGCCGAATCGAATACTCGCGTTCACTTCGGACGCCGGTCCGAAGCCGTAACTCAATGCCGTTTCGACGAACGGACCAAAATATTCTGAAGGTCCCTCGACTCCCGGGTTGGTCAGTCGACGCTGTTCGACGCCTGCCTGGAACGTCCAGTCGAGCCGGGGTGTGAACGCTTGCTGGAATCCCAAAAGCAGGATGTTCCCGACCGAACCAAGATCCGCCTCGTAATAGGTCACCGGATTAAAGCGGTATTGCAGCGTGAGCGTCGTCCGCGGCAACAGCAGGTAGTCGAGTCCAAGCGTGAAATTTTGCTGGTAGTATCCCTGCGCCTCGTTAATTGCGGCCTCAGTGTAGCGAAATCCCGCGAACTGATACCCAAAATTCACCCCCACGAGAGGGCGCAACCGATACGCGATGTTTAGCGCGGTATTGGTGTAATAATAATCGCCACTGAATCGCGAGACGCCGCCGACGAGTTGCGGGTCAGGTTGCGAGAGGTACGCGACCCGCGCGTCGAAGGTGACTTCGAGGCGCCGTGTCCACTGGTAAGCAAGGGTGAAGACAAATTCCCCGTTGGTGTCCGTCGTGTCGCCCGGCCGGTTGTCGTAGTAGGTCGCGCCGCCCGCGATTTGCAGCGAAAGCCGCAAGCGCTCGGCTCCGAAATTGTAAACGAGTCGCGCGTCCACCGCGGAAGTCAGGCTGCCGATCGGGTCCGTTGCCGCAAATAGAACGTTGTCGTCGTAACCGCCGCGCAATCCGAGTGTGAGGCGGAACCGGTCCCGGCCGGACGGATCCCCGGGCGGCCCGAGATCAAAAAATCCGTCAGCAAAATCGTTGAGCGTGCCGGAAAGAGAGAATGGCGTGCCTCCTGCCACCCCCGCAGCGGCGTCATTCGGTCCGATGAATTCCGAATCATCCGCCGGTCCCAAAATTGCCCCATCCTGCTCCTGCTGAATCAGGCTCTCCGCCGGCAGCGCGGGCGCTCCCTCGAATGCCACCTCCGGTACCGGTTCGAGCACTTGCGCCGAAATCCAGCCCGCCGTGCCCAGTGCTCCGACGAGAACCATCCCGGCCGCACGCCAGAATTTTCCGCCGGTCGGCACTTACTCTCCCTCCTCCAGCAGCGCGTCTTCCGTGGTCGGGTCGAGCTCGCCCTGGACAATTTCAATCCGGATGGTCGCATACTCTCCACCCGGGAGCCAGCTGCCGCTCCGGTAGCTCTCGAGTGCTCGAACCACTTGATCCCAGTAATAATAATGGTCTCCCAGCGGGCCCCACACGTAGCCGTGAAACGGATCCAGACTGACCGCAGTTCGAAAATGCGGAAGCGCTTCCGGTTGGCGGTCCAGTTCGTCCAACACATTGCCCAACCGGATGTGGTATTCCCGCTCGAGCGGACGACCCGCCAAAGCCTCGCGGTAATATTTCACCGCTTCTTCCTGGAATTTCCGACGTTCATCTTCGGTCAGTTCAAAAGTCGGACCAACCTCCTCCTCCTCGACTTCGTCGACATCCTCCTCATCGATCACGTCCGGTTCATCAATGATCAGCGCCTCGTCATCTCCCGTGGCGGCATCAAGGGCGGCTTGTTTCGAAGTTTCATATTCCGCGTGGGCCTGTCCGCGCGCCATCAGGAGTTCCGGGTGATCGGGAACCAGCGCCAGGCCCGCTTCGGTCTCTGCCAGCGCGAGATCCACGTCCCCGCGAACGAGCGCATTATTGGCGCGGAGGAGGTGATAATCGGCCGGCGCTACCCGCTGCAACAACCACCCCATGCCTGCGATCACAATCACCAATCCCACCACGATCGGAATTTTCGCCCACCATCCGTCCCCGCGTGACGCTCCTTCCCGAACGCGCGGCGGGGCTACCAGCATGCCAACAACCGCGGCAGCCAGCAGCGCGTTGGCGGGAAGGTGCAAGTTGAAATCCAGCACGCTGTGCAGACCAAACGCGATGGCCGTGCACCAGGCCCCCAGCGCCAGCGCGGCCGAATTACTGAACGGCAAGTCGCCCGCCTCGTAACGCTGCCGCAAAGGTCCAAAAAACCCGCGCAAACCCCGCGCAAGCAGAAGGAGAAAAACCAACGCCACCAGCGCGAACCCCACAAAACCGTATTCCGCCAGCAGCTGCATCCAATCATCGTGGACCCACATTGCATCTGACGGTTGGTTGCCTGATCGGTATGCCCGCGCTCCGTATTTGAACATGCCCGGCCCTGCTCCGTAAGCCGGCGCGGTTTGAAACAGCCGCCACGCGTGTTCGTTCAACTGTTCCCGAATGTCCTCGAAGATAAACGTATTCCCCACCCGCCCCTGCGCGACCCAGCTAGACGTGTAGACAAACAGCCCTGCCGCCACGGCCACCGCCGTCAGCGCCAGCCCGCCACCCAGAATCAATACCCGCCGCTGCCTCAGCACCGTGAGGCTCGCCACGACACTGACCACCGCGAACGCCGTCAGTCCCGCCGCCAGACTCAACAACCCGCCCCGGCTCGCCGAAAACACGCCCAGCGCCACAAACACCACCGTGAAATACAGCGCCAGAATGCGCACCCCGGGTCTCAAGCGACCCCAGACTCCGAGGCTCAGCGAAAAAATCGCCGCCGCATTCATGAGCCACGCAAAATGGTTCGGGTTGAAATAGAGACCCGTCGCCCGCCGCGGGAATTTGCCCTCGTAAATGCTCTGCAATTGCTCGGACACCCAAAATCCACCTGCCGATAAATCGGCAGACGCCAGCTGGCCGATTCCGAAAGCGCCCTGGATCACACATCCCAAAAGAAGCACCGTCAAAAAAAACAATCGCTCCGCGCTTCCCGTCAGCACTCCCGCCATCACCAACCAGACAATCGCCATGCCCAGCACGATTCCCTGTTCGTTCTGTGCCATGACCAGATCCGGTCCCCACGTCGTTCGCCACACCAGATATCCGCAAGGGATCAGCCCGGCCAGCACCAGCACCCAGTCCGGCCGGCCTTTTGAAAAAACCAGCGGAACCAGCGCCGCAAGCCCCGCCAGAACAAGCAGCGCGTAGGCCGGCACCGCAAACGAAAAAATCAGGAGCCCACCGTGAATGGCCTGGGCGGCAAGCAGAGCCAGAGCGAGCAATATGGCAGTCGCGGTTCGCATCGAAAAAATCAAGGGGCCGCTTCTTTAGCCCGAAACATCACCCCGCGAAACAACTTTCCGGCCTGAAACAATCATCCTGACTTCTGATCCACTCGACGGGTCAATTCGCCTAAAGTTCGAAAACACTCAGGAATCGTCGATCCGGGAACTCTCGAATGCATGACTGGGCGAACAAAACCCGCATTATGGCCGGCCGCGTTCGGGCGGTCGATCGAAGGAATGCACTCGCTTGCAGGTGCGATGAACCGAGTTTCTGGCGTAGTGTCCCGATCTCAATTCTGGCGGCGGCCATCGGAGGAGCGTCCCGCCCGCAACAGGTTGTTCGTGCAAACCGCCAGACTCCGTGTTCGAAAATCACAAACCACCCTTTCCCCAACCAAGCTCTCCCATCCCAACCCAAACCCACTCCTTGCTCATTTTCCGCCCCCACCTGACAAAATCACAAAGTGTGTAGCAGACCGCGCCGCACTTCCCGATTGTGATTCAAAATAAATGCCGTCACCCTCCTCCCCCCCATATAATTCTCGAGAAAAAAGCAAATTCTGCTGACTTGCCCGTCTCATCCTCTCCGTATCATGCCATGACCACCTCAAAATGCCCTTTCTGCGAGTCCGGCAGAGATATCATTGGGGCGGAAACCGTGCTCGGCCGCTATTCGGCCACATTCACTCAGTGCCACCAGTGCGGATACACAACCGCCGAATCACCCACGTGGATCGAAGAGGCCTACGCCTCGGCGATCATCGCGACAGACGTCGGTTATGCCCAGCGGTGCATCGATTCCACCGCAATAGCGAGAGTGCTCCTCCGATTACTCTGCCCAATCGACGGCACATTTCTTGACTTCGGCGGCGGCTACGGGCTTTTCGCTCGCATGATGCGTGATCGCGGATTCGACTTCCGTATCTTCGATCCCTATTGCGATCCCCTGTTCGCATCCGGCGTCATTGAAAAACAGCTGACTGCCCGCCGATACTCTGCCGTTACGGCATTTGAAGTCATGGAACATCTTCTCAATCCCAGGGATGATCTCGAGAATATCTTTTCCATTACCGACACGCTCCTTTTCTCAACCGACTTAATCACTCTACCGGCTCCGCCGCTCACCCAGTGGCATTATTACGGGCTCTTTCACGGCCAGCACGTATCCTTTTACACCCGCAAAACCTTCGAATTTTTTGCCAGTCATCATGACCTCAATTTTTACTCCAATGACCGAAACATGCACCTCCTTACTAAGCGACGAATTCCTCCATCCGTTTTCAAACTGTTAACACAACCACGAATCGCGAAGTTTGCCGGTCTATTCACGGGCAGCAAATCCCTAACGACCAACGATCATACAATTCTGGTCGAGCAAGCAAAATCCCGATTCAATTCCGTTCACCATTCGGCTCCAGCATCAACTTCAGCGTCAGGTGAGAGCAACAGTATTCTGCCATGAAAAATCGAAAATGCGAAGGCAGTTAACCAGAGCAGCTAATGTTTGAACTGACAAACCGAGCCGGATTTGAAGAGAAGGTCTGGAGGTATCTTACTCGCAAACTTGGAATTCCGAAGATCTATCATGCTCTCGACCGACAGAAGCTGATCGCTGCTGAGATTCGCCTCCAGCAACTGCAACCGCTACCCCCCCAGCCGCTTGCCGCTGCCGAACTCGGTGTGTTTTCGCAAGGTGGTGAGGATGGGATTCTTCAGAAACTTATTCAAAATCTACCCGGAATTCCCCAGACATTTATCGAGTTCGGCGTTGAGGATTATACGGAAGCAAACACGCGTTTCCTCCTGACAAGTCGAAGCTGGCGCGGCCTCATCATGGACGGTTCTGCCAAAAACATCGCCTCAATCCGGCGCGATGAGATTTACTGGAAGTTTCCGCTCCTTGCGAATCAATGTTTTCTCACGGCAGAAAACGTGTCCGACGCCGTCGGCGAACTGGGTGACGCGGAACTTGGAATAATTAGCATCGACATCGACGGTAACGAATATTGGGTGTGGAATGCCATCAAGCTGAATCCGTGGATTGTTGTCTGCGAGTACAATAGCCATTGGGGGTCCAAACGCAGCGTTACGATTTCTTACCGCGCCGATTTCGACAGATTCAAGGCTCATTATTCAGGAATTTATTTCGGCGCCTCATTGAATGCCCTGATCGACCTCGGCATCAGGAAGGGATATGTTTTTGTTGGATGTAATTCCATGGGCTCGAACGCATTCTTCATCCGATCCGACGTAGCTCTCGCCTTCAAACCATTAACCGCGGAACAAGGATTTGTTGACTCACCCTGCCGTCAAGCCCGAAACGAATCTGGAAAATTGCTCTACCTTTCCCGGCAACAGGAACGCAAGCTCATCGATCACCTTGACCTCTTTGATCTCCGCGAGGAAAAACCTGTCAAGATTGGAGATTTGATGTGAGCAGCAACGCACCCTGTTTTCTCACCTGCACTCACCCCACACAAACAATGAGCGCGAATTGCTAATCTTGTCCTAACTCCCGTTGCGTCATGCCCTTGCTCAAACAACTGTTGTCACGGTTGGAACCTTCTGCTAATCGCCGCTGGTTCTCCATCCTTGCAACGATCGGAACGACTGGGATCGCACGGGCAATCTCGCTAATCCTTTCCCTCGCTCAAGTCCCTCTCGCGATCCACGCCCTCGGTTCCGAAGGTTTTGGGCTATGGATGACACTCACCAGCCTCACGGCCCTGGCTTCATTTGCCGATTTTGGCATTGGTAATGGGATTCAAAATCGAGTCGCCCATGCAACCGGCACCGATAGTCCGGAGAAGACCTCCAAAGCTTACTGGAACGGATTGACCCTCCTCTGCGCCGTCGCACTGATTCTAACGGCGGTATTTGCCGTCTTGGTTGTCTCGGTCGATTGGGCTGATGTTTTCAACGTCGAGTCAGACACACTTCGTCCGCAAACCACCCCTGCGCTGATGGTTTGTGCGGTGTTTTTTTCTTTTGGTCTGCCGTTCTCGTCAGTTCAGAAGCTGGCGTTTGGACTTCAGAAGGGTTGGTTGGTCAGTGTCGTTTTTCTCGCGAACAGTCTCGGTACGTTGTTTGCAATCTGGATTTGCATCTATCTTTCACTCAGCTTTTTACCTTTCATTGCTGTAGTGCAACTTCCGATGATTCTTTCCAATTTCGGGATGATCATCTACCTTCTGAGCCAGGAACCCTGGCTCCGTCCAAGTCTAAACCTGATGTCCTTGGCTGAAATGAAGGCGCTGCTACGCCTGGGTGCCCAATTTGTTCTGCCGCAGTTTGGAGCCTCCATTCTTTTTTCGGCCCCACAGGTCCTCATTTCTCACGCGTTGGGCCCGACGGCACTGACGCCGTTTAACCTATGTCAGCGAATCTTCGGAATGATCCAGCAGATCCAAGCTCTGGCAGTAACCCCACTGTGGCCTGCTTTTACGGAAGCTTACACTCGCTTGGATTTTCACTGGATCAAACGCGCCTTCCTCCTGAGCGTTGTCTTCTCGTCCCTTGGGGTAGCGGTCTTGAGTATTCTCTGCATCGTTGCTGGTCCAAAATTATTCATGACATGGGCGGGAACGACCACCGACATTCCCACGCCGGATCTTGTCATGTCGTTTGCCCTCTGGACCACACTCATCGGAATCGGGATTCCAATTGGGAATTTTCTCAACGGAATCTCACGGCTCCGCGGAATGATGATCTATGGCACGATCAATTTGATCGTTAGCTTGATCGCAATGATTATTATCGTTCCGTCGTTGGGGGCCGTCGGGGTCGTTCTGGCTTTATCAGCCTGCTATGCAACAATTGTTCTACCGGGCATCATACTCGACGCACGCTACGCCTTCGAAGAAATGAAGGCATCCACGACCTGTTTAAAGACATGATATTCCAACAACTCAGTAATTTAGACGTAGCAATCCGGAATCTGCCGGTTGGTCAGCTTGCTAGATCGTGCTTTGACACATTGAAGCGATTCATCGTGAGGTTTTCGGATCCTGCCGTTGCGCAATCAGTAGGTCTTTTTCGTATTTCGCTCCCATTTTCGCATCCCCTGCCTGCGAATCTCGCGATTTTTCCGCTTTATGACCGTCAGCTTCCGGAACTAGCTCGAATTCTATATCGAAAATATCCCGATCTTTGCGCGATCGACGTCGGCGCGAACATCGGAGATACTGCTGCACTCATACGAAGCGGAGCCGATATTTCGGTTTTGTGTGTTGAAGGAAACCCGGTGATTTTACCTTTCCTGACTCGTAATCTCGAAGTTGTGGGACGGACAGAAGTTGCCGCGACATTTCTGGGAGAATTGGATGGCATGAATGCGTTCGAGATCCGCGACACCCCGGGAAGTGCCTCGATCCATGCAAATCCCGATGGTTCTGAACAGGTCAAGATTTCCACTATGGAATCCGTATTAAAAAAACATCCGAATTTCGCAAACGCCAAACTTCTTAAGATCGATACCGATGGTTTCGATCATCGAGTACTTCACTCGTCCGCCGAGTTCCTGAAGACAGCCCGACCGGTTGTCATGTTCGAGCTTGATCCGCGGTTACTCGAGCTTCAAAGTGACGCTCTCGACCGAGGAATCGAGCTATTGAAGGAACTCGGCTACTCGAGATTGATGTTTTACGACAACGCCGGGAATTTCCTCGCATCGATCCAGGCAAACCAGTCCGACGTCACGGCAGATTTTTTATCCTATCACACGGCGGACCTGACCCGATCGTATTGGGACATTCTCGCGTTTCATTCCGACGACGAGGATGTTCATGATGACTTTCGAAAATCCGAGCGCCTCCGTTGCGTGGAGAAACGCTCGGAACGGCTCGCGCGATGGAATCGCTGAGTTGATCCGACCAGAAACTTTCACCTCCCAACATGAGTCTTATTAAGGCACAAATTCAGACCTTTCTTGGATTGTTTGGCTATCGGCTGACACGAAGTTTCCTTCCGCAACTGCTTCGCAACCATCGGGTCGATTTAGTTTTGGACGTGGGAGCGAACGCCGGAGATTTTGGCTTACGACTCCGACACTTTGGATTTCGAGGAAAAATCGTCTCGTTTGAACCCGCCGCTGTCGTTTGGGACAAGCTCAGGCAAAGGGCATTGGCAGATGGCAATTGGATCGCAAATAACTATGCCTTGGGCAGCCAAGCTTCGACGATGGACATGATAAGCACTCAGAATCCCATGAGTAGTTCTCTGCGGGATCTACTTCCCGCGCACCTGGAGGCGGCTCCGGATTCGCAGCAGGTTGGCACGGAGACCGTCGAGATTAGGCGCCTCGATGATACGATTGAAGAGTTCCAACGTCCCGGTGACGTTACTTTCCTCAAAATTGATACCCAAGGCTTTGAACGAGAGGTTTTGGAGGGATCTTCCGGATGCATTGATTCAATAGCGGGTTTGCAAATTGAGGTGAGCATGGTACCGCTGTACACGAAGCAGGACGTCATCGAGGAAATGTTTCGTTACCTCCGGGACCGCGGTTTTGTGCCGGTGGATATTGAACCGATGTTTCGCAATCGGGCGACGTGCCAGCTGTTGCAATGCGATGCGATTTTCTTCCGACCGCCGACGGTAGCGAAGAACCCAGCCCACTCTGCGGGGTGACCGCATTACCGACCAAATTCAGCCGGGATGTCGCGTTGCGTGACAACCTGAAATACCTCGTTTTTCGAACGTCGATTCGGCTGCTCCGCTTGGCCCGTCCGCGGCGGGAAATTAACGAAAGCAATCGGCTCGTTTATTTCAAGCCGGACCATATTGGCGACTTCATTCTTGCCACGGAAGCGATTCACCTAATCGAGGAGTGGGCCCAGTCAAAGGGATATGCGAAATCATTCATCGTGACGTCACACCAAAATGCAGCGCTCGCCCGCGCCGAATTCCCCGAACTTGGTGTCGCCTCGATTCCCTATGCATTTGATGGATTCGGCGGAACGTTTTGGAACTGTCTCGCAACTGCCCATCGCGCGTTTCGTCCGTTGCTAGGGGCCCAAGTCGTTTGCCTGCGACACCAACGCACTCTCGTTCAGGACTTATTGCTTGATTGGCTGCGTCCTTCACGGAGCTACGGCTTGACGGGTTGCGCATTGGGGCCACGGCCCGGATTTAGCGACATTCGAAAATTTGCCCCGACGGTAGGGGCATCATTCCCGCTGAACGGTCCTCCGTTTCCTCAGGAGCTCAACGCGCATGCTACCTTGGTAAATTTGGTGACGGGAATTCCCGCGAACATCCCTGACATTTTGCCGCGACTTCGGTCTCTGCCGACGAGCGAGGGCGGCGGCATCGTCGTTTTTCCGAAAGCGCATGGTTCCATCCGCGAATATCCACCAGCGTTCCTGGCAAAGCTCATTTCAGACGCGAGATCGGTATGCGGTGATCGCATTGTCCTCGTGGGTCAGGAACGGGATCACCGCGATTTGGCGATCCTTGCCGCGCTCATCCGAGACGGGAAGGAAATCCCCGTGGAAATCCAAACCCCGCCGTCGATGTTTGATGCGGCTCGGTTGATCGCTTCGGCGCGTGTCGTGATTGGCATGGAGTCCGGGCCAGCGCACGTCGCTACGGCCCTCGACAAACGCGCAGTATTGTTTCTGGGAGGCGGACATTTCGGGATTTTTGCACCTTGGAATCGATCAGCGCGACAACGATGGCTCCAGAAATCCCTTCCGTGCTACGGTTGCAGCTGGAACTGCGTGCGAGAGGAACCAGAGTGCATCACCACAATCTCGTCTGCCGCGGCACTGGCCGCGCTTCGCGAGGTTCTTCTTTGCGCCTGACCTTCATCCAGTCAATTTACGGTGACCTCAAGGCATGACCCATTCCGCCCCATCCCAGGAACTGTTCGAGACGTGTTATCGCGGCCGCCAGAGCGCGATCCACCACGCCGCCTACATGCGCGTCGGCAAAGTTTTTCCTGCGTTGGAGCTGCTCCGAAAAGGCTGCTTTCCCACCGAAGGACGCCGAGTTTTTGATTACGGATTCGGTGCGGGAACATTTTTCCGCTACCTGCCGAAGACTTACTGCATTTTCGGGGTCGAGCAAGATCCAGTCACGGTCAGCGAGGTAACAACAATGCTCGAGCCAAGGGGTTTTCCAGTTGTCGATCTCAGGCCAATCTCCATCCCACAATGGCGGGATCATCCCCTGCTCCAGCAACAATATGACCTGATTCTGTGCAGCCACGTGCTGGAACACGTGCCCGATCCCGTCGAACTCTTGCGACGGCTCGGAGATTGCCTCGCTCCGGGCGGCACATTCCTAGGGTTGCTTCCAGTCAATGAACTCCGAGCAAATGCGCATCATTTCCACCGCGTTGATCGCGTTTTGGTGAGAAAGTGGGTCGAATCTGCCGGATTGGAGTTGGGAATTTACTCCGAGGATGATCCGTGGGCCTACTGGATTCAGCCACTCTACGCGGAAGACTCGAACAACCGTTTTCTGGTCCAGGGTCTCAGCCTCTTGATGGGATGCACCGCAGTTCTTGCGGGCCCAAGGAATTGGACGTCGCTCGGACGAATATTCGCTTCGATCAGCCGCTCGAAACCGACTCAAGCCTGCTTCACCGCAAGCGCTCCCTGACTCGATCTTCTGAATGAAACACGCCCCGGGAGACCTTGCTTTTTCAACGCCAGGATCAGCGAATCATCGCTTATGGTTTTCCAGCTCCGCCCAGTAATCCGTGAACTTTAACCTTACAACTTTTCTTCGAATTGCCGTGGTTGTGGCGGCTTGCTTCCTGGCTCTTGTCATTGGAGGCATGGCCAGCTCAGGCTCATTCCTGCCAATCGGTGTCGCCGCCGGCATGGCCTTGATTGTCGTTACCTGTCTCCACCCCCAATGGCTCCTTGTCGTTTGCGTTGCGATGAGTTCATTGACCGGCCGGACAGGACTTGGGATTGGATATTGGGAACTGCTGGCCTCCGCTCTGATCGCGCGCTGGATGTTCCTGGTACCGTTTCGCGGCAATCTGTTCGGGGAAATCACTGCGAAGTTCACCTTTATTTGCGTCGGCGGATTTACCATGATTCTCCTTTACCACGGGATTCCCGCCTTCCTTGGAATCGGTGAAAGTACGGGGCGTCGGCCGGCTGTTCTTGCCGTTGCATCCTTGGGTCTCGCCTATTTGCTCCTGGCGGGAAAATTGGACACGTCGAAACTCAAGTGGCTACCGTGGGTTGGGCTGATTCCTGGCTTGGTTGCAGCGGGATTTGACTTCATCAATCTGGCAATACCCGCGGCCTTGCCGATCACCTACTATCTCTATACCGACCAAAACTTTGAGATCATCGCGCAATACGTGGGTGGAAACGTTGGACTGTTGCGGATTGCGGGCCTTCGCGAACTTGGTCTCGGAGTCGCTCTGCTCTCGCTCACGTATTTTGCCTGCCAGCGACAGGGAAACTTTCGGATGATGGCAATTCAGATTGCGGGAACGCTGACCGGTGTTCTTTTCGCGGCTATCGCTGGTTACCGCACTTACATCGCCCAGATCGCCCTGGGGACCATCATAGCCGCATACCATCGCTCCAAGGCCACACTCACTCTACTTTGTCTTTGCATGGTATTGGGAACCGCTTCCCTAATTTACGTGCAAAACGAGATCGCGGAACTCCCACTCCCCGTTCAACGCGCTTTATCATTCCTGCCAGGAGACTGGGATTGGCGAACCAAATCGGCGGCCGATGGCGGAATTGAATGGCGCAAGCAACTGCGGGATTATTACTTCGCGCGAATCTTCCCGGATTCCTGGCTACTCGGGCGCGGATTGACCTACGACGAACGGACGCAGGCGATGACGTGGATGCAAAGCCAGGAAGATCTAAATATCGAATATTTTGTCATGTTACAGAACTACCATTCCGGACTTGTCAGTGCCTTGGATTACGTGGGAGTTGTCGGGACAATCTTCCTCATAATCGGTTCCCTCCGAGCGCTCTGGAATGCGTTATTGATTCTCCGCGATCGCGCAAATGGCGCACCCTGGCACATCTGGACTGCGCTCCTGTTTGTGACTGCCAGCCCCCCGTTCTGGTATACGGGATTTTTCGACCGAGCCTTTCCGTTTCTTGTGATGGGCATGGTACTGCTTGAACTGGCAAGACAGGAAATAGCCGCTAAGATTCGATCGAAAGCTGAATCAGATGATGCGCAGGGTCGCCCCGAATCAACCATCTTCAGCATCTCGTAGTGGGATTTGGGAACCGGATCGGTTCCGCTGCGACACTCATGATTGATCGTTTCCTTCAGGCGAAAATCCTTCCTGTGAATTTTTCCACCTCCATCGTAATCCCTGTCCATAACCGCAGCGCTACTACCGCCCGTTGCTTGGAGAATTTGGCGTCAGATAATGTGCTGAATTGGGCCGAAGTGATTGTCGTCGATGATGGATCCGTTGATGGGACATCCGATTGCGTGGCGCGAAACTGGCCTCGCGTGCGAATTCTCCACGGTGACGGTGGTTTGTGGTGGGCAGGCGCAATGCAACTCGGCATGGACCACATCAATCCCGCTTCGGATGTCGTGATCTGGCTCAACGACGATTGCCGCCCGAAGCCCGGAGTATTGGAGAAGATGATACGGCATGTTTTCGCTAACGGTGAGGTGGTCGTGGCTCGATCTATTACCACGCAGGGTTTTGTTTACGGAGGTTGGATTCGTACTGTTTGGGGGCTCCGACCGGCCGAGCATCGACAGTATCAGAAATACCGGGTCGATTCATTCGGAGGCAATTGTGTGGCATTTCCAAAAAGAGCTATCGAACAAGTCGGCCCGCTCGAAGTTAAGCACCTCTTTCATAACTACGCGGATGCCGACTACGCGTTGCGAATCAAGGCGGCGGGCATCGATTCTGTAGTAATTCCCGAAGCCATGTGCGACAGTGATCACAACGAGAATCCCCAACTTGGAAGTTGGTTGGAAAGCAGCCTTTGTTATCGAGATCTTTTACGTGGAATGCAAAGTCCAAAATCAATGTTGTACTGGCCATCGAGGCGTTTCTTCTTCCAGCGCCATTGGGGATCCGTACGTGGATTTATCATTGCCTCCTTACCGTATGTCCGTTTCGTCGCATTTGCATTGGGAGCATCTTTATTCGGACGCTCAAGGCTAATTGCCTTTCGCAACAATCTCAGGGGTCGCAGGATCAATCCGCACCGTCATTGATCACATCTTTTTCTCCGCGAAATGCCCTCCTCCCTATCAGCTTACAAAGTCATTCAACTCGGTGACAACGTTGTCTTTCTACCCGTGATTCAAGAATTCGTCGCACGAAAAATCTTCGAATCCATCACGATTTGGACCTCACCACTCGCGGCAGACCTCTATCGAAATCTTGGGATCAAGGTGCGGTCACTCCCTCGCCACGAATTTAATGCAGCGTGGCGCAATCCATTGACGCTCATTCGGCTCCTGCGTAGCGCGAAGTCGGATCGCTGTGAATTCAGTTTGATCGCCGAGGATCAGGGTAATGTGGCCTTCTTTTTGGCTCGGCTGGCGAGTCGTTATCGGATTGGTATTCGACCCAGGTATCTCTCGATTCCTGGAGCAATTACACATCCAGTCGAAATCCCATCTACGGCTCACGCAGCGGACAAAGCATGGGCGATTGGAAGAAAGTTCGCAGAGATGTTAAACATTCCTGACTGGCCCGAGTTTCCGCCTGCCCCCGATATCGCTCATCTCATCGATTCCGACGCGGGTTCTAAATTCGATTTTCTGATTCATCCTGGGGCGAGTCTTTCTTATCAGCGCTGGGCGGAAGACCGTTTCGTGGAATTGGCGCGACGCCTGGCCGCTTTTCATTCAGTTGCTTGGATACACACCTCGGGATTACCACCACAATTTGATCACAGCGGCCCTCAAATCATCCATTCTCAGGATTTAAGGGCACTAGTCACCGCGTTGTCCAGGTGCCATGTTTTTATCGGGAACAATTCGGGACCAATGCACCTCGCAAGCGCCCTCGGATGTCACGGTCTCATAATTATGGGGCCAAGTGCCAGTGTCTGGGATCCCTATTGGTGGCCGGAACGTTTTCGAATCCTACTACATGAAGCTCTGCCATGTATCCGTTGCGATCTACCGGGTGAAGCGCCCCGGGGGCATTGCACGAATCTCGAACAACCGATGGAATGCATGAATTTTTGGAGCGTGGAAGAGCTGCAAAAACTCGCTCGAGCTCATCTCGAAACGGCGAAACTCGAATGCCTCCGTGCCAGCTCACAACTCTAGTTTATTGATTCTTTTAGGCTTATGACCAATTCCCCGGATCCGGTAACCCCCGCTGCCTGTCCATCCTGCAATTCATCAGCAATACGTGATCTCGGAACCAAAGGTCGCATTCACCTTTTTCGATGCAGCGCGTGCACACTAGCGTTCGCTGATCGCGCATTTTGGTCCGATCCTCACGATGGAACTGACTACTATGAATCCGACACTCTCGAACGGGTAGTCTACCCACTTACCCCCAACAAGACCGACTGCGATCGCGTCGCAACCATCGCGCGCCACTCCCGCGCAAGAGGGCAATTTTTGGATTACGGAGGCGGACTTGGGACAACCGCTCTCGCAGCCCTGGAGAATGGATTTGATGCTTTCGTCATCGAGGACAGTGCAAAAGCCGTTGCGGACGGGCGCAATTTCCATTCGGAGATTCAATGGATCCATTCAGCGCAAATCGAAGCATGGATGACGTCGGAATCTTTCGATGCGGTAAGTTTATTCCACGTTCTCGAGCACATTCTCGAACCCAAGGCTCTGCTACTGCAGGTCCATCGGATAGTGAAACCCGGCGGCGTAGTCGTTATCGAAGTTCCTAATTGGGGAAGTCATATGCGACGAATTCTTGGTCTAAATTGGCAATACCTTCTCGATCACCACGTCAACTATTTTGATAGATATTCGCTGCCGAAGCTTGTCCAACCATTGGGCTACACGTTGATAGAAACAGAGTTTCGTCGGACTTTTTGCATCAACGAGAAGCATCCTTGGAAAGAGCCTGTCAAACGCCTTCTTTCCAGGCTTGGTTTCGCGGAAATTCTTCGCTGCAGTTTCAGGCGTCAGTGAGGGACGTTTCACGGAGGCAAGATTTGACGATGAAAGTTCTGATCTTTGCTCACACCCCCCCGCCGTATCATGGTCAAAGTTACATGGTTCAACTGATACTGGACGAATTCGGTGATAATCGGATCGACGCCTCGCCGTCGGAACCGTCACCGCCCGGAATCGAGTGCCATCACGTAAACGTTCGGCTTTCCGACGATCTGAGTGACATTGGTGGCTTTCGGCCGGGGAAAATTTTGCGACTTTTGAAGGCTTGTGGGCGTGCGCTGGTCATTCGGCTCGAACGCGATGTCACTACACTCTATTACATACCTGGTCCGGCAAAAACTTCGGCGGTGATTCGCGATTGGCTGGCGCTGGCAATATTGCGGCCATTTTTTCCGCGTTGCGTATTCCACTGGCACGCCTATGGCCTCGGCCATTGGGCGGCCGGAGAAGCCGAATGGCCGGGTGGACCCGGTGGATCAAAACAAGATCCGCCGCTTCTTTTCGGGCGCTTTGACCGGGTGGCCAGAGCCGTTACGCGATGGACCCTTCGCAAGCACGATCTTTCCGTAGTGCTGACGAACTACAATGTCGAAGACGTACGGGTTTTTGAGCCCCGTCGAATCGAAGTGATTCCGAATGGCATTCCGGACGATTGCGGCGACGCCTTTCCGACGATTCTTGGCCGACGCATGGAACGGTTGCAAGCACGTGGCGCGAAAGTGGCTTCCGAGACGCCTCTTTTTGACGTGCTCTACCTGGCGCATGCCACCCGCACAAAGGGTTTATTCGTCGCGATCGAAGCTCTAGAAAAAGCCAACCGTCAGCTTGTCGCGGCAAATCGGCCATTCCGCACGCGTCTAATCGTGGCAGGGGCGTTCCAGAATGAAACTGAGCGGGAGAAATTTTCCCAACTTGCCGGTGATAGCTCACTCATGGGCGGCTCCGAGCAGCTTTTGTCACCGAAATATGGTCCGATCATTTACGTCGGTCACGTCAACGGAGCGCAAAAAACACATTTACTCGCACACTGCGACACGTTGGTTTTCCCCACGTTTTTTCAGCCCGAAACTTTCGGACTGGTCCTTATCGAAGCACTCTCGTTCGGCCTGCCTATAGTCGCCACGACCTGGCGCGGTGTTCCAGAAATCACCCCACCTGAATTCGCTGAACTCGTCCCGCCCGGCGATCCGGATCGACTCGCGGCTGGCTTGATCTCGGCCGCAGACTTTTCCAATTTTCAGAAGTTGCGGGCCCGCTACACCACCCACTATCGCAGCGACCGTGCACTCGCCCGGCTGGCGGCCGCGATCAGGCTGTTGGATTCACATTGACGCACCGCTTCGGCGTCGAATCGAAAAAGCGACCATTCGTACGACGACCTCGGGAAGGCCAATCAGGTATCGTCGCCAGACCCTTTTCGGCTCAAGCAAGAGGCGGAAGAACCATTCCAGACCGCGATCCGTGGCCCAACGCGGTCCTCGGCGGCGTGCTGTGGTACCCCAGGAAAAAAGGGCACCGACCGTTAACACGCGTATGCCGCGCAGGCGATTCCGGTGCCGCGCAATCCACAATTCCTGGCGGGGCATGCCCATCCCGACCAGCAATAAGGCCGGCCGCGCGCTGGTGATCGCTTCGAGCAAAGTTTTCTCCTCGTCGGATCCTGACAAAAAAAAGCCGCAGTTCCAACCCGCCACGATTCCGGGATACTGATCCTCGATTTTCCGGGCATAAGCGGATACGTTCGCATCCTCGTCCCCGACGAAAAAAACCGTACCGCCGATGTCTGCAAGGCGGCGGTAAACTTCGGCAACAAAATCCGGCGGTGTGTTGCGGTTGTGCAGTCGAACCGTTCCGAAAATTCGGTTGAGCAGGAGGCAGCCGAACCCATCACAAAAGACCAGATCCGCCGACCGAAACGCCGCCGCGACAGTCGTGTCCTTTAGCGTCAAATTCAGTGCATGCGCATTGAGATTCATCACGACTTCGCCCTCTGCTTTCGGCGGCCCACCAAGCAGGGTGATCAAAGCGGACCGGTCGATGTCATCACAATTCACCGGACCGAGGGCCGAACGTCGGATTGGCTGCACCTGAGTTTTGGAGCCCACAGATTTGACGGTACAATACTGGCGAAAGGTGATGCAACGTGCTGCATTCAGTTTCGGCCCGCCCGGGACAGCCTTCCCCCAGGAAATGGCCGGAACGATTCATGCACCCAATTTTTTCCTTCGCCGACAACTCCGACACCGGATCGTTCGCTTCGCAGTTCCGGCGACGACGGATGCAGCGCTTCGTTGAGCTGATTCACCGAATCCCGGAACCCGTTTCCATTCTGGACGTTGGGGGAACCTTCGGATTCTGGAGAAACCACTTCGACTTGCTCGACCGGCGCTGTGATTTCACGATCTTAAATCTTTTTCCGCATCCGCCAGCTGATCATCCGGAAAACTTTCGCCTTGTGATGGGTGACGCCTGCCACATGCCGGAATTCGAGAACGAAAGTTTCGACGCCTGTTTTTCCAACTCGGTGATTGAGCACGTCGGACGCCGCGACAAACAGCGGTTGATGGCGGCCGAAATTCGCCGGATTGCGCGCTGCCATTTTGTTCAGACACCCAACCGTAACTTTCCGATCGAACCCCACTTTCTGTTCCCGTTTTGGCAATTCCTCCCGACTACGGTCCGGGTTGCGATCCTGACACGTTTCGACGTTGGGTGGATGGAGCGTCAGCCGGATCCAATCCTCGCGCGTTCAGAGATCGAACAAATCCAATTATTGACCCGCTCCGAAATGCAAGAGTTCTTCCCGGGGGCGGAGATTGTTCCAGAACAATTCATGGGAATGACGAAGTCATGGACCGCGATCTCCTCTCCGTGAGTTTCAGGTGTGGCATGTTCAGGGAGTCCCTACTCCGACTGACTGGAATTGCGGGGCTCTGGCTAGCCGCTGCGGCGAGCGGAAACGAATGGCACGTCGACGGGAGAGCGGGCGCGGGAAACGGCACGGAGCGGTTACCTTTTGCGACGATCCAGCAGGCTGTCGAAGTCGCGTCCGCCGGAGACACCATCGTCGTGCACGAAGGAGTTTATCGAGAAGCCGTTGAGCTACGGCGAGGTGGAACTCCGGAAAAGCCGATTTCATTCGTGACGCGAGGGGAAGTTGTCGTCGACGGGGCAGATCCGTTCAATTCGACGCAATTTGAGGACGTATCGACAAACGAAGAACGCTCGCGGGGAGTCACCGTTTGGACCGCTCCATACAAAGCACGCTTTTTTTACACCCCGGGCGGAAATGAACTCAATGATCGCAATCGCCAAGCGTGGGAGCAACTCGGTCAAACCGGTATCGAGCAGGTCCAGCGATTTTCGCGCAGCGACATGATTTGGTTGAATGGCGGTATTGCCTCAGAGGTGCGTCGGCGGGAGGAGCTCAAGCCACGAACGTTCCTGGTTGATGTCGAGAGTGGCGTCTTGATGCTCGCGCTGCCGGAATTCTCTCGTCCCGAGCACTTTAAAATCGAAACAACAGTTCGCAGCGTGTTATTTTCCGGCGAGTTCGACCACATCTCAATAAGTGGCTTTCGATTTTCGCGCGGGGGCACCCACTGGGACGCGGGAGCGATGACGATGGGATTGAAGAGCATTGGCTGGGTCGTGTCGGACAATTGGTTCGTGTGGAACAACTGGTGCGGGCTTCACGTCCGGGGTGAAGGACATCGAATACTTCGAAATGTATCCAATTATAACGGTGGCATTGGGTTCTCCGGCGCCTACCTGAACGACACGATCTTCGATGGAAATTCGACCGGATACAATAACTGGAAAAACCATCGATGGGAGTTTCAAGCCGGGGGGATGAAACTCGCTTGGGCTCGAAATGTGACAATTCGAAACCATCGATCCGAATCGAACGTGGGTCCGGGGATATGGATGGATATCGATAACGAAAATGTCCTCATCGAGAACTGCCGGGCAAGTCACAACACCTATGCCGGGATCTTTTTTGAGTTTTCATCGGGACCTGCGGTGATCAAAAACAACTTTGCCTACGCCAACGACGGGGCAGGTATCCTGATCGCGGAAGCGGCAAATGTCACGGTGACCGGAAATCTCTGTTTATCCAATAAGTGGGGAATCAGTGTCCGCGACATGCCCCGCGAACGAACCACTCAAAATCTCAGCGTGTCGGACAATCTTCTCGTCGATAATGGAGCCGGGATTCATGGACCGCTGCAATTTTTTATACAGGCCCAATCTCGTAAATTCGCGTCAAACGAAAACACCTTTTGGAACAATCCCGCTCTAGCAGCCTACGCGAATCTGAAAACATTGTCTTTTGGTGCGTTCGTGACGCCGTCTGAGCGCGGAGTCGCCACTTTCGAACTTGCCGCGGTCAAAAGAGAGTTTCGCCTCGAAAGAAACTCGATCGTCAGGGATCCCAACTTTGATCCCGTTCTTCGGGCCACCTACGAGATTGAGTGGCCACTGCCTTGAGCAGGCCTCGTTGGAAATCATTCGGCTGGTGTCTTCCGCGACTTGCGCCCAGACCGGTATGACCGGATACTGAGCCGATGGGAATTTTCGAATCGAAACGCGCGCAGATCATTACGACCTGCGTTGTTTTTACGGGAGCAATCGCCGTATTGTACGGATTAATTCCCTACACCTACAGTCACCTCCCCGGCAACGAACTCACTACGGGGTTTGGCGCGCTCTGGCTGATGTGGAACCGAAATCAGGATTTCCAACATGGCATGCTCGTGCCGATTCTTTGCGGGATCATCGTTTACCTAAAAAGACGCGAGCTCGCCACGTTACCGATCCGCGGAAGTCTGTGGGGAATCATAATTCTTCTCTTCGGGCTATCGACATACTGGATTGGACGCCGGGTCGATAATCAATATCTCGGATTTTTCTCAATCCAAATGGTAGTCATTGCCTCCGTTATCACATTCCTCGGATGGCGCTGGGTGTGGGCCATGGCATTTCCATTGATCTTTCTGGTTTTCGCCTGGCCGATGCCATTCCTCGACAATCTGATCGCATTTCCCCTGAGGATGCTAATGGCAAACGCCAGCGTAGACGCGTTGAATTTTCTTGGGATCCGCACCATCCAGCAAGGTACCGCGATCCTCTCCGCTCCGACTCCGGGAATGGACTTCTCCTCTGCCGGTCAATTCGCAGTGGACGTCGCCGATCCGTGCAGTGGAATTCGCTCACTTTACGCTTTGATGATGGTTAGCTCTCTTTACGGATACTTCACCCAAAACTCACCTTGGAAGTGCTTTGCGATGTTTGCGATTTCCATACCCCTTGCGGTATTGGGAAACCTCACTCGTATTTTGATTTTGACCTTTGGAACGATCATACTGGGTCCAGAGATCGCTATTGGCAGCCTTGAACATCCGACGGTATTTCACATGGTTGCCGGTTTTTTTGTCTTCATCGTTGCTCTTGGTGGATTGATTGGATTTGGCGCGTTGCTCTCGATGGACTCCAAGGTGATTGTGCAAAAAATTCACCTTTTGAAAGACTCGGTCACTAAAACTGAGCCGACAACCGGTCGGGTGATGGAATCCGGCAAGACCGGCGACATTTACTGAAAAACGAGATCATATGCGAACCGACGTCCACCCTCCGGCCGACATACCACCCGTGGTAGCTTCACAGAAGGGGTCCGTGCTGATGATTCGTGTTGGCATATTCCTTCTCCTGGTTGCAATCGCTACTTTGACTAGCATTTGGATTCAACCGATCGACCGAGTAACGGATCCGGGAGTTGTACTTGAACTTCCCGATGTCGTGGAGGCGTTCGTGGGAACAGATCAGGAGATTTCGGAGGCGGAACGTGTAATTCTTCCTGAGGATACGGGATTTGCAAAAAAGAATTATCTGGATCCCGAAGGTCGCTCCATTGTTTGCCAGATCGTGCTCGCGGGAGCAGACCGCCGCAGCATCCACCGGCCGGAATTGTGCCTGGCGGGTCAAGGTTGGACAATTTCATCCGGGGAAGTGATCCCGATCGACCTTAATTCGGGGAATAAGTTGGACGTGATGGCGCTGACGATTTCACGTCCCGTGACGGTCGGCGGTGAAAGCCGAACATTATCAGCTCTGTATCTTTACTGGTTTGTCAGCGACCACAACCACGTGGCTCGACACCTCGAACGCGTAATGCTCAGCAATTATGACCTTCTCGTCCACAATCGCGCGAATCGCTGGGCATATGTGATCGTCACAGCACCCATACTCGAAGGCTTTGAGCCGGGAGGTTTGAATCGCGACGAAACGCTTGAAATGTTGACTAATTTTATTCGGTCAAGCGTTCCAGAGTTCCAAAAAAGCGAGATGTCTCAAGAGACCGCGGCGAATTAAAGGGGTTTCTTCCTGCCTTAAGTCAGAAAACAAATCCTTAGAATGCGGTCCTACGGAAAAAACGGATTGTTTAACCGTTGTTCGCCGATGGTGGTGAGGGGGCCGTGGCCGGGGCAGAGGATGGTTTCGTCGGGCAGGCTGAGTAATTCTTCGCGGTTGGTGCGCAGGGCGTCGGCGTAGGAAACGGCTCCCCCGCCCATGGAACCGGCGAAAATCGCGTCACCGCAGATGGCCACCGGGTTTTTCAGACCGGTGATGATATAACTCACGCCGCCCGGTGCGTGCCCCCAGGTGAGACGCGTCTCCCCGGACAGGCTTCCGATTTCGAAGGTTTTTCCCGCGGTGAAGGTCTGTGCACCGTCGACCACCTCGCGTTCCGGCGTCCAGACCGGAGCACCGGTTTTTTCAACCAGTCGATCGAGGTCGAAGATGTGATCACCGTGTGCGTGCGTGATGTAGATCGTGCGAATCGTGAGTCCGAGTTCGGCGGCGGCGGCGGCGAGGATCGGACTGACGTCGGAGCCCGTGTCGAAAACGGCCGCTTCGCGTGATGCCGGGTCCCACACGAGGTAGGCATTCACCGTCATGTCGTCGAAAACCGTATTGAACTGGCGCAAACCTTCTACGGGCTCGACCGGAGCCGGCACGTAGGATTTTTCCGCAAGCGCGCACACCCGCTCAGGAGCAAGGCCCAAAGCGGAAGCGAGTGCGGCGGTCGCGGCGGGGTCATAGCTTCCACCGAGCACAGAGGTCACCGTTTCCAACGGCAGTCCGGTCTCCCGGGCGAGATCCTCCTCGGATTTGCCGAGGCCGCGTTTGGCTTTCTTGAGGGTGTCTTCGTAAAAATCTTCGAGCGGGAGAGTCATGGGAGTCGGAGTAGGGAAATCGTTCAAGCGGCAGCGACCGGGGTGCGTTGGGTCATTTGTTGGAAAATCCAGTCGTAGGTGATCGCGAGGCCGTCGCGCAGCCGGGTGGAAGGTTCCCAGCCGAACACCTCGTTAATGAGCGTGTTGTCGCTGTTGCGGCCGTTGACGCCTTTTGGTGCGCTGAGGTTGTAGCGGCGCTCGAGTTTGATGCCCGCGATGTCTTCCGCGAGATCGACGAGCTGGTTGATGGAAACCAGCTCGCTGCTGCCGAGGTTGATCGGCTCGGCGAACGTGCCGTCCATGATCATGCGGGTACCCTTCACGCAATCGTCGATATATTGGAAGCTGCGCGTCTGGTGGCCGTCGCCCCAGATTTCGATCTCGTGGTTGCCGCTGAGTTTGGCCTCGATCACTTTGCGGCAAATGGCTGCCGGAGCTTTTTCGCGGCCACCGTCGTACGTGCCCTCGGGCCCGTAAACGTTGTGGTAACGCGCGACCCGCGTTTCGAGTCCGTAGTCTTCGAGGAAATGCCGGCACATCCTTTCGCTGAAAAGTTTTTCCCACCCATAACCGTCCTCGGGCATGGCGGGATAAGCGTCCTCCTCCTTGAGTGCGGTCACGTTGGGATCCGTCTGCTTGCCCGCGGCGTAAACGCAGGCCGATGAGGCGTAAAAAAATCGCTTCACTCCGGCTTCACGGGAGGCCACGAGGAGATGCGTATTGATCAGCACGCTCAACATGCAGAGCGCCTTGTTGAGTTCGATAAATCCCATGCCGCCCATGTCGGCGGCGAGATTGTAAACCTGGGTGGCACCGGCGACCGCCTCGCGGCAATCGGCCAGTTCCTGCAGGTCGAGCACGAGCGAATCGACTCCGTCCACGATCTGAAACCATTCGTCCATCGGTTTGCGATCCACAGCGCGCAGATTCGTGAATCCATCCGCCTGCAAGTTCCGCACCAGATGGCCGCCGATGAAACCACCGCCGCCCGTTACAACTATCAGATCGTCTTTTTGCATAAAACCAGTGTGCCAGAAGACCATTTCCGGCGCACGGGAATCAAGCCGCAAGGTCGTAATCCAATCCCAATTGCTGGCTGACTAGGGGCCGCGCATTCGGATTTGCTGCCGCAGAATGTAATAAAGAATCACAAATCCCGCGAACGTGAAGAGGATCATGACCCCGGTATTGAACGTCAGAACGCTTGATCGAATTCCGAAATATTCCTTCACCGGGCCGAAAAAGACGTCGAGATGCCCTTCCCGGTGGCCATCGCGCCGGTAATCGAGCTGCTCCATTTCGGCGTTCGAAACGAGGTCGGTGATCTTTTGGTTCACGTAGAGCTGCTCAGCCGTCACACCAGAAGTGTTGCTCCCGAGGGCGGCGGGATCGAAGGGCCCGCCCGCGACCACGCGATCGATAGCGGCGAGTCGGCGGTCCACGTCGGCGGGAGTTTTGTCCTCGAGCCCGGACACAAGTGCGAGGAGTTCCTTCAGATCGTCGAGCCGGTTGTCTTCGGCTTCCGTCGTATCCGTGCGCTGGGCCAATCGGGTGATTTCCGCCTGAATGCGTTCCTGCCGGATCGTGAGCGGATTCAGTTTTGCCTGCGCAAAAACCAGCGCCTCGTACGACCAGCGCATGGGCATGAACTCGCAAATCAGCGGAACCTGAAGATCGCTTCGCGGTGGCAACGCGCTGTCCGGGTGCCGCGAAAACCACTGCTGAATCGAATACACAAAATCGAGATTCCGATTCATCTCCTCGTATTTGATGAGCGCACCACCGAGGATGATCTGGGGAATCAGGACAGCTGGAATGATGTTCACGGCCGTTTTTCCCTCCGGCACGAGCGCGGAAATGATCAGCCCGATCGCGATGCCGCTGATGGCGGTAAGCGTCATCGCAATAAAAAGCGTCCAGAACATACCGCGCACCGAGAGCAGCCAGTTGCCGATCAGCGCAAACATGGCGCATTGGATCACGGCGAAGAGTGTGAGCGTCAGCGCCTTGGCACCCACGTAATAACCAAGCCTGACGTTGAGATTGCGTTCTCGCATGAGCACCGGCCGATCGCGAATGATGTCATCCACGCTGTTGGTGAGGCCGAGGAACATGGCCACCACGAGCGCCAGAAAAAGGTAAGTCGGAATGTGGAATGCCGAGGCGAAATCGTACGTGCCGCCCTCGGAATACTGGAGGACCTGGCCGATCAGGAAGGCGAGGATTGGAGCTTCGACGATCGTGGTGAGCAGATTGGCGCGATTGCGCAATTTGCTGATGAATGCCCGCTGCAGCAGCACAGAGAATTGCCCCCATTCCTCACGCAACCGAATCGGCTCGGCGCGCCGGGAAATTGGCGGGGGAATCTGGACCGAGACCGGCGCGGGCGTGTCCCGCGCGGCCGAGGTCGAGCGCACGTCCTTGAGCAGGCGGTACGATTCGTATTTGTCGCGCCAATAATCGGGCGAGTAGCGACGCGCCGGAACGAGTTGTCCGCGGTTGTTTTCCTCAAAAATGATGTCGCCACTCAGGTCGCGCAGCGGGGTCTCGAGCACGTCAAAGATGAACTCGGGCCGCGCCGTATCGCCCACGTCCGACGCCGCCATGCCCGTTCCGTAATGTTGAACGTGCTCGGCGTTCGCGAAATACTGAAGCATCTCGTGCGGAGTGCCGAAAAAAACGAGCTTGCCGCCCTTGTCGAGCAGCAGGGCCTTGTGAAACATCTGGAAAATTCGGGATGTCGGCTGGTGAATCGTCACCATCACAATCTTGTTGTGCGACATGCCGCGAATGATCTCGATGACGTGCTCGGAATCTTTCGATGAGAGGCCGGAGGTCGGTTCGTCGAAGAGGTAGATGTCGGCCGAGCCGATCATATCGAGGCCGATGTTCAGCCGTTTCCGTTCGCCGCCGCTGAGCGTTTTTTTGTGGGTGCTGCCGACGACGTTGCCCCGGCGTTCGTTCAAGCCGAGTTCCGCGAGCTTGCCGTCGATCCGGCGCAATCGTTCGCGGCGCGATAGGTGCGGTGAACGGATGGCGGCCGCGAAATCGAGATTTTCTTCGATGGTCAGGTGTTCGTCGAAGGCGTCGTATTGCGGCACGTACGTCACGTAACGGCGCAGGGCGTCGTGATTCGCGTAAAGCGAACGCCCATTAAAAAGCACCTCGCCTTGCGACGGCGGAAATTGTCCCGACAGGACACGCATCATCGTGCTTTTGCCGCAGCCGCTGGCTCCCATCACGCAAACCATCTCGCCGCGCTGGACGGTGAACGACACGCCGTCCACGGCAACATCACCCTTCCGGAAACGTGCCACCACATCGCGCGCCTCCATGGTGCGAATGATGTTTCGCTCCTCCTCGATGAGGCGTTCGGTGAAATTGCAGCGCAGCACCTGGCCGGCATCGACCCGGATGGCATCACCGTCGCGGAGTTCGGCGGTGTTCCGCACCGGCGTGCCGCGCACGAGGATCGGGCGGTCCGCCTGAAGGACCTCGACGGTGCCGATTTTCCGGTCGTAGTCGCAATAAATCTTGAGCAGCACGTCGCCGCCGGTTCCCGGCGAAAGCAGAATGTCGTCCTCGTTCAGCAGCCCGGGATTGTTGGAAACGAGATATTCCGACTTCGACGCCTTGAGTTGGAACCTGCCGCCGTACGACCCGGCCCGTCGGCGCAAATCGTCGAGTTCCAGTTCGCTGTCATCGTGAAAAATGATGCGGTCTTCGAGTGACGCTTCGATGACTTTGCCGTCGCGCAAGCGCACTCCGTTGAGCACGGCATCCACGTCGCGCAGGGCTTTGACCCGGACCTTCAATCCAAAGGTCACCTCGAGGCAGCTGTCGCGGGACCGATTTTTTTCCAACCGGACTTCGTCATCGTCACTCACCGCAACAAAGAGCTGGGGTAGCGAGACGTTTTTCTTCGCGTTGAAATAAAAGACCAGGTCCTGGTGGGTCAGCACCTGCTCGTCGATCAAGACTCGCTGGCCCGCGTAGAGGCGGCAAAAATCCCCCGGTTTCAACAGTCGGCCCTGCACGATCAGGTTCCGGCCGCTCATGTTTTTCAGAATGATGAGCTCGTGGTAGCGGTAGGCCAGCAAGCGCTCATCCGCGGCAAAATCTTTCAACGTGACGTCGCATTTCTCAGACGCTCCGAAACTCACGGCTTCCAGCGGTGAACTGCCCTGCTGATAAATCTGGGCGTCGCCCTGCTCGTTGGCGTTGAGCTGATAAACGATGTCGATCGCCTGCGCCGCCATGCCGAGCTGCGACATGAAGGAATAATAAGCGATCACCTGATCCTGCTTCAGACCGGCCTTCGCGATCAGATCGTAGAGCTGAACGCCGAGCAGGATTTTCCGATCGTCACTGAGCTGGTTCGACAACTTTTGCGCGATGGCATTGAGATCCTGTTGTTCGTGCAGCGCGTCGCGGAACAGCTTGCGAAGCTCGGAATAAACGGCGTCCGGATAATCGTAGCGCAGGAAGCCGAGGCTCGAATCGATTTCCTCCTCGAGCACCTCGCCGTCCGCTCGTGCGAAGGCCGCCAGCACCTTGATGAGGGTCGGCAACAAATTCGGCCCTTCCGTGACCGTGCGCGGTTTGCGCATCAGGCGGCGAAAAAAGTGCCGTCCCATGGTCCGCGCCCGGCTCGCCGTCAGGAAGGCACCCTCCAGCCGCTTTTGCAGGGGGCTGGGGCTGTCCTTCACGGGTGATTCCACTCGCGGACGGTAGCACGAACCCAAAAGCTCCCGCAAAGCGGTTTTGAACGAAACCCCATTGGATCGCTCGAAGATTGCACGGCGAGCGATTTCGACGGATGATGAGAGGGTTATTTTTCACACATGATCACAGAAGTCCCTTCCGCGGAGACACCGGGCACCGATTCCCAGCCCGTTCAACGCGTCGATAATCTCCGCGTTCGCGGCGTCACCCGCCTCATCACTCCGGCTCAGATCAAAGAGCAGTTGCCGTCATCGGAACTGGCACTGCGCACCGTGCTTGATGGCCGCGACGCCGCCCGCCGCATCCTTCAGGGGCAGGACGAACGGTTGCTCGTGATCGTGGGACCGTGTTCGATTCACGACCCGGAAGCGGCGCTCGACTACGCCACGCGGCTGGCCTCGCTCCGCCGCGAACTCGCGGATCGTTACGAACTCGTCATGCGCGTCTATTTTGAAAAACCACGGACGACCGTTGGCTGGAAGGGATTGATCAACGATCCGCATCTGGACGACTCGTGCGACCTGGCCCACGGCATCGCGCTTGCTCGCAAGCTGCTGCTCGACATCACATCGCTGGGCCTGCCCGCGGCGACCGAATTTCTCGATCCAATCATTCCCCAATATATCGCCGACCTCGTTTCCTGGTCTGCCATTGGTGCGCGCACTACGGAGTCCCAAACCCACCGCGAGCTCGCCAGCGGACTTTCCATGCCCGTCGGATTCAAGAACGGCACGGACGGCAGCGTGCAGACGGCAATTGACGCGATGAAGTCGTCGCGCTCGCCCCACAGTTTTCTCGGCATCGATCAGGACGGATCGACCAGCATCATCAAAACGAGCGGCAATCCCCATTGCCACGTTGTTCTGCGCGGCGGACGCGACGGGGCAAACTACGGTTCGGATCACGTGTTGGCAGCGGCTGGCAGTTTGCGCCGCGCCGGACTCCCGCCAGCCATCATGGTCGATTGCAGCCACGCAAATTCCGGCAAAGATCCCGCCCGCCAGCCCGAGGTTTGGCGAAGCGTGCACGAGCAGCGGCGCAACGGTACGAGCGAACTGATCGGTGCGATGCTCGAGAGCAACATTGAGTTTGGTGCCCAGTCTGCCAGCGGCAATCCGTCTAATCTCCAATACGGTGTTTCGATCACGGATGCGTGCCTGGACTGGGCCGCGACCGAGAGTCTGCTCCGCGAGAGCTGAGGCGGCATGCGGGTCGCCGACGTGACGTTTGCGGCGATTGATTTCGAAAGCGCGGGCGCATTGCGCGGCCACACGGACGTGCCGATCCAGATCGGCATTGCGACGATGCGTGACGGCAAAATCGATCCGGCGGAATTTTTCACCAGCTACCTGCACACCGATCGGCCGGTCGCGTGGTTGGCGAGGAAAGTTCATGGCATCACCGATACCGATCTCGCGGGCGCACCGAGCCTGCTCGCGTTGTGGCCCGAACTGCGGGCACAGCTGGCGGACCGCTGGATCGTTTCGCACGGAGCGGGCACCGAACGGCGTTTTCTGCGGGCATTCCCGATGCACGGATTTGGACCGTGGGTCGATACGCTTTCGCTCTTCCGCGCCGCTTCTCCGGACGTCGACTCTCACGCGCTGGGCAACCTTGCCCTGACGTTCGGTGTCGAGGACGAATGTTTTGCGCTGCTCCCAAATTTCCGGTGGCACGATGCCTTGTGCGACGCGGTGGCCAGCCTGGTGCTGCTGCGACACCTGATCGTCCGGAGTGAAATGGCCGATCAGCCTGCCGAGATTTTGCTCAGTCCGTCGGATGCAGCGCGCAATCGATCCAGCCTGATTCCGTGAGCAGCCCGTCCACCCTGGCGTCGTGCGGTTCGTCGGGAACCCGCTCGACGATCTGATGGGAAAATGCCACGCTCACTCGTTTCGCCCGCAACTCGGGACACGCCAGCAGCCGGTCGTAAAATCCTCCGCCCCGGCCCAGCCGCCGCCCCGCAATGTCAAACGCCACACCCGGCACAAGAATCCAATCCGCAGTCGTCAGTGCGACCTCATCATCACCCACTGGCTCCCGCGCCCCGCGCGGCCCCGGCACGAGTTCTGTCACGTCACTCACTGCAAAAAACCGCAAAAACACGCCGTCAATTCGGGGAAATGCCCAGCGAACCGAAGGAATGAATGCCGTCAGCCAGTCCGGTTCAGACGCCATTGGAGCAAACGCAAAAACCACGCCTACCCGCTCAGTTGCAAGGCGGACACTGAGGGAACGCGTGATTTCTGCGGACGCCCGGGCTCGTTCAGCCGCCGACCACGCGGCCAGCTCCGACCGCATCACCCGGCGCAGAATTTGCTTTTGCTCGGATATCATTCAGACTTTCGAACTCTAGTATGGTGCAACGCTTCATCGCGAAAGGAATTCGCAAGGCCGGAGAGACGCTCTCGCAAAATGCCGGGAAAAAACGGGCGCGCGCGGCCAAGCCCGAGCACCACATCACGATGAAACCTGGCAACGGGTGGCACAAACGCAATTTCCTCACCGAGGTCCTCATTCCTTCGATCCTCACCCGGCGCAACGGATCGAACCTCAAGCCTGAATTCCCCGAACTCGCCGAGGGCCAGGTTTGCATCACGTGGGCCGGCCACGCGTCGTTCCTGATCCAAACCCGGGAGACGAGCATCCTGATCGATCCGAACTGGGCCAAGTGGCTCAAGGTGATCAAACGCATCAAACATCCGGGCATCGAGCTGCACGACCTTCCCGACATCGATCTCGTGCTCGTGACCCACGCCCACTTCGATCACCTCGACCGCAAAACGCTCCGCGCGGTCGCCGCGGAACAGCCAATCGTCGTCCCGGAACACGTTGGCAACCTCGTGCACGGCCTCGGATTTAACATCGTCCACGAGCTCAAACGCTGGCAATCCATCGAACACGGCGACCTCAAAGTCACCCTCACGCCGGCGTATCACTGGGGCGCACGCATGCTCCACGATTCCCACCGCGGCTTTGGAGGATTCCTGATAGAATTTGCCGGGCGCTCGGTTCTCCACTGCGGCGACAGTGCTTACGTTCCAGGATTTTTCCCGGAAATCGCCGCGCGCGCCGACGTCGAGATCGCCCTGCTCCCGATCGGAGCCTACGAGGCCCCGAGCAAACGCGACGTCCACATGAATCCGGAGCAGGCGCTGGATGCGTTTCAGGAACTTGGTGCGCGGACCATGATTCCGATGCACTACGGCACATTCCGCCTCAGTTACGAACCCCCGCACGAGCCGCCCGAACGCCTCATCGAGCGGGCCCGCACCCTCGGCTGCCTCGACCGCGTCCACGTCCTCACCGAAGGCCAGCCGGTCGTTTTTTAACAAAGGGGGCGCGGACGTCCTCGTCCGCGAAACGCTGGAAAATTGAGGGCATCCATGCCATCCGAGGATCAGAGACTTTCCTGACCTGACGGCGTCGGTCTCCGCTGCGCTCCGGCTCCTGATTTCCACATTCCGACCATCCTTCGCGCGATTTTGTGTAATCTCGCGGCATGGACATCTCCACGATCACGGCCGAGATCCGCGCGTTTCGTGACGCGCGTGACTGGCGTCAATTTCACAATCCCAAGGAACTGGCCGTCGCCATCACCGCCGAGGCCGGTGAATTGCTCCAGCATTTCGTCTGGCAGAATCCGGAGCAATCCGAGCACCGGGTGATCGAACGTCGCGAGGAAATCGCTTCCGAAATCGCCGACGTCGCAATCCTGCTTTTCGAGCTGGCCGACAATTCCGGCATCGATCTCGCGGCCGCCATGCGCGCGAAACTCGCCCGGAACGCGGAACGCTACCCGGTCGATCGGGCCCGCGGCTCCAACCGGAAATACAACGAATTGTGACCAACGACGACCCCGTGCCGCACCGGCGGCGTCCCCGGTATTCCGGAAAAAATCCACGGCGATTCGATGAGAAATACAAGGAACACGATCCGGAACGTTATCCCGAGACCATCGCCAAAGTGCTCGCTGCGGGCAAAACGCCGGCTGGTTCCCACCAACCGATCATGGTCCGTGAAATCCTCGAAGTGCTCGCACCCCAACCCGGCGAACGCGTCGTTGATTGTACGCTCGGATACGGTGGCCACGCCCGCGAGCTGCTCGCCCGCGTCCAGCCCGGAGGCCAGTTGCTTGGGCTCGACGTCGATCCCATCGAACAACCGCGCACCGAACAACGCCTGCTCGCATCAGGAATTGGACCCGACACGCTCCGCATCCGGCGTTCGAACTTCGCCGGCCTTCCGAAGGCGCTCGCGGCCGAGGGGTGGAGCGGAGCCGATTGCCTGCTGGCCGACCTCGGCGTGTCGTCGATGCAACTCGACACGCCCGGCCGGGGATTTTCGCTGAAAGTGCCCGGCCCGCTCGACATGCGCATGAACCCGGAGAAAGGCCAGCCCGCGTCCGTTCTGCTCGAACGCATTTCACCCGACGCGCTTGCCCGGCTGTTCGGCGAAAATGCCGACGAACCCCGCGCACCATTGCTCGCGGGTCAGCTCGCGGGGCGCACGTTCACGCTCACCACCGAGCTCACTGCCGCCGTTCACGCGGCCTTGCCCGGCCTGCCCGATGAAGAACGTGATCGCTCCGTGCGCCGCGTTTTCCAGGCTCTGCGCATCGCGGTGAACGAAGAATTCACCGCGCTCGACACGCTTCTGCGCCATCTGCCCGAGTGCCTGAATCCCGGCGGCCGCGTCGCAATTCTCACGTTCCACTCCGGCGAGGATCGCCGCGTCAAAAAAGCCTTCCAGGCGGCTTTGCACGAAGGGCGTTTCCGCCGGATCGCCGACAACGTGATCCGGCCAGACCCCGAAGAAACCCACGCCAACCCGCGCGCATCGTCCGCTAAACTCCGCTGGGCTGTTCGCTGACTTCCGCTTTTCTCCTCGGCAGCCAAATCATTCGGCCGCTACCGTTCCGGCATGAAATCGTTCTACCGATTCGGCGTGTTCGTGTTGGTTCTCTTCGCTCTGCAACTGCCGGGAACAACGGCGGCAGAGTCATTTCGTTTATCCAAAACGCACGACTTCGCCCAGCCTTCCGGAATTTTTCCAACGGGACCCCTTGTCCGCGGTGCGAACGGCCGGCTATACGGCCTGGCTGCAGGCGGCACGCTGCCGGGTGAAATTTTCGGTGGCGGGGTGATTTATTCCGTCAATGCCAACGGCGAAGACTACCAGGTGTTGCGCACGTTTGTGTCATCGACCGACGGCGGTGGCCCGGAAGGCCGCCTGCTCGTTGCGACGGACGGTAAATTCTACGGTGTCTGCAAATCCGTCGGTCCCAATGGAGGTGGCACCGTCTTCCGTTTGAATCAGGATGGCTCAGGTTTCGAAGTGCTGAAAAGTTTTATCCCCGCTGCCGCCGGCACTTCATCGGCCAGCGAGGACGGTCACGAACCCTCCATTGGTCTCATCCAGGCGACCGACGGAAATATTTATGGCACGACCCGGCGGGGCGGGCTCTCGAATCGTGGCACGATCTTTCGCCTCGTCTTCTCCGGGGCGTCGGTGACGTTTGAGCGATTGCTGAGTTTTAATTCCTTTGGGCTGCGCGAAGCGTTCACCGAGCTGCTCGAGGGAAGCGACGGTAAACTTTACGGCACGACCTTCGAAGGCGGCAGTGGTGGCCGGGGCGTGCTTTATCGCGTCGGCAAGGATGGCTTGGGGTTCGAAACCGTCCACAGCTTCACCTCAGCCGAGGGTCAGGGCGGGACACTTTACCTGGCGGAAAACCCCGCGGGTGTGATCTTCGGCACCGCCACCAGTTTGTCGAACTGTTCACTCTTTTCGTTCGATCCCTCCGCTCCGCTGGCATCTGGCTACCAGACCCTCACGACATTCCAATCGGGAGTGGCCGACCAGCGACTGTCGTTTGCCTTCGATTCGTTCGCCTCGGACGGTCTGCTTTACGGTGGCGGATTGTTATTTGACACGGATTTTTTTGAAGCTCTCAGCGGGCAGATCGCGCGTATCCGGCCCGATGGAACCGGTCTGGAAACGCTGGTGACGCTGAACGAAGCGCAGGGGATTACGCCTTCCGCCCCGCTCTTTGAATCCGCCCCGGGCGTTTTCATCGGGGTGACCAGTTCCGGCGGGGCGCAGTTTTCCGGCACGATTTTTCGCCTCTCCTCGGGACCCCTGGCGGGCGGACTTCCCACGTCTCTCAAAACGGTGGGTCTGAAGAAAAAAACGGACTCGGCCAAAGTCACGGTCAAAGGCAAGTCGACGGGCGGCGAGGATTTTGTGGTCGAATTCCGCGTCGGCACGAAAGGCAAATTCAAACCGACCCGCGGAACCAGCACGTGGTCGTTCACCGCAAAGCTCAAACCTGGCAAAAATTTTGTCTTCATTCGCGCCCGCCTCAGCGACGGAACCGTGAGCCGCGCCGTCAAAAAAACCCTGATCCGCGAGTGAATCGGGCCGTAAAAGCGGCCCCATCACCCATCGCCGGACCCGCCCGATTTTTCGGAAGTGCCCGCGGGTGGAATTTCTGATTCCCTCCGACGGGAAATGGCAGGATTTCTCGCCCGCAGACTGGCCTCATTTGCCCTCGTGCTTTTCTGCGTGGTCTCGGCGACTTTTTTTTTGATGCGCCTGTCGCCGGGCGGGCCGTTCGATGCGGAGCGTAAAATCCCTGAGGCCATCGAGAAGCAGCTGCTGGCCAAATACAAACTCGATGGCACGATTTGGGAACAATACACCGGCTACCTTGCTGATCTCGCCCGGGGCGACCTGCGTCTTTCCACGAAATACCGCAATCGCACGGTCAACGAAATCCTCGCCCAGACCCTGCCGGTAACGTTCACCCTCGGGGCGGTCGCCTTTCTGCTCGCCACGGTTGCCGGCGTCTGGCTCGGGACGTTTGCGGCGGTCCGTCACGGCACGCCCGGTGACACCGGCGCGATGCTGCTCGCGCTGCTGGCGATCTCGTTGCCGTCCTTCGTCATTGGGCCCGTTCTCATCCTGGTTTTTGCGCTCGGGTTGAACGTGTTTCCGGTGGGTGGCTGGGGTGGGATCAGCCACCTCGTCCTGCCGGCCATCACGCTCTCCGCGCCATACATTGCTTACATCGCGCGGCTGATGCGCAGCAGCATGCTGGAAACGCTCAGCCAGGATTTTGTCCGCACCGCTCGCGCGAAAGGCCTTGGTGAACGCACCGTCGTTTACCGCCACGCCCTGCGCATCGCGATTCTGCCGGTCATTTCCTTCCTTGGTCCCCTCGCCGCCCACCTGCTCACGGGCTCCATCGTCGTCGAAACGATTTTTAACATCCCCGGTGCCGGTCCGTTTTTTGTGAACTCCATTCTGAACAAGGACAGCTTCCTGCTCGGCGGAGTGGTGATCGTTTATTGCGCCTTGCTCGTGCTGTTTAATCTGCTCGTCGATCTGTCGTACACGCTGCTCGACCGGAGGGTGCGCCTCGATGGCTGATCCCACTGCGTGGCGGCGATTACGCCAGAATCGCACCGCGCAAATCTCGGCCGCCCTGCTCGCCGTGATCACGCTGGCGGCGCTCATCATTCCCGCTTTCATTCCGGAGGCCTCGCGCGAACCCAGCGCCCTGCAGTACGCGCCCCCTTCGTGGGCTCATCCGTTCGGCACGGATCTCAACGGCCGCGATTTGTTTTACCGGGTGCTCACGGGCACCCGGCTTTCGCTTTTTGTCGGCCTCTGCGGCGCACTTATCAGCCTGGTGATCGGGACCGCGTACGGCCTGATCGCCGGTTACGCGGGCGGGCGGATCGATGCCGTGATGATGCGCATCGTGGACATCCTGTATTCCGTGCCGCGCCTCATTTTTATCCTGGTTCTCGTAAATACCTTCAATGATTCGGTCCGGGAATTTGCCGCGCGGCAGGGTTGGGACTGGCTCGTCGCCTATTCGCGCATTGCCATTCTCATTTTCACTCTCGGGGTGATCGAATGGCTCACGATGGCGCGCATCGTGCGTGGTCAG
>JBGTDR010000022.1:0-6910 GCA_041748215.1 Chthoniobacterales bacterium
GGAAAATCCGAGGGCTGCGTAAATGCCGGAATCGGGCACGGGCACCACAACGTCCGCCTCGACCGGGTGCAAACGCGCCAGTTCGCGACCCATTTGCACGCGAACTTCCTTCACGTTCATGTCTTCGAAGACGCTGTCGGGTCGTGCGAAATAGACGTATTCGAAAATACAAAATGCTTTTCGCGTGCGGCGAAACGGCCATTCGGATCGAATGCCGGAATCGTTGATGATTACGACTTCGCCGGGCTCGATTTCGCGGATAAATTCGGCGTGAATGAGGTCGAACGCGCACGTCTCGGACGAGAGCACGTAGGCTCCGTCGAGTCGGCCCAAAACCAGGGGTCGGAAGCCGAATGGATCACGCACCGCGATGATTTCACGCTCTCCCATGATCACCATGGAAAATGCCCCCTCGAGCCGCCTCAGTGACGAGAGCGGATTAGCTGCGTCGCCAGGCTTCGCCAGCAGATGGAGCACGATCTCGCTATCCACCGTGGTCTGAAAAATCGACCCTTCGTTCTCGAGTTCCAGGCGAAGCTGGGCGGCGTTGACAAGATTGCCATTGTGGGCAACCGCAAGCTGGCCACGCGAAGTATCCACCACGAGCGGCTGGGCATTCTTAAAATTGCTGGAGCCCGTCGTGGAGTAACGGACGTGACCGATCGCGCGGGAGCCTTTGATTTTCTCGAGGTCATCCATCGTGAAGACCTGGGAAACGAGGCCCATGGCTTTGTGCGTGAGGAACGGGGCTTCCGGACCGGCCGAGGACGCGATGCCCGCACTTTCCTGGCCGCGGTGCTGAAGCGCGAAGAGACCGTAATAATTGAGGATTGCGGCGTCAGGATGGCCGTAAACGGCAAAGATACCGCATTCGTGGGTGGGCAGGTGCGAGGAGCTCAAAATGGGCGAAGTCCGGTGCTGATCAATTGGTGCCGGGTGCAGCTGGATCGACTGGGTCGCCGGATTCGGTCGTCCCGCCGCCGCGAGTTCGGAAAGTAACGCCGCGGCCTGTGCGCCAGGATTTCTCGAGGCTCTCGAAGAGGTCCTGGAGTTGCTCCTTCGATTCGAGCCGGTATTCGATCGTCCCGGCGTGAGTGGTTGTCGGGTAGGATTTCACGACTTTGGCCCAAACCGAATCTCCGGACGAGACGCGGGCCGTAAGATTTTGGACGGCGGCCTGCGCGCGATCAATGGCGGCCTGGCCGGCGGGCAAGGGGTTCTGGAGGGCCAGCGGTTCGATGAAATAAAATCGCGGCTGGAAGACTCCGGTCGTCATGATGTTTACCTCCGTCACGCGGGCGGCGGCGTCCAGTACGTATTCCTGAGTGCTGACGGCGCTGATGTTCCGGTGTGCAATGAGAAACGTGCCACCGGGCAACTCGGCTTTCCAAAATCCGCGGCCAATGCCGGCCACTTCGTTCTCCCCATTGATGCCAGCACCACTCTCCACTTCGGGAGCGGTCTGCGCACGCAACAAGCCAGCCGCGGTGAGGCAGCAGAAAAGCGCGACGAATAACCTGATCATCAAAAATGAAACTGAGCGACAGTACGGCGGCGAGAAGTGGGCTGGAATATAAAGAGGCGCGACAGGGTTTCCAGCTTTCGTTGCGTTCAGGAAACGTGACCAGCAATCATTTTCCGGCTGGAGTCGGGACGGCATCGGCGATTCATTCGCCGGGAATGATCCGCTACCGGCCCAACGTCGCCGTCATCCTGCGCCATCCCGACGGCCGCATTCTCATCGGAGAACGGAATGATCTGCCGGGTGTGTGGCAATTTCCCCAAGGCGGCATCGTCCCTGGAGAGACGCCTGACGAAGCGCTCGTGCGAGAGATCCGCGAGGAGATTTCGTTGGAACCATGCGATTACCAGGTTGTCGGGCGGCGGGGGCCGTACCGATACGAATTCCCGGAAGGTCTGACCAAACGCGGATTCGGCGGCCAGGAGCAGATGTATTTCCTCGCGGACTTTGTGGGGGATGAAAACCGCATTCTCACGGCCACCGAAGAGCCGGAGTTCCGCGCAACCCAATGGATCGCACCGGAACATTTTCCGCTGGACGCGGCGGCTCCAATGAAACGGATGGTCTATCGCGCGGTGCTGCGGGACTTCTTCGGGATCGATTTCGGAGGGGGCCGCACGGAGCAACGGGGCGAATTTGGTTGACTCGACCTACCATTGCGGGATTCTCCGCCCCGTTCATGTTTACTCTTACAGCTTTTGTCGTGATGGCGAGCGGACTCCTCGGTTGCGTTTGGTGGGTGTGCCGCAACGATCAGGACGTTTCTTAATAATTTAACGGGTTCGCCGGCCGCGGGCGGCGAGAGGAAGTTTTTCAGGTTAATGACAACTCAATGGGTGCGGTTTCGCTGGGACCTCGGTGCCGTCTTGCAGGGCACCCGCCCCACCCAGCCCCCGTTTGTCTTCCGTTCAGCGACTGCCGAAGACGCGGAAGCTGTCAGCCGCGTGATCTCCAGCGGTTTCTCGCTCGACAGCGCGTGGGGCGATGTCAGCAAGGGATTCATTGAGCAGGTTCGCAAGCTGGCGGATGACGCGTTCGAGCAGCCGGAGCCACCCTGCGTCGTGGTGCAGCACGGCACTCGCGTGATCGGCGTTTCCGTCGTCACCACGGATCCGACCGCCGGCAATCACCTCGTGACCGGGCCTTGCATCCTGCACGAGTACCGCAGCAGAGGTCTTGGGTCGCTCCTCCTGTATTTCTCGTTGGAATTTCTCAAAGACCGGGGCCTGCAGACCGCTTACGGCGTCACACGCGCACGGACCGTCGCGGCGCGATTCGTTTACGCAAAGTACGGATCCGCCTCCGAACCGTGCGACTTCGGATCCGATCCGGAAAGTTACGCGAGCATCGCGGCGTAAATCCCCCTCACCCCGTCGTCCAACGGGAATCAACCGTCTCGCCGACGCAACTTGAGAGTGATGCGTTTCACCTTGGAGTCGTCAGGCGGACTCCACGTCGTGATCTGAGGATCATCCTTGAACGCGTTGTGAATCAGACGCCGGTCGTAAGAATTGAGTGGTTCCGTCTGGATGGGACGGCCGCTATTGCGAACCGCGTCCGCAAGATGCTGCGTTTTGAAAATCAGAGCATCATCCCGCATGTCCCGGTGGTGCTCGACATCGACAACGACCCGCGGGCAGCCTGGCTCCTGCGTCTGGCGAATCCGATTCACCAAAAACTGCAGGCCCTCCAGGGTCTGATCATGGCGCCCGATCAGCAGATCCGCGTCACTCGTGTAGACCTGCAGAACGAGACCGCCATCGCGATCCAGCTCCTTGATTTCGAAAGCAAAGCCAAGGTATCCCAAAACTGTATCGAGGATTTCCCTGGCGGTTTGACTCATGGCAGCGATCGCTTCTTCCGTTTTTTCTTGGCGGCGGCTACTTCCCGCTTCGCGATGTCGCTTTTTTTCTCCAACTGGGGAAGCGGTTTGTTCCGCGTGAGGTAGAGTTGGACGATAGAAAAAAGATTCTGCGTTGTCCAATACAGGGAAAGCGCTGAAGCGAAGTTGTATGCGAAAACGACGAAGATGACCGGCATCAACATGAGGATGCGCTGCTGGGTCGCGTCACCGCTTTTGGGAGTGATCGCCATCTGCCAGACCATTGTGCCAGCCATAAGCAGGGGCAAAACGTTGATCGGGAATCCAAAAAGGTAACCAACCGTGTCGGGCTGCGACAGATCACTGACCCAGAAAAAGGAGCTATTGCGCAGCTCAATGGCCGAACCAAGCATCGAATAAAATCCGAAAAAGATCGGGATCTGAATGAGCATCGGCAGGCAGCCGCTGAAGGGATTCACCCCGTAATCGCGATAGAGCTTCATCAGCTCTTCGTTCATTTTGGTCGGGTCATCCTTGTACTTCTCCCGCAGCTCGGTCATCTTGGGTGACAGGGCCGCCATCCGCTTCATCGAGTCCGTGGCTTTATTCTGCAGCGGCCAGAGCACCGTTTTGATGCAGAGAGTCAGCACGATGATCGAGGCGGCGTAGCTGTTCAGGAAGCCGTTGAAGAAGTTCATCGCCCAGAGGAGAAATTTGCTCACGAATCCGAACATCCCGAAATTCATGACCTCTTCCTGCCCGCCGCCCAGCTGGCGCAGAGCGGCCAGATCTTTCGGACCAGCGTAAATCTGGAAGCTCCGGGTCACGGCCTGACCGGCCTCAAGCTCGAATCCAGGCATTCCCAGGCTGCCTTGGATTCCGTGAAGAGTCGTGCCGGGATCACTCGAAGCGTCGAAACGTGTTGCCCAGAGTCCAACGCCATCAGAATCGCGCGCTGAGACAATCGTACAAAAGTATTGGCTGGTCACTGCTGCCCACGAAACCTTGTCGGTCGCTTCGAGAAACTCGGGCCGGGCCGCACGTGTCTGGATACCGATCAAAGGAATTGATCCCGCGTTGAACCAATTCACGTCGATGCTCTTCATCTTGCCCTCCCGATACCAGTCGTAGCGGGTGTACGTCGGCAAATCCGTGCCGTGGATCGGTGCTGCCGTCCCCGTGCTGATGTAAAATCCCCCGCGGCTCAATCTTGCGGCCGACGTGTTCCGAAAGCTCACGTCGAGATTGACCACGTAAGGCGCTTCGGGCGTCTTGGAATCGGGCGGCAGAGAAAACTTTTTCTCGATCGCAAGACCGTCTTCTTCCTGCTTGGTGAAGGTCACCACCCCGCCAACGCGGTCCGTCTGCATCTCGAATCCACCCATCACGGTATCAGCCTGTTCGCCAATGGCTCCGATGGGTCGATCGCGGCTGCCATTCAGACTGACCGGGCCTTCCTTATCTCCGAGGTGACCGATCAGCACCGCTGTGACGATTCCGCCCGCGTCGTTGCTGAAGAGAAATTCCGCACGCCCGTCGATTGCCTCGAGCATCTCGCTTCGCGACTGGAATGCCGCGACCGGCGGCGGCGGCGTGGGAGTCGGCTCAACCGCCAGAGGAGTGGGCACCGGAGTGGCGGCCGACTCTGCCGCAGCCGTCTCCAGCGCCTGGCGACGCAGCAATTCCTCCTGCTCGCGCAAATAAGGCCCGTAAGTCGATTGATAATACCACTGCCAGCCGACGAGTCCGAGCAGGGACAGGCCGACGGCTAACCACGTTTTGCGATCCATTGGAGAAAGAGAAGAAGTTGGAAGTTATCCGACGCTGGCGGAACGGGAGCAGTTCGGAACCACAGGCGGCACCGGGTCAAATCCCATGCCGCCCCATGGATGGCAGCGGCAAATGCGGCTGGCAGCAAGCCATCCTCCGCGCCATCCTCCGTGAAGTTGGACAGCCTCGAGGGCGTAAGCGGAGCAGGTGGGCTGATACCGGCAAAATCCCCCGGGGCCTGCAATAAATCGCAGCGCGGGCGAGATCACCCAACGGTAGGAATAAATGAGGATCAGCAGAACAAGCTTCATGCGGAGCTCCGGACCATAGAAAGGCGTTTCAGCAGACGCAACCATTCGTCGCGAATCACCGAAAACGCCGCACCGCCCGAACCGGACTTGGCAACCACGACAATCCAGAAACCCGGCGCGAGGTCTGGCCGTCCCGTGCGAAAAAGCTCACGAATCCGGCGTCGCATTCGGCTGCGGTCGACCGCCGGCCCCACCCTCCGTGACGTGACCACCCCCAACCGCAATTCGTCGCCACCGGGAATGCGAAGGACCGTTACCCGAAGGAAACGGCCCTGCGACGTCTGCCCGCGTTCGCGAACGTTGGCAAAATCTCCGCTGGCATGAAGCCGTGCGGTCCGGGGAAACCGGAATGACTGGGGATCAGGCGGCTGTATGGCGCGCGAAGTGAATTTCAACACCCTTCGGCAGCAACCGTTTCCGTCCCCGCTGGCGGCGTCGATTCAAAATTGCGCGGCCACTCTTGGTCTTCATCCGCGCGCGGAATCCGAACTGCTGTTTGCGCGTCCGCTTGGAAGGTTGGTAAGTGCGTTTCATATCTCGGAAAGTGGTGGGCCGGGGAAACTCTCAGAGCCCCCGCGGCTTGTCAACGACCGATTCACGATCGGACGATAGCAGCGACTGTGTTAATTGCCCACGATCTGGGTGATTCGCTCGACGGCCAACGCCCGCCCCGTGGACTCATCGATATCGATGATCACACCGCACAGCCTCACCGGTCCGCGCGCTACCGGGAATCCGATTGGCAGGTTGTTTTGAAAACGCGTGACGATGGGACTGACTTCGCGTCCGAGGATGGACTCGTCAGGACCACACATCCCGGCATCGCAAAGAAACGCCGTGCCGCCCGGAAAAATCCGCTCATCTGCGGTCTGGACGTGGGTGTGAGTGCCGACGACGGCCGAAACCTGTCCGTCGAGATGACGACCCATTGCGATCTTCTCGCTCGTCGTCTCGCTGTGCATATCGACAAAGATCACAGGGGTTTCCGCACGCAGCCGCTCGACTTCTTCCGCGGCCGCTCGGAACGGGTTCTCGAGGATCGGCTGCATGAACGTGCGACCCTGGACATTCAAAACGGCGACTTTGCCCTTCGCAGTTTCCAGCACGACACTTCCCGCGCCGGGAGCGCCAGTGGGGTAGTTGACCGGGCGCAAGACTCGCGGCTCGGTCGCGAGCCAGGGGGCAAGCTCCTTTTGATCCCAGACGTGATCGCCGGTTGTGATCACCGCCACGCCGCAACGCAGGAGATCGATGGCCAGCTTCGGCGTGATTCCCCGACCGGCGGCAGCGTTTTCACCATTGACGATGACAAAATCGACCTGGCGCTCTTCGCGCAGCGTTGGCACCGTCGCGATCACCGCAGCGCGGCCGGGCTCACCGACGATGTCGCCCAGAAAAAGAATCCGTATCATTTGCGTTTTTATCGTAGCCTCCCCGCAGCTTGCGATACAACCCGCCACCGTTGAAAACTCTCGCCGCCCTCAG
>JBGTDR010000023.1:0-16821 GCA_041748215.1 Chthoniobacterales bacterium
CCGTCCGCAGGGCGCGGCTCCCGACATGGGCGCTTACGAACGTCCCGCATCCGCGCCGTAAAACCTTTTTTCCCGATGACCTCCCCCCGATCATTCCCGCTCCATCTCCTGACCGTCGCAACCCTGGTCCTCACCGCGTCCGCCGTAATGGCCGGCTCGCTCGTGTCCCTCGACTTCGACGCGACGTCACCCGCGATCGACGCCAAACGGGAACCCGTCGGCACGGTGGATACGTTTCAAGGCACGCCCAGCCAGGCCCTCGTCGGTGCCGATGGCCGAGCGACCACGGGCCGCCTGCCGGTGAAAAATTCCGAGACCGACCTTGCCCGGCTCACGCTGAACTTTGACCTCAACGTCGGCGAACTTTTGCCGGTGCGGGTCACCGTGACTTCGTTCGACGCGACCGGAAAACCCACGGGCTCGCGCGTCGGCACCGTCATCCCGCCGGTGGCCGACTCGTATTATCGTTTTGGTCTCGACCTCGACCGCACGAACCCCCTCGACGGCACCTTCGATCCGCTCGCGCCGTTCGTGGAGTTCACCTTCGCCTTCGACGGGGAAACCGCGGACGCCCCGGCCCTCCACATCGACAACGTCCAGTATTCCGCTCCGTCGTTTTTTGTTTCGACCCAGGGCAGCGACTCGGCCGACGGGCGCACGCCGGAAACCGCGTTCGCCACGCTCCAGCACGCCGCCGACACCGCCCGCGCCGGCGACGTCGTTTTGGTGATGGATGGCACCTACGAAGGCACGGGCAAACCCGATATCAGTGACGTGCCCGCCGAGACGGTCAATTCCCCGCTTTGGCGTCCGTGGTGGGTGGAAAAAACCGGCGGCAGCGTGACCATCTCCGAAAAGGGCACGCCCGCCGGGTGGATCGTTTTTCGCGCGCACCCGGGCAGCAAACCCGTCGTCCTCAACCGTACCGGCTGGCACGGGGTGCGTTTTGGCCAGACCGCCGCCTACATCGAGGTCCGTGGACTCACGATCCAGGGTGACCGCCCCAACCTCGACCTCGCCGAGGCCACGGCCGACGCAGCCCGTAGCGAAGAAAACGGCCGCCTATACCATGGCGCGGCGCGCTACAACGCCAACGGCATCCTCGCCGACGGCCGCCCGGGCAAAACCGCCGACACCCGCCCCCACCATCTCCGCATCATCGACAACGTCCTGTTCGATCACAGTGGCGCGGGCGTCACCCTCATCGGCATCGAACACGTCACGATCGAAGGCAATCTCTCCCACGACAATTGCCACTTCATGCGCTACGGCTCGAGCGGCCTCAGCACGCTGCTCACGTGGGATTGGGACGCCACGCCCGGCCACAAAATCTTTTTTGTGCGCAATACCTGCCACGGCAACCGCACCGACGTGCCGTGTTCCATCATCGAGCACGATGAGCAGGGCAATCCCCTGCCCCGCCGCCTCACCGATCGATTCTCCGACGGCAACGGCATCATCATCGACGTGAACCGGAACAACGCGAAAAGCAACCACGTGGACTACCCGCCCTACGCCGCCCGCACGCTGGTGCAGAACAACCTCGTCTTCAACAACGGCGGCTCCGGCATTCACACCGTGAGCTCCGACCACGTCGACATCGTCAACAACACCGCCTACCTCAACAGCGCTTCACCCCACCTCGTAAGCTCCCAGATTTACACCTACTCCTCCGACGACGTCCGCATCGCCAACAACATCCTCGTCGCCCCGGTCGCCAACGTCGACGCCGGCGAAAAACCTGAGCCGGTCAACGTGCTCAGCGGCAAAAACGGCGTCGTCACGTTCACGCATAACCTCTTTTTTGGCGGCAACCTGGCTCCCAAGCTCGGCGAGGGTGACCGCGTCGCCGACCCGGATTTTGTGAACGCCTCGCGCGATGCCGCGGTCGCTGATTTCCGCCTCCAGCCCGACAGTCCCGCCCGCGAGGCCGGCGTGCGCGGCGACCTGCCCGTGCCCATTGACAACCGCGCCGGCGAACTCCGCCCGACCGAGCGCGCCCCCGATCTCGGCGCGTATTGAAGAACTCGAAACCGCTTTCTCATTTCCCAACCCGCTGCTGATGCCCGCTCGTCGCCAACGTTATTGTTCGCTCATCGCAGGATTTGCGATTTTTGGCGCGATTATGCCCGCGTCCGCCGAGCTTCTTGCGTCTTACGATGGCGAGGATGCGTCGATCGACGCCAGGACAGGTGACCTGACTGACGACGGTCACACCTACTGGGGATTCCGGGAAGGAAGCGGTCGGCCGCTCGAGATCGACCACGAGGTGAAACGCAGCGGACTCGCGTCCGTGCGCTTTGCCGCAGACCCGAGCACGGCGCCAAAAGACCGCGTCGAGGTTGTCACGGAAATCGACCACGGCAAATACCCGGCGCTCAACAACAAGCTCTGGCGCAAAGATGCCGCCCTGGCTTTCAGCGTCTTTTTCCCGGTCGATTTTCCCTCGCCTTCCAACTGGTTTTTGTTTCACCAGATCAAGCAGCACGACCAGAAATACATGCCTTCGCCCAACGTGTCCTTGCAGATCAGGGACGATCGGTTTGTAGTCGTGATCCGTTTCGGGGGCCACGGATTCCTGCCCGGCACGAACACGGTCGATCCGGATACCACCGTGCGTGAGATTTACAGCGCACCCATGGCTGAGTTCGAAGGCCGGTGGACCGATTTTGCCTGCCGTTTCAAGGTCACCGACGAAGTCGACGGGTACGTGGAGATCTTCCAGAAGCCCGATGACGAAGCGACCTATCAGCGCATCGTAGATTACCGCGGTCCCCTCGGGTACACCGGCGATAGCGCCACCCACGATATCCAGATTCATGGCGGCATCTACCGCGGAGGCCAGCCGCTCGCCCACGTCCTCTGGCAGGACGATGTCAAAATCGGCACCACGCTCAGCGACGTCATTCCGTCCGGCACCACCGCCGTCCCATGAAATCCCGCGCACAACCACTGATCGGGACTCGCTGCGAAATGGTCGATCGCGGATTCGTCGGCCCGTTCGGCAAAAGGACGAACCGATTTTAGCTCGAATTCGTCGACGATGAACTCACGAAGAACCAGTGGAGGAAGCGGCTTGGGAGCGCTTGTGCTTATTCTCGTGATCGGCATTGTCGCGTGGCTGCTCTACGAACGATTTGCCAAGGCTCCGCCGCCCTCGCTGGTCGTCGTCGCCACTCCAACACCGACACCCGAACCCACGCCGATCCCAACGCCCACTCCAGCTCCAACCGCGGCGCCGACACCAACGCTCACGCCCGTCCCGACTCCTCCCCCCACTCCTGAACCCACGCCGGGCCTGACAACGATCAGTGGTCGGGAACTTCCCCTGCAAGTCGCGCTCACGGAGCCCGTGGAATTTGTGCTCATCCAGAACGGCCAGCGGGCTGGCTTCGTGACGGCGCCGGTCGGAGCAATGGTTGGTCTCGTCCGGGTCCTCACCGACACGACGATCGACGTGCAATTTCAGCAGATCGTGCAAACGATTCCGGTCACCTCCACGGACATTATGACGCGTGTCAGCAAGCTGGCTCGTTTTCTTCCGGAGGCCACCCCGACTCCCGCGGTGGCCGCCGTCGAGGAAACCGACACGCCAGCAAAAAACCTCGAGGAAGAGATCCGCTCTTCCCCGGGCAAAAAAGCCGAGCTCCTCTTCCGGACCGGCTTCGAGGGCACCACCAGGATTGAAATGCGGGCCAGCACGAGCCACTACAACCTTCTTGGTCGTGACCCGTCCGTCCGGCCAAGCGATTGGGAGAAGGATCTCTCCGATCATCCCTACCTCGGCAGCGCTCAGCTCTTCCTCGAATCGGGCACCGAAGACCAGCGAGTCGCCGAAATTGTCGCCGATCCGGCCGACCCCACGGGCAAAAACCGGGTGATTCGTTTTCGCATCACCGACCAGCACATTTTTTTGCCGAGCGGTGAGGTCAAGACCCGCATCCAGTTGGAGATCCACAACAAAAAACCACCCCCGCGGGATGGCTACATCACGGAATATTACCAGAAGGTCCGGCTCTATTTTTCGCCGAACTTCTCGGTGCTGGAGAAGGCCCGCACGGATGACATTGGGTGGTTCGTCCTGCAGGAATTTTGGAACGATCCCCAGTGGAACGCACCGAACCGGGACTATCGCCAGCAGGCCCGCACCGGAGTCGAGGTCTTCAAATCCGGCCGAAACCTGCACTTTGGCGCCAAGGGGCGCGACCCGGTGATGGAAGTTCCCGCCCCGGGCAACAACAGCTGGCACGTTGAAAACACTAGATTCGCCATCCCGCTCGGGAAGTGGATGACCCAGGAAATTTACATCAAGGAAGGCGATTCCAAAACGGGCCGGTTTTACATGGCGGTCACCGTGGACGGCAAAAAAACGGTGCTTGTCGACCAAACGGGCATCACCACGAGCGAGGAGCCGGGATACGAACCCGATGGGCAGACGTCATGGAGCCCGATCAAAGTCTATACGGAAGGCCGCGTACTTGATCCGTTCAAAGAAAAGGACCTTCCGATGGACGTCTATTGGGACGACATGGAAATTTGGATGAACCGTCTACCCTGATCTGCCATGCGTTTTCCCTCCCTCCATGCCGCCGCCGCGCTTTCGCTCGGATTGTCGTTTGTCCCGTTGTCTGCGTCCGAGGCGCCCGCCGAACCCCGGCTGGTTTTCAAGACGGGTTTTGAAGGCGACACGCGCGTCGTTCCTGCCGGCGGCTCCGATCACAAGATGGTCGGCACCGATCCCGCGCCGCCGAACCAAAGCGACGTCCATCGCGATCTCGGCATCAAAAATTTCACTCTTCAATACACCGGCGGCGACGACTCGAAACGTTACGCGAAAATCATTCCCGAACCCGGCCGGCCGACCAACCAGGTCCTCCAATTCTGGCTCAACGACTCGTGGCCAGCGTCGGAAAACCAAGTCAAAGCCCGCGTTCAGGCCAACATCTACGGCCGCGACGGCGTCCGGGATTTTTACCAATCCGTGCGCGTGTTTCTCACCGACGACTGGCGCGCCCTGCGCGACTACCCGCGCCCGATCAAGTGGCTCACGATCTCGGAATTCTGGAACGACATTTTCTGGGGAGGCAAAAATGGGGCCCGCGTCACCCTTGGCATCGGCAAACCCACCGGCACCCGCAGCGATCTTTATTTCATCCTCGATTCGCAAGGACCCGGAACGAAACACATTTGGGAAGTCATCAACAAGCGCGTGCCGGTGCCCATCGGACGGTGGTTCACGATGGAATATTATTACCAGGAAGGCGACGCCGAGACCGGGCGTTTTTACCTCGCGATCACACCAGACGGCGGGCGGCGGCAGGTGGTTTTTGACGTCACCGGCTGGACGCATTGCCCGACCAACGCGACGCCCGACGGCATCACCGACTGGAACCCGCTCAAACTTTACACCTCCAAGGAGGTTGTCGGTTTCATGAAGGAGCGCGGCAAAACGCTCGAGATTTATTGGGACGACTTCGAACTCTGGCACAACCGGAAACCAACCGATTCCAAACCCTCCCCGCCCTCGACCTGATCATGTCCATCGCCCCGCCCAAATCTTCCGAGCCCGTGATCGCACCGCATGCGCCCGATCCGTCGGCCGATGCGTTTCGTTTACGCTACGCACACCAGATGGCACAGCTGCGGGAGCGCCTGGGCGTGCCGAACGCCGCGGAAATCTACACGCCGAACCTGGAGCGCCTCGCCTCCCGCCCGCGTTTAAGTTTTGGCGTGCTCGACCGGCCGGATCTCGCGGGACGCGCCGCGGACCCCCGGTTTGATGCCATCGTCGCACACGTCCACAAGTTTACGATCGAGGCGGCGGACCTTCTGCCACCGGATTCCGTGGTGATGGACGCCCATGATCCCAACCGCGCCTTCGCCGATTCGCTCGCGTGGATGGCGACATCGATTCTGATCGACACCGACGCCGACCGGCGCGCCCGCACGATGACCGGACTACTCCGCTGGGTGCGCGCCCTGCGGGAGTGGGGCCCGTTCGAAAACAATCTCCCGCTGGCGCAATCCACGATTGGGCTTTGCCTCGTTTACGACTGGCTGTTCGACGAACTGCCGCCCGAAGAACGTGCGGCGCTCCGCCTTCAAATCATCACGCAAGCCCGCTTCAGCCTGGAGGAAAATCGGGGCGGCCTCACGATGTGGCGCGGCCAGCGGTTCGGAGCGAACCACAATTGGGCGCACCACTCCGCCCGGGCCTTCGCCGCCCTCACGCTCTGGGGCGACGACGACGCTCCCCTCGCCCCGGGTGAGCTGAAGTTCTGGCTCGACGACGCCATGGAGGACTTCTGGATCGTCGGGCACACGCACACGACGGACGGCGCTCCGCTCGAAGGCCCCGGCTACCAGGATTACGGCCTGCGATTTTTTCTCGATTTTGCGGAGAACGCCGAGCGCCTGCTGCACCTGCGCGAGACCTACTTCAACGCGCACGTTCGCGAACTCTACGTGCGGTTGTTCCTCATGCTGCCGGGCAAACGCGGCTTCATGGTGATCGCCGACGGTTTCCCCAGCAACTGGGGCACGTTTGCCGGATTTAACTTTCGCCGTCTGGCCACCCGGTTTCGCGATCCGCGCTTGCAGCTGGTCGGGGAATGTCTGGAGCACACCCTCGGAAACAAAACGCCGTTCAACTGGCGCGATCTTTTTGTTTTTGAGCCCGATCTTCCGGCCGCGCCCCTCGACTCGATGCCGCTCGCGCACGACATGCCCGACTTCGGATTGTTCACCGCGCGGAGCGATTGGGGCCCTGACGCCACCTTCCTCGGCCTGCGCTGCGGCACCGCGAGCGGCGAAACCGTCGTCCGCACATTCGGCACCGATTTTGGAGAAGCCCACGCGTATCCGAATCAGGGCAACATCACGTTTTACGCCGGTTCGCACGAAGTCCTGCCGGGCTGCAATTACGCCAAAACCAAACACACGCACGACCACAACCTCGTGGTGTTCGCAGGTCGGGACACCCAGGCCGGCCGCCTCGTCGGGCAGCTCGGCGAGGGTGGCGGCTGGTTCAACGGCCTCGCCCCCACCGATCCCGATTGCGATTACGAGCAACGCGACCGGCCGGCGCGTTTGCTCGCCGTCGAGCACGGGCCAGAATTCCACCATTATCTCTGCGACCTCGGTGGCCTTTACCGGCTCGCGGACGATCGGGTGCCCGGCGGGTTCTTTTTTCCCGACTACCACCGCAGCGTCGTTTTTCTGCCGACAGGGTCTGTCGTGATCGTGGATCGCGTCCGCTGCCCGGTCCCGCGCACCGCGCATTTCCGCCTGCTCACCGCGGGCGAAAATCTCACGACCGATGAGCGCGGGTTTTCCTTTCACCTCGGCGCAACGCCGGGCCGGATCGACGACTTTTCGCCGACTCCGCTCATTCGCTCCGCCAGCATCGAAGAAACGGCCGCCTACGAGACGCCGCCCCGCGCCGTTGCGACGTGTCGCGCCACCGACACGACCGAGGCAATTTTTGCCGTCGTGCTGAGCGTCGGCCCGGCCATGGACCGTCACCGCATCGTCACCGACCCTCGCGGCTATAGGCTGCGCGACGCGGCCGACATCAGCATTCTCCGAGTCGACTGGCCGCCCACCGACGCAGTGTAACCGTGCTCAACCATCCCCCGTAACTGATGCACTCTCCAACAATACATTCAACTCGTGTCGTCCGACCGCACCGAATGGCATCGCTCCTTGCCGCATTCCTGTACGTGTCGGCAGCCAGCCTGCTGGCTCAGACCTCACCGTTCCTGATCGTCAAAGAATCCGACTACGCGTCGCTGCGGGCATTGGCCTCGGGCGCCCAATCACAGCCGCTCCTCGTCAGAATGCGGCAGGATGCGGCCGCGGTCGCTGGTTACAACGTCGGCACCGGCACCGTGCAATCGCGCGCCCAGAATCTGAATCGAGTGATGGACGCCCTGGCGCTCTCCTACATTCTCGAAGCGAACCAAAGCACGCGAAACACCTACCGGAACCGGTTTTATGATCTGCTCGACTACTGGGATCTGAGCAAACCCAACAACATCCCAAAGGACCTCGAGGTTAGCGAGTGGTATTCCTCCGTTCCGCCCGGCGCGGCCTTTTTCCACACCGTTCTGGCGATGGACGTTTTTTACAACGATCCGAACACGACCGCCGCCCAAATCACCAAACGCAGCAACTTCATCGCGATGATGGAGCAGGACGGCCCGCACGGGGCCATGGGCGTCGCGCGGTATTATGCTTACGCCGGCATGAACAACATGCGGAAGTCCACCCAGACGATCACCGTCACCGCTGGCACCTACACGCTGAGCTTTAAGGGCACCGGAAAGATCACTCTCAGTGGCGCGGCTGCCAATGCGGTCAGCAACAAAACCCTGCAGGGAACCGGCGCGGAAACGTTCGTCAGCGCTACTTATACCCTCGCCGCTGGTCAGCTCACGCTGACGCAGGAGAAACAGGTGCATTACCCGGTGTTCCAATCCGGTTCGACGGTCACAGCCTGGAATACCGCTGCCGCGGCGACCAACAACCGACTCTCAGAGTCGCTCAACGTTCAGTCGGGCACCCAATACACGTTCAGCGTCTCGGGCGCGGGCACGGTGCGGCTGTTTCACGGTTCCAGCGCCACCCCGTTTCACACCATCACCCGCGTAAACGCCGACCCGCGCAACGTGCATACGTTTACGGCATCCAGCAGCTCGGTGCGTTTCCACTCGAGCGGCACTTTGCAGGACCCTCAGCTCGAACTGGGGGCCGTCGCGACGGCATTTGACCCCTCGATCAGTCAGGGAATTCCGCACAAGAATCTTTTCGGGAATACCGGCTACTTCACCCATCACTTCAGCGCGCACGCCGCCGCCCGCGGCATCTGGCTGTTGTGGAAACGCGTCGCCTCGGACGACCTCCGGCTGCGCGACGCGGTGGCGACCTACCAGGAAAGCTGGTCGGATTTCATCACCGATGACGGTGTTTTTCGCGAATACTCGGGCTATGGCCTTGCCCGCGCGGGCGATCCGAGCCGCAACCACAAAAACGGCTTTGGCGATGTGATGGTCTACACCGGCCTGGACCCCGATTGGTATCAGGAACCCCGCCTGGTGAACTTTTACGACTGGCTGGCGAGTTCCACGTTCATGCCGAATCGCTACACCTGGCCAATCGGAGACACGGGCTACAATGGTTATGACCTCACCTACTTCAGTCCCTTTGACCGGGCTGGCCTCTATTCGAAAACCGCGGCGGACTACGCCGAGTGGCTGCGCGGTAACATCCAGCCACCGCCGAAATTTTTAAGCTTCCTCGCCCGCGCCCGCACCACGACCCCGCCGGTCGCACGGCAACCGGAGAGCCGGATCTTTCCCGACGGAGGAGCCTTCCTGCGACAGAAAGATGGCGGTGCCGATGCGCTCGCGACCGTCCTAACCAACCTCAAGCCCGTAGCGACACCGCCGATCAGCGGTTACGGCCACATCCACAAACAAACGAACTCGCTCAATATCGCGAGTTTCGGCGAGGTGATGCTGCGCGGGCCCGGTTACAACGGGTGGGACTCGAGCGCGTCCTGGGCAAAAAATTACGGCTATCAGTTCTTGTACGTAAACAACCACTCGCTCTCGCAGAACGTCGCGATGTTCAACTACCAGAACAACGCGGTGCTCTCGGCGACGGAGCAGAAGAACCCTCCATGGAGCACCAACCATCCGCGCAAACTCGGTGGCCTCGGCGTCCGGGGCCTGCTCTCCGACGGCCTCGACTACGCCAGCGGCGACTCCGGTCCCGCCAACGCCGCGCAAGCCCCCATCACCAACGGACGGCATGTGCGCCACGTGGTCACGATCTACCCCCAGAATGGCATCAACGGTTACGTGTATTCGATGGACGAACTCACGGGCACCTCGAACGGCCACGGCCAGCTCATCTGGCACCCCTACTCGGCATCGCTCAACGTGAACGCCGACAACTCCGGCGATTCCCTATACGAATGGACCATCCGCAAACGGGCCAATCAGGTCGACCAAACCTACCTTGCCATCTACCTGCCGACCCCCACTACGACGCGCCGTCTCTACAACGGCCTGTTTGCCGACGACATCAACATCAACAACGCCGTCGACGTCACCAACTCGTTCGAAGGTCGTTATCTTTTCGCCAGCTACGCGGTGAGTCAGAACGTGACCCGCAACGTACTGACAACCTTTTTCCCGCGCAAAAACGCGCAGGCGCGCCCGATAATGACGCGCCTCGCCACGACCGGCGCGGGCGCGGCAGCACAGGGTGCCTCGTTCGCTTTCGCCAGTGGAGTCACCGACTTCGCGTTCGAGTCCGACGGGGCCAATGAACGCACACTTGCCTCGCCCACCCTCGACCCGACCGGTGCGGTCGGGCGCGGCAAGATGGTGATTTACCGAAAGATCGCCAACGGCAGTGACCTCGATCTCGCCTTCTATTTTGTCGCCCAGGGTCGCTCGTTCAAAAACACGCCCAGCGGCTTTACCCGCGGATTCGTCAGCAACGTGGATGTCGATCTGCACGTCCGCGGTTCGCAAGGCACGCTCGTCAACGCCGCGCCCGCGACCATTACATTTTACCAACCGGGCGAATTCCTGGTGAAGGCCAACGGCACAACGCTCCCAAGCCTGCAGAGCGGTGTCGGGTTCACTCAGGTGGCCATTCCTGCCGGGAATCACACGTTGTCGTTTACCCCGATCTCGGGTGCATCGACCAATCTGTTCGGGCATCTGACCGTCACGGGTGCAACGACCAACGCCACCCCCGCAAATCCGGTCAATCTGCTCGCCAATCCCGGCTTTGAAACCGGGGAAGCGGCTCCGTGGACGTTGAGCAACACGAGCCGCATGACGATTGAATCCCCGGGCGCCCGCAGCGGCAACTTCGGCCTCCAGATCGTGAGCGGTGCCGGTGGGGTGGGCGTCAGCACCAGCGTGACGCTCAAACGCAACGTTGCCTACCGCTTGAGCGCGTGGGGACTCAAGGGTGCCGCAAATACCAACGCGTGGCTGAGTATCAACGGCGCAGGTGCGTCGGAAATCACCGCTCCGTTCTCCGATCCGAGCATCACCGCATGGCAGCAGCCCGTCAGCACGTTCACACCGACCGCCGGATCCGGCGCGACCAAGGCCGTGACCGTCGGAGCATGGTTCTCCAGCGGCTCGCCCGGCAGCCTGCGGCTCGACGATTTCGAGCTTTACGAACTGCCAACCGGCAACATCGAACTCGGCACGCGGTTCCGGACCGAGCGGTTCACCCGCATCACGGCTCTCCGCGTCTGGCATCCCGCCGGCGGCCCCACCTCGTACACACTCAGCCTGTGGAACGACACCGGCGTGCGCCTCGCGCAAACCACGGCCACCGCCAACGTCGCGGGCTGGATCGTCGCACCGCTCACCACCCCCGTGGACCTGCTCCCGGGTCGGGTTTACACCATCACCTACACGGTGCCCGCCGGTTTTGCTTATCAGTCCACCCCGGGCGGCGGCGCCCCGGCGTCCCCCTTCATCACGCCGGTGAGCGGCGGTGCCGGCGTCTATTCCACGGCGGGCGGAACGTTCCCAACCCAGTCCGTGGGCGACACCCACTTCTGGGCGGACATCGATTACGAATTCCAGCTCTCGCCAACCGCACCTTCGGACGCCGTGATTGCCCGCTTCACCGATGGTGAAGGTTCCAGCGGCCCGCAGCAGTTCCCCGGCACCCTCGGCGACGGCTGGCTCGGTGGCTGGGCGACCAGCGCGTCCATCGCGGGAACCACCGAGGTGACCGCTCCGTTGAACGACGGCGGCCCATACCTGCGGCTGGCCCGGTCCGCCGGAACCAGCGATCAGCAGGGCATCGTCCGCCGCTGGTCGAGCGAAGTCCGCCCACTCGATGAGTTCAAACGGATCACGTTTGACGTGAGGCTTGATTCTTCCGCGACCGTCTTCACCGCCTACGGAGACAGTCTGACCATCACCGACCGCCCGGGCACCACCCTCGGCAGCGGCGGCGACGCCCGCTTCTACATCCGCCTGATCGGTGGCGCCGTCGGCTCCCTCCAGGCTCGCGAATGGGGCGTTTACAGCGGCAACACGGATAACACGACATTCAGCGACAATAACTTCGTCCCCAGCGGCGTGGTCTGCGTTCCCGGAGTCACCTATTCGTTCACCGTCGATGTCTACGCCGCCGATAGTCCCGGCACCACCGCTGGAAAAACTCACGGCACCTACGATGTCACCATTTCCTACCGGGATCCGGACACTCAGCAAATCATCACGCGCACCGTGCCCGGCTCGCGTTTCCGATCGAACACCGCGTTCGGCAGTGGTGGCCACCTGAGCTTCTCGACCCAGCAAAATGCGGCCACCGACAACCTCGCGTTTTCGGTCGATACGATCGAGATCGCACCGCTCACCGCCAGCCTGCCGCCCGAGCAGCAAGTCTGGCGCGAGGACCATTTCACCTCCGACGAACTCGGGGACACCGACTTAGAAACCACCCTCTGGGGTGACTCCGCAGACCCGGATCGTGACGGGCATTCCAACCTGTTGGAATACGCGCTCGACACCGATCCACGCGCGGGCGACGGCAGCCTCGTGACCTCCGTGCTCGCCACCCGCGGGGGCCTCGAAGGCGAGCCGGAACCGGTTCTCACCCTCACGTTCCGACGGGCACGCGCGGACCTCGATTACATCGTCGAGGGCAGCTTCGATCTCAATGCCACCACCTGGCAGACGATTGCAACCAACCCGGGTTCAGTAGGAGCAACTGTCACCGTCGAAGACGTCGAGCCAGCCGACGGCCAGCGATTCCTTCGCCTGCGCGTGGTCAAACCGTGATTGTAATCTTCGCTCTCGGTTCCGCGCTCACGTTTTCCGAGCCCGCCTCGCAAGCTCGCGAGGCGGGTTTCGAATCCGCTGCGGTCACCGTGGTGCGGACCGATCCCACGGGCACGCTCACCGTTCCTTACGAGATCGGTGGTACTGCCCTGCCCGGAAAAGATTACATCGCCTTGCCCGGCGCGCTCTCCTTCGCCGACGGCCAGGCGTCCGCCGCGATCACCGTCGAACCCCTCACGAACTACCGCAGCGGCGCTGTCGACGAAACGGTCACCCTCACCCTTCCACCGGGAACCGCTGAGGGCGACACCGCCGTCGTGACCATCCGGAAGGACCCAGCTCCCAAACCCCTGCCCGACGACGCCCGTTTTTTTTCCAGGCTCGATCTGGAGTCCCCGGCTTTGGCAAACGTGCGGACCGCCGTCGAGGCGGGCAGCTATCCCGCGGCCCGGAAGGCGCTCGCGGCGCATTTTCGCACCCGCCCGGCACCGGAATTTCCAATGCGATCGCGCGAGCCCGATTTCGCGATCGCCGACGCAGCCCGCCAGCACCGTTACACCGTGTCCGGCATCACGCACGATTTCGCCACGCCGCCCGGAGGCTCCACCGATTGGTCGTTCAACCCAAGCACCGACGCGGAGTGGGTGTGGCAGCTGAATCGTTTTGCGTGGTGGTCCCACTACGTCGCGGCCTACCAGTCCGATCCGGAGTCCAACGCGGTTTACGCAAAATCACTGCTGGCGGAACTCGCCGATTGGCTCGCCACCAGCCCGCTCAACGTCTCCGATTACGACGCTCCCGGCTCGCGCTGGCGCAAACTCGAGACCGGCATCCGCCTCGAAGGCGCGTGGACCGCGCCCTTCGTCGAATTGGTGGACAGCCCCCTCCTGACCGACGACCTGCTCGTCGATTGGGTGAAGGCCTTTTACCTCCACGCCCGCCACCTCGAGGCCAACGCCGAGCTCTTCACCAACCGCGGAGCCACCCAGGCCTTGGGGCTTTTCGTCGCGGGTGTCGTTCTCCCCGAATTCACCGAGGCCGCCGGCTGGCGGCAACTCGGCGCGGACCGGATGACGGCCATGATCGCGCACGACGTTTCACCGGACGGATCCCAGCGCGAAATTTCCCCCGCGTACCACCTCATCGTCATCGGTGTGATCGCGCGTTTCCAGGAACTCGCCGAGCTCAACGACATTCCAGTCGATCCCCAAGTCCCCAAGGCGCTCGAGCGTCTCTATGATTACCTGCTTTTCGCCAGCGATCCCCAACGGCAGCTCCCGCTGCTCAACGACTCGTTCAAATTCAGCATCGTCCGACCGATGGCCCGTGCGTTCGAACTTTTCCCGGACCGCACGGACTACCAGTGGATCGCGACCGGCGGTGAAGCCGGGCGTCCACCTGCAACTACGTCCCACCTCTTCCCCGAAGCGGGCCAGGCCGTGATGCGTTCCAGCTGGGAGCCGAATGCCGGCTATCTCCTCATGGACGCCGGTCCGTTCGGCACGTCCCACGGCAACGAGGACAAACTCTCCCTCAGCGTCAATGGCTATGGCGTCCGTCACCTCATCGATTGCGGCCCGTACGACTACGAACCCGGCCGCGGCCCGCGCGGCGCCAAAAGCAAAAATCCCTACCGCAATTACAGCGTCAGCACCCACGGCAAGACCGCCCCGCTCATCGACGATCTCGGCCAAAATCGCGCCGCCGCCCGCGCGATTCACGGCATCCCAGCCAACGAAATGTCGCCCGTCGTGTGGCGCACATCGCCATCCTACGATTACGCGGCAGCGACCTACGGCAACCATCCGCAGGAAACCTGGGGTCCTGACCAACTGCGCCCCGGCGAAGTCACCCGCCACGTGTTTTTCCTCAAACCCGCCACCTGGGTGCTCATCGACGCTTTCCGATTTCACGACGATCCCCCCCACACCGCCTCCGCTCTTTTCCAGTGCAGTGCGGACACCGTGGACATCGATCCCGGCACCAAACGCCTCACCATTCAGCTGCTACCCGGCCATTTCGACCCCGCCACCCGGACCACCGTGGACCAGCCGCAACCGTCCCTCACGGTCACGCCACTCCTCACGGGCGAAGAAACCGTGAGCGTCGTCAAAGGCCAGGACCACCCGGTCGTCTCCGGTTACCAACTCGAAAAAAGCACGACCTGGAAAAAACAGCCGATCCCCACGGTTCGGTACGATCGCCCGGGCACGACCCGCGGCACCCACATGGCCTACGTGCTGGCCGCCGCGCCCGGTGACCACGCCCCGCGCCAACCTTCGATTACCGCAGTGGCAACCGAGCCGGGCACTTACGGCGTTCACGTTTCCTCCCTCGATTCGACCGCGGACCACACCCTGCTCGTCGCCCTCGACGGTCGCACGCTCCGCTGGCAGGGCCGCACCTACGAGACTCCCGCCCTCATCGTCACGCCTGACGGCATTTTCGATTGGCACGACTCCGCGCCAGCTTTTTCCCCGCAAACCCAAAACAACCAAACCAGACCAAACCCATGATCAAAAAACACATCCTGCTCGCAGCAACTTTTACCTGCGCACTTCTTCCCACTGCGCTCCACGCTCAGGAGGCCGCTACGCCGACTCCCACGCCGACTCCCACGCCGCGTGTCCACCTCGTCCCATCCGCCCCGGCCGACTACACCGGCGAACCATTCGGCGGAAAAGCCCAGACCATCCCCGGCCGCATCGAACTGGAAAACTTCGACGAGGGGGGCTCCGGCGTCGCCTGGTACGACCGTGAGGTCGGCAACAAGGGCGGCGGCTACCGATTTGAAGACGGCGTGGACTTGAAAGGCATGATCCTCCCCGCTGGCCGCAAAGCCTGGTACCAATCCAACCAGGGCACTCCCACCGTCGGCTGGATGTTTGTCGGCGAATGGATGCACTACAGCGTGGACGTCACACCCGGGACCTACGACATCTCCGTCCGCTACGGCACCCCGATCGATGACAAACTCGTCGACATCTACCTCAACGGCGAAAAGCTCTCCTCCGTCGCGACCCCCAGCACTGGGGAATACAATGTATGGGGCACAGTCACCGTGAAAGGCGTCAAGATCGACGCCGACGGCCGCGCTCTGCTTCGCGTCGAAGCCGCCGGCCAGGACAAGGACGAAAACGATCTCGATTGGATCGAATTCTCCAAATCCGAGAGCTGACGCGCTCTTCGATTTCTTTTGGCGCCCGGCCGAACTGTATCGCCGGGCGCCATCCCGCCATTTCCTCACACTCCTCTCGATTCACAATGTTCACCACCCGACACTTTTCCCTTGTCGCCCTTTTTTCGCTGATCTCCCTAACTCCCGCCGCCGCCGCCGAAAACCGGCCGGCCGGTCAGGTCCTTGTCCCGGACGACGTTTCGCTTTTTGTGCCGGACATTCGCATCGATGACAAATCGACCGCGCGCATCGAGACGGTAACGGTTGAAGGCCGCCCGTTCACGCAGGCCCTGCTTCTCACCACCCTCAAACCCAGCGCCCACGGCTGGCAACTCGGCGTCACCGCACCCACCCAAGGCCCCATCCAAAAAGGCGACGTCCTGTGGGTCACCTTTCAGTCCCGCCGAATCAAGAGCATGCAGGAAACCGGCGAGGCCATCGCCGAAGTCGTCCTGATGCAACGGACCCCCGAGGGTCAGGAAGTCCGCCCGCTCGAGCGCGGATTTTCCTGCAACCTCGAGTGGGTGGAAACGAGCCTTGCGTTCGTCGCGGCGCAGGATTCCGCCGCCGGCGCGGCTTCGCTTTCGATCCGATTTGGCTCGGCCGTGCAGAGTTTCGAAATCGGTGGCATCACCCTGCTCAATTGTGGACCCGACGTCGACCTTGCCGCCCTGCCACAGACGCTCACGCGTTACGACGGTCATGCGGCCGACGCCCCGTGGCGCGCCGCCGCCGCCGAACGCATCGAAAAAATCCGGAAAGGCGACTTCCCGATTCGCGTCGTCGATGCCGCGGGCAATCCGGTGGCCG
>JBGTDR010000024.1:0-57744 GCA_041748215.1 Chthoniobacterales bacterium
CTCCGCCCGCGTCGGCGACGTGGCCACCGTGACCCGTGGTATCGCCGATCCACCCACTGACCTCGCGGTCACCGAGGGCCACCGCGCCATCTACGTCGCCGCCCGGATCGCCCCGGATCGCCGCGTGGACCTTTGGGCCGCCGCCGCCAACCAGGCCCTCGCCGGTTTTGCCGAGGAGGTTGGAGGCGGTATCACCGTTGAAACGTTGTTCGACCAGAACGAATACACGAGCGCCCGCCTCGGCGAACTCGCCGAAAATCTCGTGCTCGGCGCGGTGGTCGTTTTCGGCGTCGTCCTGCTCAGCATGGGCTGGCGAGCGGCGCTCATTGTCACCTCGGCCATTCCGCTCACCGCCGCGCTCACCCTTTTTGTCGTGGCGCTCCAGGGCGGGAAACTCCACCAGATGTCGATCTTCGGCATGATCATCGCCCTCGGTCTGCTCGTGGACAACGCCATCGTCGTAACGGACGAAATCCGGAAACACCTGCGCGCCGGGGCGTCGGCTCTCACTGCTGTTCACGCTGCCGTCACCCACCTTTTTGTTCCGCTCTTTTCTTCCACCCTCACGACCATCCTCGCGTTCCTGCCCATCCTGCTCCTGCCGGGAAACGCGGGCGATTTTGTCGGCTCCATCGGTGGCAGCGTGATCGTTGCGCTCGCCTGCTCGTTGTTTGTCGCGATCACCATCGTCGCCGCGCTGGCCGGACTTTACGGCCGGGCTCCCGGTGGAAGCACCCGCCTTCCCTCGTGGCTGGCGCGAGGCGTCAAGGGTCGGCCCATCGCCGCGTTTGGCCGTCGACTCGTCACGTTTGCGGTGACCCGCCCGGTCGCCGCGCTTCTCGTCGCAGCCGCGATCCCAGCCGCCGGATTCGCAATCGCCCCCACGCTCGGCAGTCAATTTTTTCCGCGCACCGATCGCGACATGTTCGAACTCCAGGTCTGGCTGCCCACGGAATCCTCGCTGGCTCGCACGCAGGAAGTGACCCGCTCCATCGAACGATCGGTTCGCGAATTTCCCGACGTCACCCGCGTGCACTGGCAGGTTGGGGCGAGTTTTCCGCCCGTCTATTACAACCTCATCGCCAGCCGCGACAACACGCCCAGCTACGCCCACGCCATCATCGAAGCGACGGACGCCCGCGCGGTCACCCGGCTCGTTCCTCGCCTCCAAACCCATCTCGACGCGGCGTTCCCCGCGGCGCAAATCGTCGTGCGGAAATTTGCGCAGGGCCCGCCCGCCCCCGCGGACATCGAAATCCGCATCGCGGGCCCCTCGATCGAAAAACTTCAGGACCTCGGCGAGCAGGTCCGCCTCGCGGTCGCGTCGCACCCGGGCGTGCTCCACACCCAGATGTCCGTGCCCCGCGGGGAACCGAAACTCTGGTTCGACGCCCGTGAGAACGAAACCGATCTGCCGCTCACCGCCCTCGCGGCCGAACTCCAAGGCAACCTCGACGGTGTCCGAGCCGGTTCGGTTCTCGAAGAAATTGAATCGCTTCCCGTCCGCGTCCGCTACGCCCCGACGCGGCGCGACGAAATTTCCGACCTGGAGTCGATCAACTTTCCCGTTCCCGGCAACGCCGAACGGTGGATCCCGCTCACCGCCATCGGCGACCTCAAACTCCGGCCCGAACAAGGCGGCATCACGCGGCGCAACGGCGAGCGAACCAATACCATTCTGGCTTACACCGCGGACGGCACGCTTCCCATCGACGTGACGAATCAGGCGGTCGCCACGCTCGAATCCACCGGATTCCAGCTCCCCCCCGGTTACCGCCTCGAAATCGGGGGCGAGGCCGAAAATCAGGCCGAGGCCGTCGGCAATCTCACGCTTTACCTACCCATCATCGTCGTCGCCACAATCGCGACGCTCATCCTCACCTTCCGCAGCGTCCGTCTTGCGATCATTCTGCTTGTCGTCGCTCCGCTCTCGGTGGGTTTTGGCCTCGTCGCCACGGCCATCGCCGGATTCCCCCTCAGCTTCAACACGGTGATCGGCTCGCTCGGCCTGATGGGGCTCGCGTTCAACAGCAGCATCATCGTGCTTGCCGCCATCCGCGCCAATCCCCTCGCCCGCGCCGGTGATCCCCGGGCGATCGTCGATCAGGTCCTCGATTCCGGGCGGCACCTCACCTCGACCACCCTCACCACGATGGGAAGTTTCCTACCGATCCTCGTTTTCATCGGGGGTCAATTCTGGCCACCGCTCGCCATCGTGCTCGTCGGCGGCGTCGGCGGCTCCACCCTGCTCGCCCTGCTTTTCACCCCCGCCGCCTACCTGCTCTTCGGCCCGAAAATTGAAAAAGTTTTTCCGTCGGATCCAGCTGCGGCACCAGCCAAAGCTGCGCTCGTCAATTGAGTCAGCGCGATCCCCGTCCGGGCAGTCGCCGCGCGGACGCGCTTGTGTCTCGAGTCAAATTTTCCGACACTCACGGAACCTTGAGCCGGTCCATTCCGGTGCACGGTGAGGCGAGAACTCGAGCGGTAAAACCATGAGGGAAGATAGCTTGATCGTGCCCGATCCGGACGACGTCACGAATCCGGCTGCGAGGATGCTCGTGCTCACCGCGATGGCGGGTCTGTTGTTTTCGATTGGATGGGCTGCTCTGATGGAAAACCGGAACTGGGAGTTTCGCGATCCCGCATTTTTGACCGTGTTTTCGGTGATCGCAGTCGGCAGTTTATGCGTTCTTGTGGGCGCAACGGTCATTTTCACATTCAACGGAATGGCCGAACGCAGGCTCTGCTATTGGTCGTGGTTCTGGCTCTTTGTCATTTTCATTTTCGCCAGCCTCAGTGTGCCTGCCGTGACCGCTACAACGGGTCCTTACCTCGGTCCGTAGGTGGCCCGGGATTCGAGAGGGCCAGCAAACGAAGCAGCAGGGTCGCGATGATCGTAGGTCGGACTCTATCGTCGCGAACATTCCCTGAAAGACCGCGCCCCCTCGGGGTCAATTGCGGGCGAGCTTCCGGATGATCTTTACCCGGGTGACGGCGGAGGTGCCGCCCGGGCCGGTCGATTGGATTTTCACGACGTTGGTGCCTTCTTTGAGGGCGGCCTTGAACTTCCAATTGGCGACGCCCTCGGTGTTTTGATACGCCTTGCGGCCGACTTTCACGCTGACTTCGGTCGCGTTGGTGGCGGTGCCTCTGAGGGGATAGCGGGCCCGTGAGGTGGTGATCCGCGTTTTGCCTGTGATCGTCACGGTCGGTCGCGGCTCGGTGATCTGCCAGCGCTGCACGCGGTGGTTGTCCAGGTCCACGATGTAAACGAGGCCGTTGGCGCCGACGGCGATGCCGAAAGGAGCATTAAACTGCCCGGGTCCGGTGCCGGGAACGCCGAACAGGAGCTGGAGATTGCCGTCGGGATCGAAACGCTTGATCAAATTGTTGGCGGAATCGGCAACGTAAATGTTACCGAAATCATCGGCCGCCGCTCCGTGCGGATTTGCGATTTGCTGGAGTCCGGGGGCGGCGCTGCCCCACTTCGCTTCGAACGTGCCGTTGGCGTCGAAACGCTGCACGCGGTCATTACCAACCTCAGAGACGAAGATGTCCCCGGTCACCGGACTTCGCACCACCGAGACCGGGATTGAAAACTGGCCGTCACCCGCGCCGGTCGTGTCCCAGCGGCTGAGGAATCCCCCCAGCGCGTCGAAACGCTGGACGCTGTTGTTGTTGAAGTCGGCGACGTAGAGTTCCCCGTTGCTGGGATTGATCGCGATGCCTCTCGGCCCATTAAACTGGCCATCGCCGCTACCGGTCGCCCCAAACTTGAGCACGAACGTGCCGTCGAGGTCGAAGATCGAGACGCGGTTATTCCCGAGTTCGCTCACGTAAACGCGGCCAGTGGCGTCATTGATCGCGATGCCGGCAGGGCTCCTGGTGTCACCGTTGGCTAATCCGAAACCGCCCCACTTGCGTTGAAAGACCCCGGCGGCGCTGAAGCGCTGGACACGGTCGTTGTTTCTGTCCGCGACGTAGACGTTGCCGGTAGGGCGATGCACGGCAACGGAGTAGGGCGAGCTAAACTGACCGTCGCCCGCGCCGGATGACCCAAAGCTGTCGAGGAAGGTCGCGGTCTGGGCGGAAAGGAGGGAAGGGGAAAGCAGCGCCGCCATTGCCAGCAGGGCGGGAAGAAGCTTCATGGGAAAAGGATAGCAGCGGAAATACCGACGGCACGGAGGAAATCCTTGGGGATTTTCGAAGTCGCGGCGGTCCCGGGGTCAATTGCGGGTGGATTTGCGGACGATCTTCACCTGGGTGACGGCGGAGGTGCCGCCCGGGCCGGTCGATCGGATTTTCACAGCGTTGGTGCCTTCTTCGAGAGCGGCCTTGAATTTCCAATTGGCGACACCTTGGGCGGCTTTATACGCCTTGCGCCCGACTCTTACCCTTACTTCGGTCGCGCCAGTGGCGGTGCCTTTGAGCGGGTAGCGGGCCTTCGCGGTGGTGATCCGCGCTTTGCCCGCGACGGTAACGGTCGGTCGGGGTTCGGTGACGAGCCAACGCTGCACGCGGGTGTTCCCTCGATCCACGACGTAAACGATGCCATTGGCACCAACAGCAATTCCGAGCGGATTGCTAAACTCGCTGGGGTCGGCCCCGGATCGGCCGAAAAGGAGCTGCAGGTTGCCGTCAGGATCGAAACGCTTGACGAAATTGTTGATGGAATCAGCCACGTAAACGTTGCCGAAATCGTCAACGGCAGCTCCGAACGGATTTTGCATCTGCTGGGGCCCCGGAGCGGCGCTGCCCCACTTCGTTTCAAACGTGCCGTTCGAATCGAATCGCTGTATACGGCTGTTCCCTCCCTCGGAGACGAAGATGTCCCCAGTGACCGGGCTGCGCGCGACGGAGACCGGGACCGAAAACTGGCCGTCACCCGCGCCGGCCACGCCCCATCTGCCGAGAAATCCTCCCAGTGCGTCGAAACGCTGGACGTTGTTGTTGGTGAAGTCGGCGACGTAAAGCTCCCCGTTGGTGGGATTGATCGCGATGCCTTCCGGGTCATTAAACTGGCCATTGCCGGAGCCAGTCGTTCCGAATTTGAGCAGGAACGTGCCGTCGAGGTCGAAGGTCGAAACCCGGTCGTTACCGAGCTCGCTCACGTAGACGCGGCCGGTGATGGGATTGATCGCGATGCCGGAAGGACCATCGGTAGCACCATCTGCTGCTCCGGCACCGCCCCACTTGAGCTGGAAGACGCCGGCAGCACTGAAGCGTTGGACCCGATCATTGCCAAAGTCGGTCACGTAAACGTTGCCAGTGGGGCGATGCACGGCGATGAAAAAGGCGAGTCTGAACTGCCCGTCGGCCGAGCCGAACGAACCGAAGCTATCAAGGTAGGTTGCGGTCTGGGCGGGGAGGAGAGGCGTCGAAAACAGCATCCCGGCCGCAAGGAGGGCTGGAAGAAGCTTCATGACCTAAAAGGCTATCAGCCGGGAGGCCGACGGCACGCAGGAACTTCATCCGAATCAAGCGTCGGCCGACTTCGAGAGGGCGCGCAGACGAAGCCAAAAAAAGATGACGGGGGTCACGATCAGGACGTGGACCAGACTCGAAACCATGCCGCCGATCACGGGAGTGGCCAGAGGCTGCATCACCTCAGTGCCCGGCCGGGTACTCCACATGATGGGGAGCAGGCTGGCGATGACAGTGGCGACGGTCATGAACTTCGGCCGCAGCCGCAACATGGCTCCATCGATGACGGCGGCGCGCAGATCATTGCTCGTGAATCGTTCGCCCAGCGCGGAGAGTTCAGCGCGTTTACGACTGACGGCTTCCTCGAGGTAAACCACCATCACGACGCCAGTCTGAATGGCGGTGCCAAAAAGTGCGATGGTGCCGACCCACACGGCCACGCTGAACGGCGTGCCAAGCAGCCATTGGAGAAACAATCCGCCGGTGAGTGCGAACGGCACGGCGAGCAGGACGTGAGCGGCCTCGGTCGCGGAACGGAAGACGAGCGTGAGCAGCATGAAGATGATGAGCAGGACCGCGGGAACGATGAGTGTGAGCGTTCGCCGGGCGCTCAGCTGGTGTTCGAATTGCCCGGACCACTCGATGGTGACACCGGGGGGCAACGTGATGGTTTCGGCCACAACGCGCTGAATTTCCGCGACGAACCCACCGAGGTCGCGGCCCTGAACATTTGTTTGAACGAACGTTCGCAGCAGGCCGTCTTCGCTCGCGATTTCCGACGGCCCCGTGGTGCGCTCGACGGTTGCGATCTGGCCGAGGGGCACCGAATTCCCAGCCGGCGTCGGGATGAGAATGTCACCCACGCGCTCGATGTCGGTCCGCTCGCCGCGGGCAAGTCGGAGCTGGATCGGATAGCGGGCGCGGCCGTCAATCGTGGTGCTGACATTCACCCCGCCAAGACCGATCTCAACGACGTCCATGAGGTCGCGAATTTGCAATCCGTAACGGGCGAGCGCCAGCCGGTCGGGACGAATTTCGAGGTACGGTTTGCCGAGGGAACGTGACGCAGCGACGCCGGTGGCCCCGGGCACGGTGCGAACGACGCGCTCGACCTCCAATGCAACGCGCTGGATCTGATCGAGATCCGCGCCGAGAATCTTGATGCCGACCTGAGCGCGAATTCCCGTCGAGAGCATGAGGATGCGGTTCTCGATGGGCTGCAAAAATCCGGGCACGTAACCGGGAATCACGCTGAGTTTTTCGGTGAGTTCGGCCACGAGTTTTTCACGAGTCATTCCCGGGCGCCATTCCTCCACCGGCTTGAGCATGATGGTGGTCTCGATCATTTCGACCGGGGCGGGATCGGTGGCCGTTTCCGCGCGTCCAAGTTTGCCTGCTGCGGACGCGACTTCAGGCACGGAAGCGATGACTTTATCCTGCCACGCCATCACGCGCTGAACCTCGGGCAGCGACGTGCTGGGCAGCAGAACAGGCATGAAGAGCAGGCTGCCTTCGTTGAGCGGCGGCATAAATTCCGAGCCAAGGCCGCGCGGCAGCTTCGCGGCAAGTTGAGGATAGTGCGCGGCAAGCTGAGTCGAAAACGGCACGCCGAGCGCGAGAACCAGGGCTGTGGCGAGCAGAAGGGCCGCGACGGCGAGCACGGTGCGGCCGTGATCGAGCGACCAGTCGAGAGCGGGGCGGTAAACGGTCATGAGACCGCGCATCAGGAGATTGTCACGCTCCGCGCGGAACGGTCCGCGCACGAGCCAGACGCAAAGCACGGGCACGAGCGTGATGCCGAGTACCGTGGCCCCGATCATGGCAAAGGTCTTCGTGAACGCGAGGGGGTGAAAAAGTTTGCCCTCCTGGCCGCTCAGCGCAAAGACCGGGATGAATGCCAGGATGATGATGGCCATCGCAAAAAAGATCGGCCGCCCAACCTGGTGCGCGGCCTCGCGAGTGTTGGTCAATGTTTCGATTGCAGTCAGGCTGCGGCCCAGACGCTCCTCCGCCTGCTCACAGTGGCGGATGACGTTTTCCGTCATCACGATCCCGGCATCGACGAGCACCCCGATGGCAATGGCGATGCCAGCGAGCGACATGATGTTTGACGAAATGTCGAAGACGTTCATGAGCAGGAACGCGACGAGGATTGAGATCGGCAGCGGGATCGTGACGATGAGGATGCTGCGGAAGTGCCAGAGGAAAATGATGTGGGCGAGAGTCACGAGGAGGATTTCTTCGAGCAGGGCGTGGCGCAGTGTGTCGATGGTGCTCTCGATAAGGCCGCCGCGATCGTAAAATGGCTTGATCGTGACCCCGGGCGGCAGGCTGGGTTGGATTTGCGCGATCTTTTCCTTCACGCGTTCGATCACGCGCATCGCATTTTCGCCGGTGCGCATGACGATGATCCCGCCAACGACCTCGCGGCCATTCACGTCGAGCGTGCCACGACGGAAATCTCCACCGAGTGACACGCTCGCGATGTCCTGAAGGTAAATCGGCAGATCACCCGCGGTCCGCACCGCGATGCGCTGGAGATCTTCCAGCGAGTGCACGAGCCCGATGCCGCGCACGACAAATTCCATGCCATTTTCTTCGATCACCTTGCCGCCGACGTTCAGGTTGCTGGCGGCGAGAGCGTCCATGACTTCGCGCAGCGTGACGCCTGCCTGGCGCATCTTTGCGGAATCGACGGCGACTTCGTAGATCTGGGCGAATCCCCCGATGCTGGCGACTTCGGCGACGCCTTCGACGGCGGCAAGCTGGTACCGAATAAAAAAATCCTGCAGCGAGCGCAGGCTGCCGAGGTCGGTCGTTGGCTGGCTGCCCGCCGGGGTGGCCGCATCGACCGCGGCGGGACTGACCTCGAGGTAATATTGAAAAATCCACCCCAGGCCGGTGGCGTCGGGACCGAGTTGCGGGGACACGCCGTCAGGCAGGAGCTCTTGAAGAAAGCTCAATCGTTCAAGCACGCGCGTGCGGGCGAAATAGTTGTCCATCGCATCGTCGAAAATGACGGTGAGCAGCGAGAACCCGAACATCGATTGGGCGCGGACTTCCCGCACACCGGCGAGACCCTGAAGATTCGTGGAAAGCGGGTAAGTGATCTGGTCTTCGACTTCCTGCGGACTGCGTCCCGCCCAATCCGCGAAAACGATTACCTGGTTTTCGCTCAGATCCGGAATGGCATCGACCGGCGTGCGCTGCAGCGCGTGGAGTCCGATCGCGACGATTAGAATCGCTGCGCAGGCGACGAGAAATCGATTTTCGAGCGACCAATCGATCAGCGCGATTACGGGTCCTCGCCGGGCACGCTGCGGGACGTCCTCTGGCGGCGTCATGGTTTCACCTCCGCCCCGCACGTGAGCATCATGGCGCCGAGATACGGGTTGCGAACTTCGGCGGTGCTCTGGATCCAGCGAGCACGCGTGGGAGCTCCGGCGAAGCTGTCGCCAGTCATCGGGCACTCGAAGACGCGGACGCCCGGATCGGCACCATCACGAAGGAACGCCTGGGCGAGTTCGGCGGCCGCCTGACTCCACGGCAGAAAATTGCGGCGCACCGCGGCGAGATCCTCTCCGGTGGGTGGATCGGTGATGGCCTGGAGCGCGGCAAGCGCTACGTCCGTGGCAGGGGCACCAGTGACCGTCAGTTCTTTGGCGAGGTCGGGCAAAGAATTCCCGACGGCGACGGCGGCCGTCGCGTCGTCGGACGCAAGCGCCTGCGAAACCTCGGCAATTTGCCGGAAGAGTATGGCCGCGGCGTCCGGCACGGATTCGGTGGGCGGAGCGGTCGACTCGACCGGGCTGGCGACGTTCCGCAATTGAGCCTCGGCGTCGATGAGGAGGTTGCCTTGAACAACGACCCGTTCCGTGCCGTCGAGTCCGTCGAGGATTTCGACACCTTCATTGCCAACGCGTCCGATCCGCACGTCGCGAGGTTCGTACGCACCGGGTGACCGCTCGACGTAAACGACTTCCCGACTGCCATCGCGAAGAACAGCGGATCGCGGCAGCACGAGGACTTCGCCGAGCGAACCGGAAACCTGCGCCTCGGCGTAAGCCCGGTGCGGGAGAAGGTGGCGACGGCCGGATTCGCCGGTGCCGATCACCGGATTGTCCACTTCGATACGGACTTTGGTGGTGCGCGACGCCGGATCGAAATTTGGGTCGATGAAGGTGACGACACCGGGAAATTCCTGGCCGGGCACCGTCGGTGTCGTAATCACAGCCGGTTGCCCGGGGGCAACTCCCGGCAGATCGCGCTCATAAACTTCCGCGTGAAACCAAAGGCGGGAGAGGTCCCCCATTTCGAGGAGCGGCTCGCCGGTTGTGATGTATTGGCCGCGGTAAACATCCTTCATCACGACGACACCGCTGATCGGGGCCAGAATGTTGATGGCGAAACTGTCCGGCCGGGCCGAGAGGGTGTCGACCTGATCAGGGGTCAGGCCAAACTGGACGAGCCGTTGCGCAGCGTTGCGACGAATATTTTCATCGCCGGACCGCGAGGCACTCTGGAATTCCCGGACGACGTAGAGAAGTTCGGGGCTGTAAATCGAAACGAGCGGCTGGCCCTTCTCGACGTACTGGCCCACGTGATCGACAAAAACGTCCTCGATCCGACCGTCGTAAAACGCCGCGATCACGCGGTGCAAATTTTCGTCATCTTCAAAAATTCCGCTGAATCGCAGGGACTTGGTGAGTGCCAGGCGGCGAACCGGCACCGTGGTTACGCCGAGTGCCTGAACGGTATTGTCGTGCAGGGCGACAACGTTCGTTTCGCCCTCAGCCGAGGGTGCACCCTCGTAAACCGGGACGAGATCCATGCCGCAAATGGTGCATTGGCCAGGTTCGTCCGACGTGATCCACGGATGCATCGGACTCTGGTAAAATTTTACGGCGCGCTCGGAGGTTGCGACGGGTCGGGAACACGACGCGAGGAGGACGCAGGTGATCGCCGCGAGCACGGCGAACGCCCACCGAAAGGTGATGAACATGGGAATCTCCCTGGGAAAGTGGCGGCAGGCGGAGTCACCGCCGGCCGCCGGATGGGATTGGATTATTCCGCCGGTTTGACCGCGCTGTCCGCACGGGCGGCCTCGATCTTTTTGAGATAGTCGGCCGGTTTTGCCTCGAACTTCGGTTTGCAATGCTCGCAGCAGAGCCGGACTTCCGTGCCTTCGTGGGTGAAGACGAATGGTCCCCCCATCGAGTTAAGGGCTTCACCGGAAATGACACAGGTCGTCAGCGGATAAGTGGCAGGTGTCGATTCGGCAGCAATGGCCGTGGAGAGAGTGCAGAATACCGTGAGAGTGAGAATAAAAGATTTCATTTGATGTAATTGGTTGAAGACGAAACGGGGCGGCCGAATTCGGCCGCGGGAGTCAGCTGCACGCGCAACGGCGGCGGCAGTGGGGTCTTAACCAATCCGTGGCGGTGCCAGCGCCGCAACGATGCGACGCAGGTCCACGGAGACAAATGTCGAGCCGGACCGCGATTCCGCGACGGACGGCCGGCGCGCGCAAAAAGAAACCGTCGGTGCCAATTGTGCGGAAACATCAACGGCAGGCAGAAGGTCCGCGATATCCACCGAATAAACCACCGGCAGCGCGGCGGTCGCGGGCAACGGTGCGGCGGCCAGGATGCAACAATCGGACTTGGAAGTCTCGGTCGGCGAAGCGCTGCGAGATTCACTGCAACACGAAACAGCCTCGCCGGCCATCTTGTGCTGACCCGTCAGCGCGCAATGATTTGCTGAGACCAACGAGGATACGAACGCCAGCAGGATCACCGCAAGAGCGAGCGGCCGGAAGCGAAGATCGCTTTTTCTGAAGCCTGCCTGGTCGGAATCCATCAACAATTAACGTCGCAGGACCGGGCGAAATTGCAAAGTGGCGTTTCAGGAGGGTCTTCGAAGCTTCCGCGCGGGTGATCGCGCTGTTAGTCCGGGCGTGAATGGATCTGGGCACGTTTAATGGCACCGACTGGTTGCTCGTCGGGCTGTCGGCGGTGTGCATCGGAATGGCGAAAGCCGGACTCGGCGGATTGGGCATGGCCGCCATTGTGCTGATGGCGCTGGTGATGCCGGCGCGCGAATCGACCGGCGCGATTCTCACCATGCTCATCACCGCAGACATCTTTGCGGTCGTGGCGTTTCGCCGGTATGTCGTGTGGCGGGTGGTCTGGCAGCTGCTGCCGGCTGCGGTGCTCGGGATCGTGACCGCATTTTTGCTGATGCCGCTCATCGCGGACGAAGTCTTCCGGCCGCTTCTCGGGTGGCTGCTCCTCGCGTTGCTCGGTCTGATGCTGATTCAGCGCCAACGGCCGGGCGTTTCCGCCTGGGTGGAGAAAAATGGATTTGTCGTGCTCGTCGCAGGCTGGCTGGGCGGGGTGACGACGATGCTGGCCAATGCCGCGGGACCGGTGATGTCGATCTACCTACTGGCTTGCCGGCTGCCGAAAATGGAATTCGTCGGCACGGCTGCCTGGTTTTTTTTCATCGTGAACCTGACGAAACTCCCATTTTCGGCGGCAATGGGCCTGGTCAATCCCGACTCTCTACTCATGACGCTCGCGGCCGCGCCGCTCGTTATCGGCGGCGGATTTTTCGGTCGCTGGCTGCTTGGACGAATCAATCAGCAGATGTTCGAGTCGCTGATCCTGCTATTTACGGTCCTCGCGGCGTTGCGCCTGATCGCGGGTTAAGCCGGAGGATCGTCGGTCGGTTCCGCGGGCTCGTGCCGGGCGGGAAAAAGGAACGAAATCAGCATCGATCCACCGATCAGAGTTCCGATGATGCCGAGCGACCATCCGATCGGGAATTTTCCGCCAAATGCTTCGTTGAGCCACACCATCTTCAAACCAACGAAGATGAGGACGAGCCCGAGCCCGTATTTGAGGAAATGGAATTTATCCATCACCCCGGCGAGCAGGAAAAACATCGCCCGCAGCCCAAGGATGGCAAAAACGTTCGACGTGAATACGATCAGCGGCTCGCGGGTGATCGCAAAAATGGCGGGCACGGAATCGACCGCAAAAACGATGTCCGACACTTCGATGAACACGAGCGTCACGAACAGCGGAGTCGCGTGCAGCACACCACCGACGCGGGTGAAAAATTTCTGACCTTCGAGATGCGGCGTCACCGGAATGAACCGGCGCATCAATCTGATGATCGGATTTTTTTCCGGGTTCATCGGTTTTTCCGGCGCGAAAAGAATTTTCAATCCGGTGAAAATCAGGAAGACGCCGAAGAGGAGGACGACCCAGTGGTATTTCATCAGCGACGAGCTGATCGCGATGAAGATGATGCGGAAGACGAGGGCACCGAGGATGCCGAAAAAGAGAACGCGGTGCTGGTATTTGGCGGGGATCCCGAAAAACGTGAAGACAACGAGGAAAACGAAAACGTTGTCCACGCTGAGGGATTTTTCGACGATGTAGCCGGTGAGAAATTCCAGACCGACCTGGCTGGCGGAGGCGGCTGGGTCGAAGCCCGGCACGGCGAGCAACCGCGGATCGACGGCAAATTTCCAGAGCGCGTATTGGTAAAGCAGGGCGTTGAAGGTCAGGGCGAGCGCGACCCACACGCAGCTCCACGCGAGCGCTTCACGGAAACCCACAGCGTGGGCGTCGCGGTGAAAAACCCCGAGATCGAGCGCGAGCACACCGAGCACAAACGCGGTGAACGCGAGATAAAACCACCAGTATTCCGCGAGCGGAAACAGCTGCACGTAGGTCATAAGAAAGGCAGATGCGTAGTGGCATTGCCCCGTAGCAGCAAGGGGGGAATTGCGGAAACCGCCGACGACCGGAAATTTCAGCCCATCGGCTCAACGACGACGCGACTACCCGCTACCTCCAGCACGCGAACGCGCGTCCCGGATTCGATGAAATCGCCATCCGCGATCACGTCGACGACGGCCGCTCCAAACTCCGCCCGCCCCGATGGACGCAGCACGGACCGGGCAATCCCGGTATCGCCGGGCCGCACGGCAAGATCGAACATTCCGCCATCGGGAATTGCCAGGGACGGACCAGACGGGGAGGCCGTGGCCAGCATCACGCGACGAAACAACGGAATGTCCGGTAAAAATCGCGCGAGCAGCGAGATGCCCAGAATCGAGAGTAGTAGGGTGATGCCGAGATTGAGCATCGGCACGACGAGCATATCCACGTCGGGAATCACGGGATCGCCCGGATAGAAATCCACCATCGCGAAAAGAATCGAGCCAAGCATCAGCGCCGTGCCAAGAAGGGAAAAAACCAGCAGCCCCGGAAAAAAGATCAGCTCGAGAATGATCAGAAGAAGCCCGACTACGAAGACCGCGCCCGCTTCCATGCCGGTGAGGCCGGCGACGTAATGCCCGGTGAAGAAGATAAGAAAACAGAGTCCGGCCAGAAATCCCGCGACGCCGAATCCGGGAGTTTTGAACTCGAGGTACGCACCGATGATTCCTCCCATGAGGAACAGCGGTGCCAGAACGGTGATCCATTGGGCAATGCGCTCAAATCCACTGGGTGCGATTTCGACGGTGGGACCGCTCAGGCCGGCCTTTTCCTTCAGTTCGTCGAGGGTGGCAGCGAGTCCGTCCGCAAGCAGAGGTTTATCGTCATAGCGTTTGACCGCTTCCTGGGCACCGAGAGTCAACACCGAGCCGTAAGGGCTGATCACGGTTTCGCCCATTTTGAAAACCTTGTCCTTGTTGATGAACGCTTCGGCGAGCTCCGGATTGTGGCCCTTTTCTTCGGCAGCGCTCCGGAAATAACCGGAATAATACGAGACGACTTTGTCATTCATCGTTTCCCCAATTTCCTGCCCCCCGGAGCTGACCGGGGCGGCGGCACCGATGGCGCTCACGGGTGCCATGTAAATATGGTCCGTGGCCAGCGCGATCAGCGCGCCCGCGGAGCCCGCGTTGGTGTTGACCCACGTGTAGGTCGGCACGGTGGACTTCATCAGCAGATGCAGGATGTCAACGGCGGCATCGAGAGCGCCTCCGGGCGTGTCCATGTCGAGCACGAGTGCGGAAGCTCCGGCCGATTCGGCATTCTTGAGCACGCGGCGCAGGAAAACAAGCTGGGCCTGCGAAACCTGGCCGTCGAGCGGAACGACTACGACGTCACCACGGGCAATTTCGGGCTCGGAGGCAGCAAAAAGCGGAGTGGCGAGCAGAGCGCCGACGAGGACCGCGGCCAGGAATTTCATGCGGGCGCAATCTCACTCGCGCCACCGGGACCCTCAAGTTAATTTGCCCCGCGTGAGCCGCATCGCCGAAGAAACCATCGAACGCGTCGTCGCGGCGAACGACATCGTCGACGTGATCGGATCGACGCTGCAACTCAAACGGGCGGGCTCGACCTGGCGGGCGCTCTGCCCATTTCACAACGAGAAGACACCGTCGTTTCACGTCAATCCGGCGCGTCAGTCGTTTCATTGTTTCGGCTGCGGGGCGGGCGGTGGCGTTCTGCGATTTGTTATGGACTACGAGCACGTGGATTTCCCCACGGCAGTTCGTCGGCTCGGCCAACGCGCCGGAATTCCCATTCTCGACGAGTCGCCGGAGGATCAATCCCGACGCGGCGAGCGGGACCGATTGCTTGCGCTGCACCGCGACGCGGCCGTGTGGTTTCACACCAATCTCATGCGTCGGGCGGCGGCGGCGGGTGCGCGCGAATACCTTAAAAAGCGCGGACTGAACTCGGAGATCGCCGTGCGCTGGCAGATTGGATTTGCCCCGGACGAATGGTCGGCACTGGCCGAGTGGGGCCAGGGCGCGGGTTACGGCGCCGGAGAACTCGCGCGGGCCGGACTGGTTTCGTCGCGGGAGGATCGCGACACGATTTACGACCGATTCCGCAATCGGGTCATGTTCCCGATCCGGAACGATTACGGCGAAGTCATCGCATTCAGCGGACGCACGCTCGGCGACGACCCGGCGAAATACGTCAACTCACCGGAAACGCCAATTTTTACCAAGGGCCGGGTTCTGTTTGGCCTCGACAAAACCAAACGCGCGATCATCGAGGCAAACGAAGCGATCGTCTGCGAAGGCCAGATCGACTTGATCGCAGCCTACGAAGCGGGAGTGCAAAATCTCATTGCTCCACAAGGCACCGCCTTCACTCCGGATCAGGCGCGGTTGTTGCGGCGATTCGCGGAGGCGGCCGTACTGTGTTTTGATTCGGACGCCGCGGGCGTGAAAGCTGCCGAGCGTTCGATCCCGGCGCTGCTGGCGAGCGGGGTGAGCGTGAAACTGGCGCGGATGCCCGGCGGGCAGGATCCGGATTCATTGATTCGCGAATTCGGACCCGAAGCCTTCCGCTCCGTGATCGCGGCGGCGGTGGATTATTTCGACGACGCGCTGGATAGGGGGACCGGCCCAGCGAGCACCCCGCGCTCCCGCAGCGCACTCGCGGAAAAACTCACCGATTACGTCAGCTGCGTGCGGGATGAAATGCTGCGCGAAGCATTGTTGAACCGGATTCGGACGCGCCTCGAATTTTCGATGGAGGCATTCAATACGATTCTTCGATCCAAAAAACGGGAGAACGATCCGGGCGGGGAATTTGGTGACCAGCATCGGCATGAGGTCGTGGAATTGTCGGAAAGCGCCCGCCTGCTCTGTCGGCTCGCTCTGGCAAGCCCGGAAGCGCGCACCTGGCTTCGGGAGCAGGCGGTCTCAGCCTCGGAATTCGGGGAGGAATTTGCAATTCTCGACAAAATCGTGGCATCGGATGTCCGTGCGGACGAGTCGGCCTCCCTCGCGGCGTTCCTGTCCACCTTGACCGGCCCGGAAGAACGTGCCCTGGGCGGATTGCGACTCGACCATCTGCCCTCGGAACCCGCGACAGCGGCAGCGGAAGCGTGGAGCGGTCTGGTCGCCCGTCGGAGGGACGAAGAGATCGCGCAATTGCAGGCTGCGATGCGGCGACCGGGCCTGCCCGCAGAGGCTGTTGCGCAGTTGCATAAACAAATACTTGACCTGAAAAAGCCAGTGGGAGACTTTTGAGGGCCTTTTTCCAATCCGCGAAGCTGCCACCACTTTTTGAAAGCCAGATCCAAAGCCGCACCGGGCAAGGCGTCGAAGGCGACGTCCGCCCGACGTCCGAAAACGACGTCGAAATCCGCCACGTCCCGCACCGCCGCCCGAGCTACCAAACCCGCTCGTGCGGCCTCCGGCAGTGTATCAAAATCCGCCATTGCTCCGAAGCCTGTGATTCCACCTAACGCCGTCAAAGCCAAGAAACCCGCCAAATCACCCAAGGTTTCCAAGACGGCACCCACTCCCAAAGCGGCCGCCGCGCCCAAGACGAAAGCCAGCGCATCGTCACCCAGCGTTCCGAAATCCGCCTCCAAATCGCCCGCTGCGACCAACGGTGCCGCCGCCACCAACGGTAACCACGCGAACGGCGATGCCCCGAAAACGGCCGCTGAACTCCAGAAAGCGACCCAGGAAAAGGTCCGCGAGCTCATCAAACTCGCGAAGGAGCAGGGCTACGTCACTTTCGACGATCTCGAAGAAGCCCTTCCCGATGGAGTTAATGATCCCGAGACGATGGATTCGATCATCGCGCAACTCCGCGCGGTCGAAATCGACATCATCGACGCGTCCGACGTGGATCGCGTCAAGGACAAGAAGGAAGACGAGGACGAGAAGGATGAAAAGCCGGACACGAAACTCGATATCCTCGACGATCCGGTCCGGATGTATCTGCGCCAGATGGGCCAGGTGCCGCTTCTCACTCGCGAGCAGGAAGTCGAAATTTCCAAACGCATCGAAGACGCCGAGTTGAAAGTCCAGGAAGTCCTTTACGGATTCGGATTTGTCGCCCGCGCCCACCTTGACCTCGCCCAAAAACTCATCGACCTGCGCGAACGATTTGACCGCGTGATCCAGGACAAAAAGATCGAGAGTCGCGAGCGTTACATGAAGGTGCTGCCGCGTCTGTGTCAGCAGATCAAAAAGCAGACCGAAAAAGTCACCGAGGAATATCGCGCGATCGCGTCGTCCAAAGATGGCAAGGGCACCGAAACGCAGCGCAAGACGTTCGAAAAAGATCTTGGCGTGCTCCGGAAGCTCTACCCGAAATTTTTCTTCAAACAGAAGGTCATCGAAGACTTCGTCATCCTCGCGGACGAAAACCATCGCCTGCTCCAGAGTCTGCGCAACGAGGTGGAGCGGTTGAAAAAGAACGCCAAGGACGGCGATAATTCGAAAGCCAAACGCAACCTCACGCAGCAGCTTCGCGAATTCGAGATTCGCCTCTGGCTCACGCCGCAGGATTATTCGGACCACCACGACGAACTCAAGGCGTGGCACCGCAAGGCGCTCAAAGCGAAGACCGAAATGGTCGAAGCCAATCTGCGCCTCGTCATTTCGATTGCCAAAAAATACACGAACCGCGGCCTGTCGTTTCTCGATCTGATTCAGGAAGGCAACATGGGCCTCATGAAGGCGGTCGAAAAATTCGAATACCGCCGCGGATATAAATTTTCGACCTACGCGACGTGGTGGATTCGGCAGGCGATCACGCGGTCCATCGCGGACCAGGCGCGCACGATTCGCATCCCGGTTCACATGATCGAAACGATCAACAAGCTGATCCGCGTGCAGAAGCAGCTTGTGCAGGAATACGGCCGTGAGCCGAATCCTGAGGAAGTGGCCGAGGAAATTCAGCTCCCGGTAGAGCGCGTACGGGCCGTGCTCAAGATGGCCCAGCAGCCAATCTCGCTGCAGGCCCCCGTCGGCGACAGCGACGACACTAGTTTTGGCGACTTCATCGAAGATAAAGGCGCGGAAAATCCGGCCGACCAGGCGGCCATTGTCCTCCTCAAGGATAAGATCAAGGACGTGCTGGACACGCTGACCGAGCGCGAACGCCAGGTGCTCGAACAGCGGTTCGGTCTGGTGGACGGCTACAGCCGGACGCTGGAGGAAGTCGGGCGGCAATTTAAGGTCACTCGGGAACGTATTCGCCAGATTGAGGCCAAGGCCCTGCGCAAAATGCGGCACCCGACCCGGATTCGCCAACTCGAGGGATTCCTCGAGCCGCAGGACGCCTGATTGGCTTTCCCGGGCTGAAAGATGCCCAAATCGAGAAACTTCCGGTCCCCACCGGGGTTACCCTTTCAGTGAACGACGAGATGGAAGAATTCGACGCCCAGGATCCCGTGTGGAAACTTCTCGGAAAGTCCCGGCCGACCGAGGCATCCCCGTTTTTTGCGGCCAAGGTCCTGCGTGCTATCGAGACGCAGCCCTCATCTGCTCCCAAGTGGTTTCCGCTTTGGATTTTCCGCAACATTGCGCCAGTTGCCGCTTGCGCGGTGCTTGCGCTGCTCGCCATCGTGAGCGTCCGGCCGACCGCACCGATCAGCGGACTCGTGGCGGTGGATCGTGCGGTGGATTTCGAGACCATCGCCGACCTCGACCTGCTCTCGGCCAACTCCGATTCTTCGATATGGCTTTACGATTCCTTTGCGGCACGGCCCTGAGCTTGTGTCTCGTCGCGGCCGCCGACGCCCAGCCGGCGCCGACTCCCGCCACCGCCCCTCCGTCCCCCACTCCGTCACCGGCTCAGCTCCCGCCGCCGCCAAAATTGGAGCGCGACGCCGGGAATCCGGAACCAAAAACGGAAAAAAAGGCGGCGAACGATCCGAAAAAGGACGAAAAAAAACCCGCGGCAGCCAAAAACACCAATCCGCCCAAGGATGGATTCGATCTGAAACGATTCCCCGAGAAATTTCGCCAGCAATTTCAGGCGCTCACGGAGGAAGATCGCGCGCGATTTCTCGCCAATTGGCAGCGCTGGAAATCGATGGGCGAAAAATAACGCATCGAACTGATGAAGCGTGCGGTCAACGACCGCGTTAAGACCAAGCAGACGATCGACGATGCTCTCCGCAAACTCGACCTCACACTCGACAAGGACCGCCGCGAAGTTTTTGAACTTCGGTATCGGCAGGAGCGTCGCAAAATCGAAGAGAAACTCAAAGCGGATCAGGAGCGCCAGCGCGCTGACATGATCGCGGCTATGCTCGACAAACTGAAGCGGGAGTTTTCACCCCAGCCCGAAGCCGCACCGCCGCCCGCGGCACCCGCTCCGGGCACGCTCTGAAATCCGGCGGTTGAAACGTCAGTCGCCGATTGTCGCGGGTGTGCCGAGCTTCACGCGGTGGTAAAAAAGCGGCGCAATCTTTTCCGGCAGGCGAATGCAACCGTGGGAGGCTGGATATCCCGGCAGAATTCCAACGTGCAGACCGACACCCTGCCAGGTGAGCCGCATAAAATACGCCATCGGTGAACCAACAAACCGGGTGCCGCTCGGAGCGGAGTCGATTTTTGTGCTGACGCCGGACCGCACGACCTGGCCCGAACGGTTGACAAAACTGCCGTAGATGTTCGACCGGTGATCAGCATTCTTTTGGAGCACCGTGAAGCTGCCTTTCGGGGTCATGCCCGCGCGTTTCCCGGAGGAAATTGGCGTATCGATGGCGACCTCGTCCCCAACCATGAGGTAAGCACGTTGTTTGCCGAGCGAAACGTGGATGCGGGTATTGTCGGGATTGGCGCGGTCGAGAACGCGAGGAACGACCCGTGGTTCCGCCTGTTTGCCGATGAGATCGGACGCGGGTTTTTGTTGTTTGGGTTTCGGTTTCGCCTGGCTCTGAGTGGAACGATTCGGCGCGCCCGGGGTTTTCAGCTGAGCGTGTGCGCAGGGAAGCGTGAGTGCGAAACCCACTACGGCGGCGACAAGGGCGGGACGGACAGCCGGGAAAAATTGCATCACTCTTGAGTTCGGGGCCACACGCGGCGACTATCCGGATAATTGCTGATCCCCGATTTATCAACGAGATTCCCTGTCGTGCGTGCGGTTCGCGATGTCCTTTCCCTTTTCGCAGTGCTGGCGGCATCCCTGCTGCTGGCAATGTCCCCGGCGCGCGCTGATATTGACCTGCCGTCGGTGCCGCCACCCCAACCGTTTCCGCTCGAGGTGAGGGTTTTCAACGGAGAATCGGTGGATCTTTCGCTCCGGGGAGTCAGCCGAACCGGGCGTGGGCTCAGGTTTCTGATTCGGGTGCCGCCGCAACGGGGCACGCTCGGTGAAACGATCGTGACGGGAGCGGTGACCGCCACCGTTCGCTACACGCACAATCCCCGGCTGGGTCTCGGCGAAGACGTGATCCGCTACGCGGTGCAGGCTCCGGGCAGCGGGGTGTCCGCACCGGCCGAAATCCGGATCAACGTGGTCGAGCGCCCGCCGATCTTCATCGCACCCAAGCGGCTGGATTTTCCGGATATACCGGTCGGTGAGACAGCGACGCGCACCATCGAACTCCGGAATGACGGGGGCGGAACGCTGACTGGAAAACTGGTGATCGAGGCACCGTGGTCGTTTGCCAGCGGTAACGGATCTTACCAGCTTGGCCCCGGGCAAACGCGAACGTTTGCGATCCGATTTACTCCCACGGAAGGCCGCCAATACGCGGCAACGGCCAATTTTTCCCATTCTCCGACGATGAATCTTGGGCTCGGCGGGCGGGCATTTGATCCCATCGAAATCGTTCCCCAAAAGGTAACGCTCGACGTCGAAGGCGGCCGGGAAAACCGCACCGGGGGATTTACGGTCCGCAATCTCACGTCCGAAAACCGAACACTCGCAATCACCGGTCCGCCCCAGGTCGTGGTGCAGGAGGAAGTGACGGTACCCGCGAAGTCCGAGCGCGAGCTGGCCTTGCACACCATCGCTGGATTTTTGGAACCGCTGGAAAGTGAACTCCGCATCACGGGAGGGAACACCGATTTGCGAATCCCGTTGAGCGTGCGAGCGGCACCGCCGCGCCTGATCGTGGACAAGCCGGACGGCATCGATTTTGGGACGCTGACCGCAGGCCGCACCGGCAGAGCATCCCTGACGGTGCGTAATATCGGCGGGTCCGACGCCGCAATCCGGGTCACGCTGCCCGAGGGAACGGTTGTGGCCCCCGATCCTTCGCTTGAGTCGCTGCCACCGGGCAAGGAACGCCTTTACGAGATCCGGGTGGTTCGCCTGGAGCCGGAACGGATGAACGACGAGCTGATTCTTCACACCGGCTACGCAGCCGTGAATCTGCCGCTCATCGCCGAGATCACAAAATCACCGCGCCTGTCCGGGGCCGAAGGCATGGCCGGTGCTACCCCCGATGGCTCGCAGGCTGCGCCTCGGCCCGAGCGCACCTACAACGACATCCCACCAGTCGAATCCGTCGGAGTCACCCGGCTTGCGAAAACCGAACTCGACCTCGCCTGGAAAAAGACGAGTCCGAACGTCAAACGTTACATCGTGGCCGAACGCGAGATCGGGTTTGAAAATGGCCGGGCCTACACCGTCTGGCGCGAACTCAAGGACGCCAAGGTCCGACTCGTCGGCAGCGAAGCCCGCGTGACCCTTACCGGGCGCAAGCCCGGCGAACGTTTCACCATCGCGGTGACGGCAATGGATGCAGCCGGACAACCTTCCCGCCCGTCGCTGCCGTTCATTCTGACGACCAAACACAACGATCCCATTTCGATCCCGTGGGTGGCGATCGCGATTGGGGCGATCATTTTGCTCGGCCTGCTCATTCTGCGCGAACGGCGGCGCGTGCAGCACACGATGAACGAGGAACTCGAACGCGTGTCGCACTTGTGAAGCGCGGAGTAAAGATTCCGCCATGCCGCCCGTGGAGGCCGGAAATTGCTTGTCGCGCCGGGAGCGCAGGGACACCGTAACGCGAAGTTCAACTCCGCCAACCCCACCACGAATACCCTATGCAACTTGGAATGATCGGACTCGGGAGGATGGGCGCCAACATGGTCCGCCGCATCCTCCGAAACGGGCATCAATGCGTCGTCTTTGACACCAACCCGGAAACCGTGCAGCAACTGGCGTCCGAGGGAGCCATCGCCTCGACCTCACTCGAGGACTTTGTCGCGAAGCTGGAAAAACCCCGCAACGCGTGGATCATGATTCCCGCCGCGATCACGGACAAGATCGTGGACCAGCTCGCCGGGCTGCTCGAGCCGGGCGACACGATCATTGACGGAGGAAATTCCTATTTCCGCGACGATCGCCGGCGTTCCGAGTCGCTGCGGCCCAAGGGCATTCATTATCTCGACGTCGGCACGAGCGGCGGCGTCTGGGGTCTGGAGCGCGGGTATTGCATGATGATCGGCGGCGACAAGGAAGCGTTCGACCGCATGGATCCGATCTTTCAGGTGCTGGCGCCCGGCAAGGGTGACATCGAAGTGACGCCCGGGCGTGCCGAACTCGGCGGAACCGCCGAGCAGGGTTACCTTCACTGCGGAGCGTCGGGAGCGGGCCATTTCGTGAAGATGGTCCACAACGGCATCGAATACGGCATCATGGCAGCGTTCGGCGAAGGCTTCGATATTTTGTCCAACGCCAACGTGAGCAAACGACCGCAGGAGGCGGACGCCGAAACCGCGCCGGCCATGCACAACGACCTTGACTACGATTTTAATCTGGCTGACGTCTCCGAGGTCTGGCGGCGTGGCAGCGTGATCAGTTCCTGGTTGCTCGACCTCGCGGCCGCGTCATTTGCCAAAGATCCGACCCTCGCGAATTTCTCGGGCCGCGTGTCGGACTCGGGCGAAGGGCGTTGGACGATCATGGCGGCCATTGAGGAGGCCGTGGACTGCGAGGTGCTCACCGCTGCGCTCTACGCCCGATTCCGCTCCCGCAAGGAGCACACGATGGCCGAAAAAGTCTGCTCGGCGATGCGTTATCAATTTGGCGGACACCTCGAAAGGCCGGCGGACGGTCTGGCCACGACCAAATAGATCATGATCGGACCGGGGGATGCCGCGATGCTCGACGTCGCGATCATTGGTGGCGGGCCCGCGGGCAGCACCGCGGCGACCCTGCTTGCGAAAGCCGGACGGAAGGTCGCGGTATTCGAACGCGACCATTTTCCGCGGTTCCACATCGGCGAGTCGCTGCTGCCATTCAGCATGACGGCCCTGGACCGCCTCGGCGTTCTACCAAAAATCGAGGCGGCAGGATTTATGCCGAAACACGGTGCTGAGATTGCCTCGGGCTGCGGCGAGCGGGAGGTCAGGTTTTATTTCAAAAATGGATTTCAACCCCAGCACGACACGGCCTTCCAGGTCGTGCGTTCGGAGTTCGACAAAATTCTGCTGGATCATTCGGCCGAATCTGGAGCCGTCGTTCACGAAGGCACGGCCATTGACCGTCTGGAGTTTGAGCGTGATCACGTGACGCTGCACCCCCGCGGCGGCGAACCGATTTCCGCCCGGTATCTGCTCGATTGCAGCGGACGCAACGCGATGGTGGGCAGTCATTTTGACCTGCGCAAAGTTTACCCAAAACTCCGCAAGTTTGCGGTTTACGCGCACTATGATGGTGTGGTGATGCCGACGGGCATCGACGGCACGCTGACACGCATGGTGCGGGCACGGGACCATTGGTTCTGGCTCATTCCGCTCTCGCCGACGCGCACCAGCGTGGGGGTGGTGATGGACACCGACCGCTTCAAGGCCCTGGGCCTGAGCCCGGAAGCCGCTCTGCAGCAGGCGTTCGACGAATTGCCGGTGATGCGGGATCGCATGGCGGGCGCGACGGCGGTGTCGAAAGTTTACGCGAGCGGCGATTATTCCTACCGCAGCCAGCGATTGAGCGGCGACCGCTGGCTCCTTGCGGGCGACGCCGCGGGATTTATCGATCCCATTTTCAGTAGCGGAGTTTTCCTGGCGATTCTCGGCGGAGAAAAAGCCGCCGACGCGCTCGGGGCCGCACTTGATGATTCGCGAACACGCGCTGGAGCGTTTCGACGCTACGGCCGGGATATCACGGGAGTGATGCGGATTTATCTTCGGTTCGTCGAGGCATGGTACCGCAGCGAATTTGTCGAAACACTGATGGCTCCCCGCGAATTTTTCGACGTGGTGCCGGCGGTGAATGCCGTGCTTGCAGGCAACCTTGGCAATTCCTTCGCGCTGCGTTGGCGGTTATGGCTTTTCCACGCCATCGTCGCTCTTCAGCGCGTGATACCGGTGTCTCCCCGCCTCGCATTGACCCCGCTGCGCGCGTGAGGTTTTTCCTTCTGACCGCACTGGCCGCCGTGCTGGCCGGATGCGCAGCGACGCCCGAGTTCAAATCACTTGCTTCGAGGTCCGCCGAAATCGAGTGGCGCCTCGGAGAAACGTTTGGCCGATTGCGGGCCGATTTTTATACGGCCACCAGCGGTTCCGTTCGGATCGTTGCCCGCGCTGAGGGAGCCACTCTTGAACTGACGCAGTTCCCCGAAATCTGGACTGCTACTGGGTCCCTCGCACGGGGCGGCTGGCGCGGCGTGCCTGACACCGCCCCGCCGCACCTTGCCGGTTGGGTCGCGCTTGCGCTGGCGTACGGCGAATCCAAAAATCTGCCCGAAGGCGTCACCGAGTATCGAACCGTCCGCTACAGCGTCCGCTACACCGTTGCCGGAGGGACTTTGGTCGCGATGGAACTGGCGGCCGCCGACACCGGAGACCGGTTCCGCGTGACGTTTGCCAGCCGCTGACGAGCACGCCGTTGCGGAACGTCATGCGGCCTCGCGAGCGTCACGAACAATTCCCCGGAAAAACGGAAGAATAGCCGCACCGACGAGTCCCCAGGAATTATTCATGAGATAACCGGCCAGCGAAACCGACACCGCCGTCGCCTCGGGAACGGCCGCAAGACTGCCGAGCAGGATCACAAAAACCTGCTCACGCACACCCAGCCCGCCGATGCTGATCGGCAGCGCGCTGATGACATCTGAGATCGGCATCAACGCCGACATTTGCAGAAAAGTGATCGGCACCGAAAACGCCTCGGCGCTGCAGTAAAAAACTCCAAAAAACGTGATCAGCATCAGAAACGACAAGCCGATCGCGGAGAGGCTGGCTTTCCAATCCGACGCGAACCGCGCGTAACCGGCTCCCATCTGGCGCACAAATTCCTTGCAGGGTGCCCAGCGCGGCAGGCGTTCGGTCATGCCCCGTGCGGCGATCACCAGCGTCGCCGCAATAAATGCGAGCGATACAAATTGGAACGCGATGACGAGTTTGACCATCGTTGTGACGGTCGGACTCAGGCTCAGCCACTCGTAATTCCAGATCGTGAGCACGACCGTGTAAATCGTGAGTGCCGCGAGGCCACTGAGGCGGTCCATCATCACGGTGAGCAGCGAGTCGATTTTGCGGTGGCCCCGGCGCATGAGGTAAGCGGCGCGAATGAGATCTCCGCCGACAGCACCGAGCATGAACGTATTGCAGAACAGGGCAACGAGGCAGATCTGGATGCTTTTCCAGACCGAAAGTTCGATGGCGAACATGCGCAAAAAGATCCGCCAGCGGAAGACACCGATCAGATTTTCAACGCCCGCCACAACAATCCCGAGGACGATCCACCCGGGCTGGGCGTTGGAAAACGCAGCGATCGCCTGGTCGCGAAACTCCGGCTTGTGAAAAAACCACGCCAGCAGGCCACCAGTGACCGCGAGCTGGAGCAGGACAAGTAGCCACCGCTTCATGGCAGGGGCGCAATCGGCAGGAAAACCGGCGGCGCGAAACGGGAGGATGGCTGGTAGAGGCTGGTGGCTCGCAAGGGTGGCACCCGGCCAAAACGCAGACGCCCCGGCAAGCAGAAAATCCCCGCTCGAAATCCTGCGACACGCTGACTAGGTTGCGGCTCACCCCGATGCATACGTTCAAGATCGAGTCGCAGCACGGTGCGGAACACCCGGAATCCGCCGCCGCGCGGGCGCAAAACCCGGATCGAATCGGCAGCGCGCGGGATTTCTGGAACTACCTGCTTCAGCTGGTGAGTCTGGGGATATTTTTCGGTCTCGGATTTGCCCTTACCCTCGCGGCACCGGGTTTGCGTTTTCTGCTGGGAAAACGAAGATCGCGAGCACTCGGAGCGGTGATTATGCAGCGCGGGTTTCTGCTGTATTCGTGGTGGTTGCGGACGGCGGGATTGTTCCGGATCACCTTCGCTGGTGCGGAGGACCTTTCCAGGCTGCGCGGGACGATCGTCGCGCCGAACCACCCCGGTTTGCTCGACGCGGTTTTTCTGCTCGGACATTTGCCGCGAGCCGTGTGCGTGATGCGCGCATCATTGATGCGAAATCCTTCCTTTTCCGGCGCGGCGCAATTGGCGGGCTTTATCACGAATGACCGCGGACCCGGATTGATCCGGCAGTGCCGCGAGAAACTCTCCGCGGGAGACAACCTTCTCATTTTTCCGGAAGGAACCCGGACGCGGCAATACGCGAACGGCGTCAATTCGTTCAAACACGGATTCGCGCTCGCGGCCGTATTGACCGGCGCACCGATTCAGACCGTCTTCATCGAGCGGTCCGGGCGTTACCTCGGCAAGGAGATCAAGCTGCTCACGGCAGCAAAGGTTCCCATCGAAATCCGGATCGTGTTGGGCAAAACGTTCCGAGCAGCTCCGGGAGAATCGGCCAAGGATTTGTCGCAGCGGCTCGAGGCTTATTTTCGCGCCCAGCTCGTCAATACCGGGAGCGGCATCGCCCTCGCGCGGGAAACCACCAGCCTCGCGGGGTCCGGGCCGAGTCCTTCCCGGTAATGCCCGAGCTCAGCCAGACGCACGTCATCCTCATCCCCAGCTACAATAGCGGGGCGCTGCTGGCCCGGACGGTCGCCGAAGCCGCCGCGCGATGGCTGCCGGTCTGCGTGGTCGTCGATGCGAGCACGGACGGCAGTGGCGAAGCGGTGCGACGGCAGACCGTGGATCAGGAGGGCATTTCGGTGATCGAACTCGAGGAGAACGAAGGCAAGGGCGGTGCCGTGCTGGTTGGGTTGCGGCACGTGGCAGCGCGGGGATTCACTCACGCTCTCGTGATCGATGGTGACGGCCAGCACGACCTCGACGCCGTCGTGCCATTCATGAAAATCTCCGCCGACGCGCCGGATGCGATGATCCTCGGAACGCCGGTGTTTGGCCCGGACGCCCCCGGGGAGCGGGTGAAAGGCCGGCGGATCGGAAACTGGTGGGCACGATTCTCCACGCTGGGAGGCGCGATTGGCGATTCCTTGTTCGGCTTCCGTGTCTATCCGGTGAGCCCGACTCTCGATATAATGGAGCGGATCCGCACGGCGCGGCGTTTCGATTTCGATACCGAAATTGTCGTCCGCCTTTACTGGGCGGGGGTGCGGCCAATCAACGCGCCGGTCGGAGTTTATTATCCAGCCAAAGGTGACGGCGGCGTCACCCATTTCCGCTACCTGCGGGATAATCTGTTACTCATCGGCACGCACACGCGGCTGGTTTTCGGAATGATGATCCGCATTCCGCGCCTGCTCCGGCTGCGGGCCCGGCCATGAACGCAAAACGCCGATTCATTCTGGCTGCCGGCGCGGCTGCGACCCTCGCACCGCTCGCTCTTGGGCGGCGGGCATGGTGGGGATTTCCGCTGTCCCATGCTCTTCTGATTTACCCCACCCTGCGGGCAAATTCCGATTGGTTTGGGCCCGTTGTCACGCGATTTGCCAAGGAGGCGCGGGAGGTCTGGCTCACCATCGATGATGGCCCGGATCCCCGCGACACACCCGGCATCCTTGCCGCCCTCGATCGCCACGACGCCCGTGCCACGTTTTTTTTCATCGGACAAAAAGCTACGCAGCACCGTGAACTGGTGCGGGACGTCGTCCGGGCGGGACACGGGATCGGCAACCACACGATGACGCACCCGCAAGCGACGTTCTGGGCACTGCCGCCGGGCCGGATGCGGCGGGAGATCGAGCGCGGATCGGACGCGCTGGCGGTTGCCTCGGGACGGCGGCCGGAGGTTTTCCGATCGCCGGTGGGCATGACCAATCCCTTCGTGCATCCGGTGCTTGCGCGCACGGCGACACCACTCGTCGGCTGGTCGGCGAGCGGACGTGACGGGCTGGCAGACCGCGGAAACATGGTCGTTGATCGCGTGATGCGCAGGGTTCGGCCGGGAGCCATCATCGTTCTGCACGAAGGCGGAGCGCCGGGCCGGGTGGAAACGATGAACGCTTTGCTGGCGAGGCTTTCCGCGGAAGGATGGCGCTGCACCATCCCCGCGCCCAACGAGCTGCGATAAGATTTGTCCATGCCTCGCGAAAGCAAACCCCCGAGACCGCACACCGAGCGCGCCTTCTTCAAACTGCTCTACACTCCGACGATCTTCGAGCTGGCGTCCCGGATCATCCGGTTTTTTGGCCGGCCGGTCTATGCGTCGGTCGGACGGGGCGTGGCGTGGTGCTACGCGGTCACGCACCGCGACATCCGCGAAATTGTGCGCCGTAATCTCGCCTTGCTCCGCACCGAGCCGGTGACCACCCGCGAGGCGACTGCAGTTTTTACCTCGTATGGTGAGACCATCGCGGACTACGTCGCCGTCGGGAACATGCCGCCCGAGGTTGGCGATAAATTATGTGCGGAACGCGCGGGTCTCGAACACCTTCAGGAAGCGCTCCGGCACGGCAAAGGTGCCATCCTCGCGACCGGCCACTTCGGATTTTTTGAACTTGGAGCCCTGCTGCTCGGACGCATGGGTTATCCGGTGACGATCGTCACACTTTCGGAACACACCCCGCAGCTCACCGCGTGGCGGGCTGCATTTCGCCGACGCTGGGGTGCCGAGACCGTCGAGATCGGCCCGGATGTTTTTTCCTCCTTGCGGGTCGTCAAAGTTCTCGAAGCCGGCGGATTCGCGGCGATGCTAGTGGACCGCCCCGCGGGTGACCGGACGATGCCGGTGGACCTGCCCAATGGCCGGATCGCGTTCTCGCTTTCACCGGCATTGCTCGCGCACCTCGGCGACTGCCCGGTCGTCCCGGTGACCATCACACTTCGCCCGGACGGCACCTATCGGATTCTCGCCAAAGCTTGCGTGTGGCCCCGCCGACTCCCCGGAAGTCGCGACGAAGCCGTGGCCGCCGCCACCCGCACCGTCGCGGCCTCGCTCGTCGAGGAATTCTGCCGCGTTCCGGCGCAGTGGTATCATTTTGTGCCGATCGGCCTGCCCCCGGATCGCTGAGGCCGTCGCCGGGCTTTTGCTTGCCCGGCGGGAGCGGGCGGGAGCATTCTGAGGATCCCATGAACGTCCTGATCCTGGCCGCCGGTTACGCCACCCGCCTTTACCCACTCACCCTCACCAAAGCCAAACCGCTGCTCGAGGTTGCGGGCAAACCCATGATCGAGTGGGTGCTCGACAACCTCACAGGCAATCCCGACATCGAGACGGTTTACGTCGTGACGAATAATAAATTCGCCGCCGATTTCCGGGCGTGGGCCCGCACGTACAACGAGCACAAACCGGGCGTTGCGTTCAAAATCATCAACGACGGCTCGACCTCCGACGAGGACAAGAAAGGAGCAATTGGCGACATCCATTACGTGCTCAACCACGAACACATTTTTCATTCGGATCTCGTGGTCGTCGCTGGCGACAATCTTTTCAGTGAGCCCGTCCGCGGGTTTCTCCACGCGGGCTCGGACGCGCTGGCGACCGTCGCCGTTTACGACGTCGGTGATCTCGAACTCGTCAAAAAATACAACTCGATCACCGTCGACTCGCTGGGCCGTATCACCAGTTTTGTCGAAAAGGATCCCAATCCGAGCAGCTCCCACTCCGCCATCGCTTTGTATTATTACCGCAAAGACACCCTTCCGCTGATTAATCAGTATGTCGCCGAGGGCAACAACCCGGACCAGCCCGGCCGCCTGATCCAGTGGCTCTACGAACGCATCGAAGTCCGCACGTGGCCCGTGCCCGGGCTGTGGTTCGACATCGGTGGCCGCGAATCTCTGGAAGAAGCCAACCGCGTTTTCGCGCAGTTCGCCTGAGGCGTTCCGCGGCAGCAGTCACTCGTTGTCCCGGCTCGAACCGAGCGAATTTTCGTTCGGCGATTGCGGAAAAATCAGGTCGTCCGAGTTGAAAGGAATCCGATCCGGGCCGGCCGAGACGATTTCCACCGCGTCGGCGGCCAGCACGTGGAAAAAATACGGCGAGCCCCACGCGTCGATCAGCTCGCCCGCGGGGCTGATCGCCGGGTTGTCGGAAGCGAGGAAAATGCTGCCAAGCCGGTTCGATCCCGTAAGGGCGCGCGTGAATTCCGCGTTGGTGCTCAACGGCGGACCGCCGCGGGATTTCATGACCGTCACGTAATTTTGCAGCAAGCCGTGAACGCGGTGAATCTTTTGGTGCGGACTGGCGCCGGGGTCCGCGAGCTGGCCGAGGGTGATCGGACCTTCCAACAACGGCGGTGGCTCGGGCAGAGTCTCGGATTTCACCGCGACGGACGCGTCCGGTTGTTCCGAAGAGGATTCCGGCTGAGCAAACCAGATGATGCCCGCCAGCACGACGGCAGCGAGCGCGAGGGCGGAACCGCGATTCATCCGGCGAACAGGCCGAGAGGCAGGGTGGATGAGCCGGGATCAAAAAAGCGCGCGACGTTGGGAATCACCAGGGGCAGGCTGGACCGTGGCACGCCAAACCAGAGAGCCAGCTCGGCAAAATATTCGTCCACCGAGGTCGTGGGAATGAGGCGACCGCGCCCGGTGTCGAGCGGGTTGTCGGCGGCGAGCGACGGATATTCCCCGAAAATCCGGCGACCACGCACGCCACCACCAATCACAAAATGATTGCCGCCCCACGCGTGGTCGGAGCCCCGACCATTCGACGTGAGCGTGCGGCCAAAGTCCGACGCCGTGAAAGTCGCGACCTGGTTTTCCAGTCCGAGGCCGGCGAGCGCATCATAGAATGCCGCGACGGCTTCGCTGATCTGCCCGAGCATGACCTGCTGATTGTCGATGACCTCGTCGTGGTGATCCCACCCACCGACCTGGATAAAAAATGTCTGCCGCTGAGCTCCCAGCACGGACCGGCCGGCAATCGTGCGCGCCGCCATGCGAAAGCTGTTGCCGACGTTGGTGTTTGGAAATTCCACGTCGGCGGGGAGCGGGAGCGACGTGGCGGTTCGAAATACCTCGTAGGCCTCGATGGCCTGCCGCGACTTTTGCGCGAACGTGCGTTCGAAGAGGTTTTTGTAATCCATCGCGAGCTGGCTATCGACCGCCGCCCCGCGCAGCGGGCTCATTCCCCAGGCGGCGTGATCCCAATCGTTGTCGTATCCATCGAGATCGTCCACGCCGCCGGGGCTCATTCCGTATTGGAACACCGTGTTGCCGGTTTGCCACGTGTTCGTGCCGCCGATGGCGATATTCATCGAGAGGCCATTGGCCGCATTCATCGTGTGGAGCAGGTCGGCCGCGCGCCCACCCCAGCCAATGCCCGTGCGCCCTTCAGGGTAGGCCGTCTGCCATTGCTCGATCTGGTCGGCGTGCGAATAGAGCCCAAACGGCACGTTCGTGCCCGCGTCGTGCATGGCTCGCGTCATGCCGGGCTGAACGAGCGAGCCGACGTTTGCTACGAAGCTGGCGCGGCCGCTCTCGAAAAGATCACGCAGGCGTCCCATCGCGGGATGCAGGCCAAACTGACGACCGCCGAGATCGCCGAGCGGCGTGAGCGGCAGGATGCCACCAGTCGCGCCGGCATTCGGCAGCGCGAGCCCGGCCGAGTCGAGCGTGGCATTGTAGAGCCCCCCGCGCACGACCTGGTATTCGAGGTACCGGGCCGCATCCCGCGGCACGAGCATGTTGAACGAGTCATTTCCGCCCGCCAGGAAAAGACACACGAGGGCCTTGTAGGGATCGCCGGAGGTTTGCGCGGCCGCCGAGCCCATCAGCCGGAGATTCAGTAACGTATTGACCAACGCAATGCTGCCGACGGCGGCGCAACTCGCCTGGCCAATAAATTTGCGGCGCGTCAGGCCGGAAGCTCGGGAATCGTTAACGCTCATTTGAGAATGCAGAACTCGGGGGAAATCGCGATGAGGTAAATGGCAGTTTCGACGCGGGCCTGAAGGTAATCATTTGGGTAGCCCGTCGGGTTGTGCGTCGACGGCGTGATGCGTTCGAGGGCTTCGCGAATGATCTGGTGCTGGCGCGGCGGGAGATTTCCGTAGGTGAGCAGCAGGTCGAGCCGCCGGATCAACGCAGCAGGATCAGTGGCGAGCGCAAGTTCCGCGGTGTAATCGGGGATCACTCGATCCGTGCCGTGGCGCGGGTCGCCAACCGGGTAATTGCTGCCCCACATGTTGAAATCGCCGCGGTGGTACGTTGGCGTCGGGCTGTTGTTGATCCATTCGCGCCAGCCGGTGATCGAGGAGTAAGCGTGGTTGGGATTCGAGAGCGCCGTGATGTCGTTCGTGATTTGAAATTCCGGGCCGTAAAGCCCGCGGGACCCGAGCTCGCCCGGCGGCTGGTAATCGGGCGAATAAAAATTGAAGACGCTCGGTGAGTTGAGCGGACGCTGGGCGGTCGCGCGGTCGAGGTAACGCATTTCGTATTTCCCGTTGGCCGCCACCGCGTTAAATGCCTTTACGAGATTAGCCACTCGCAGGTGCGGCTCCCGTTGTTTGCCGAAATCCGGGTCTGTCATCCGCTCCGGATCGCGGGCCTCCGGGTCGAGCAGGATCGCTTTGATCACCTCGCGCATTTGTTGCGGATTGGTCCGGTTGGTCGAAAAGACCGCGGCCACGCGGCCGATGTAGGCCGGAGTCGGATTCGACGTCACAAATCGCTGAATCAACTGCCGCGACAAAAATGGGCCGGCATTATCGTGGGAGACGAGGTTGTCGATGGCGTCGGCGATGTCGGTCAGCCCCCGCCGATTCGCCGGCAGGGTCACGCCATTGAGCAGCGTTTTCGCGGTGCGGTCGTGGTAATAAACCGGAGACTGGATCCACGGCCGATCCGACCGGTAGATCCAGTTTTCGAGGTCCCACATTTCCATGGTGCCCGCGTAATTTTCACCTTCGGTCCAGAAAAAGTCGTCCGCCGTGCGCACCTGCGGATCGGCACTGCCGCCCGCTTTTTTCAACGTGAGGCCGGTGAAAACCTTCGCAAAATTGCGAACGTCCTCGTTGTCATACGTCGGGATCGATTGACCGTCCGGGCCGAGGCGCCTGGTTCCGTCCGCGTTCAATTCCCACAGACCGATGGAAAATAACTGCATCACTTCCCGGGCGTAATTTTCGTCGGGAAACAGATTTTTCGCCGGATCGGCGCGCGCGTTGCGCAGGTGGCTGAGGTAAGCCCCCATGCACGGGTGCAACGTCACACCATAAAGCAGATCGTGGTAATTTCCAAACGCGTGTCGCAGCAGCAGGTCGGCGTAATCGGCCATCGCCACCGGATAAAAATTGATCACGTCGACCCGGTCGGAGATCACCAGGATCTGGCTGAGCGCGTAGGCCAGTCGCTGACGCAGCGGGTCAGCAGTCGGGCCCGGTTTCATCGCCTGCGTCCACCACGCGACCGCGTAATCGTCACCGTACGCCCGCGCGTTGGGATTGGTGGGATCATCCGCCCTTCGCTGCTGATCCACGGCGATCATGTCCGGCTGATGCCATCCGATCGGCCGGGCAAACTGATCGTCGATCCACGCGGCAAATCCGAGCTCCTGCACGCGCGCGATCTCCGCTTCGTCCGGACCAAATGCAGCCTGCACCAGAAATCGCGCCGCGGCTTTCGCCGAAGGGCGGCCACCCGTCGGACGGGGTGCGAGGTTTACCGCGCCCGTCGCCGCGGCTCCGACCGTGAATCCCGACGATGGGGTCACGGTCACCGTGATCGTTCGGGACGCAGTGATAGCCGAATCCGCCCGCGGTGTGAACGTCAGCGCCACTTCACGCGAACCTGGCGGGAACATCACCTGAGTGGTCAATGGAGCATCGTAATCCACGCCGCGAACCGCCGTGCCGCCCACGGTGATTGGCACCGTGAGCGCGCCCAATCCGCCGGCACGCCGAACTGCGATGACGGCAGGATCCGGCCAGCCAATGCTGGCTGTCGCGTCAACAACGCTGACCGACACCGTGCTTGGTGCGCTCATCCCCTCGGCGATGCGATTGTAGTCCGCGGAACGGTAGGGAGGCGGCTGCCACGTTTGGGTTTCCCGCCAGAAATACCGATCCGTCGCGCTGGTCGTCGGATCAAATCCGAGTGCCATTTCCTCCCAATCCGACACGCCGTCGCCGTCCGTGTCCTGGTCCTCGATTCGAATTCTGAAAAACTGCCGCACTTTCGCGGCGGAAAGATTTGCTTCCAGTTGCTGTCCGGTTCCCGTCCGCGCCTCGTGCATTTGCCATCCGACCGGCGCACCCAACGCGTCCGCCGACTCCAGCGTGTACCGTTTCCCCGGTAACGACGGCCACATCAACCGAACGCCGGAAAATCCGCCGCCGGTGATTGCGAGCGTTTGGCTGGGATACGACTCCGCCGATCGCGGATCCGTGCCGGCGATGCTTTCCGCCAGATTGCTGAATCCATCCTGATCCCGATCATCACCCGCCACCAGGCCGGTCGCGCTGAAGAGCATCTCCCACACGTCGCTCTGCTGATTCCCATTGCGATCCATTCCGGCCAATGCGGGCAGAGCCGCTGACAGGAAGGCCCAGAGAGCGGCGACCAACAGGAGTTTTGATATATGACGAGTTACCACTGGTTATCCAAGGATCGACAGCAACTACCGGAGGCAACCGCAAAGGACGAGAGGGATTGCTCCCGGGAATTTTTGGGGAAAGTCCCTACTTGCGTCGCGATTGCTGCACAAATTGGCAGATTCTCTCTGTAGATTTATTGCCATCCGGGCAACATTCTCCTACGTAGCGGAAAGACATGAAGTCTCTCCCGCTTGCGTCACTCGGCGTCACGGCCACCATCCAGGGAGGATTGCGTCATGGTTGAGCCGCAAACGGAGACGGCATCGGGCTTCGATCCCCGCTTTGACGAGATCGTGCGCCACATTCCGGGAATGGTTTTCCAGTTCCAGTACTGGCCGGAAACGGGTGCGAGTTGTTTTCCCTACACGAGCGAAGGCATCCGGACGATTTACCGGCTGAGCCCCGAGGATGTCCGGACGGACGCCGCGGCGGCCTTTGACCGGATTCACCCGGAGGATCGGGAAGCCTTCGACCGGGCGGTGCGGGAAAGTGCGGAGCGGATGACGCCGTGGCGGCGGGAATACCGGGTGCAATTCAGCGACGGCACCGTCGAGTGGCTCGAGGGTTTTGCGACGCCCGCTCCGCAGGCGGATGGCAGTGTTCTTTGGCACGGATTTATCACCGACATCTCCGAGCGTTATCAAGCCGAGCAGGAATTGCGGCAATACCAACGCGCGCTGGAATCCACGGACGACGCGGTTCTGATCACGGACCGCGCGGGCACGATTTTGCGGGTGAACCCGGCGTTCACCGCGCTCACGGGTTACGCGCCGCAGGACGTGATCGGAAAATTGCCGTTTCTACTCAAGAGCGATCAGCATTCCAACGAGGCTTACGCTCAAATGTGGTTCACGCTCCAGTCGGGCGGAGTGTGGCGTGGCGACATGGTGAACCGCCGCAAAGACGGCTCGCTTTACGATGCCGCACTCACAATTTCGCCGATCGCAGGCGAAGACGGAACGTGCACGGGATTTGTGGGAGTCCAGCGCGACATTACGGCGGCGAAGCGGGCCGAAGCGGAATTGCGCGGCCACCGCGAGAAGCTCGCCGCGTTCATTGACCAGACGCCCGCCGCCATCGCGTTATTCGACACCGGAATGGTGTATCTCGCGGCCAGCAAAAAATGGAGTGATCAACACGATCTGCCGCCGGCGGACCAATTGATCGGTCGGCATCATTACGACGTGTCGCCCGACGTGCCCGAACATTGGCGCGAAGGTCACCAGCGTTGTTTGGCCGGTGCGACCGAACGCTGCGAACGCGAAACGTGGTACCCGCCAAAATGGGACCACGCCCAACACATCCGCTGGGAAGTCCGGCCCTGGCGGCAAACCGACGGGACGATTGGGGGTATCAGCATTCTCACCGAAGACATCACGGAAAAAACGGAGTTCGAGCGTGCCGCCCGGGACACCGAAGCGCGCTGGCAATTTGCGCTCGAAGGATCTGGTGATGGCATCTGGGATTGGAACGTGCTCACGGGTGACGTCTTTTTTTCGCACCAGTGGAAAGCGATGCTCGGATACGACGACGCGGACATCCCCGGCCGGTTCGAGACGTGGGAATCGTGCGTTCATCCCGACGATCTCGCGGCGTGCCGGGCCGCGCTTGAAGACCATTTCGCCGGACGCACCCAGACATTCGTCGCGGAACACCGACAGCGGGCGAAAGACGGCACCTACAAATGGATTCTCTCGCGCGGCAAGGTGATTGAACGCACCGCCGCGGGGGATCCCGCCCGCATCATCGTCACGCAGACCGACATCACGTGGCGGCGAGAAATCGAGGACGAACTCCGGCGGGCTCGCGACGCTGCCGAAGCGGCCAACCGGGCTAAAAGCGCCTTCGTCGCCACGATGAGCCACGAAATCCGCACGCCGCTGAATGGAGTGATCGGATTTGCCCAATTGCTCACCGACACCGAACTCGATGCCGACCAGCGGGATTGCGTTCATTCCATCGGCTCGAGCGCTGAAGCCCTGCTGTCTTTGATCGACGACATCCTCGATTTCGCGAAGATCGAAGCTGGCAAAATCGAACTTGAGCAGGCGCCATTTTCTCTCCTGCAATGCGTCGAGGAGGTGATGGATATCTTCTGGCTGACCGCCACGAAGAAGGGTCTCGAATTTGGCTACGAAATCGACCCCGACGTGCCGTTGGCGGTGATTGGCGATATCGGACGCGTGCGGCAGGTCCTGGTGAATTTGCTGTCGAACGCGGTGAAATTCACCGACTCGGGTCGCGTGATCCTGCGGGTCGAAATGCTTTCCGGCTCTCCCGGTGGCGGCTTGCGCACGTGTTTCCGCGTGCAGGACAGCGGCACCGGCATTCCCGCCAACCGGATTGAACGCCTCTTCCGGCCATTCTCGCAGGTCGATGCCTCCACCACCCGTCGATTTGGCGGCACCGGACTTGGCCTCGCGATCAGCAAACGCCTCGTCGAGTTGATGGATGGTGACATCTGGGTCGAAAGCGAACCGGACATGGGTTCGATCTTTTCGTTCACCGTGCTGCTCCCAGCCGACACGTCCCGTGAGTACCTGCCCGCCCAGCAGCCCAGCCACCTGCTCGACGGTCTGGAAATATTGATCGCCGATCCGTTGCCCGCCAATCGCCAGCTCCTTGAGGTTTTCCTCGGCTGGTGGGGAATCAATACGCGCATTGCCTCCGACTGGCACGAGGCGGAATCGATCATCGCGGGTCCCGGAAAACTTGACGCGATTTTCCTCAGCCGCGCCCTGCCGGGATTGCCCGGCACCGAAGATCTCGTCGCATTCTGGAATCAGCAGGACAACCCGCCGCTGCGGATCGGTCTGCGCTGGAATGCCCAGCTCAGCCGCCACGAACCGTACGATGCCTGCGTCGTCAAACCAATCAAAGCCTTCGCGCTGCGCGAGAGCTTGCTTCGATTGGTGGGAGTCGAGCAGAAAGCCGATGCGGCACGCACGCGCACGGTACCTCTCTCCACCCGCGGGCATGGCCTGCGCGTCCTTGTCGCCGAAGACAATGCAGTGAACAAAAAACTCATCGGAAAATTTCTCACGTGCCTCGGCGTGACGGATTTTCACATTGTATCCAACGGCCAGCAGGCGCTCGAGGCCACGGCCACCGGACATTACCAGGTCATCCTCATGGATTGCCAGATGCCCGAGATGGACGGACTGGAAGCCACCCGCCGCATTCGCGAAAACGAACGCGCCGCCGGCGGACCGCGCGCAACCATCATTGCCCTCACGGCCGGGGCACTCGCGGGCGATCGTGCCGTCGCGATCGAGGCGGGCATGGACGACTACCTCACCAAACCGCTCAAACTCGAGGCTATCAGCGAAGCTCTCGAACGAGCCGTCGCTGCGACCCCGTAGCGACGCTTCCCCGTTTTCGCCTCGGCACTTGGCATTCCAGGGCCGCACTGCGATGGTAAACGGCAACGGAATTTGCGGGCCCGCACCATTCGTGCGCGCGCTCCACAGCCGACCAGCCAGCATTTCCCGACGACCTATTCCTTTGGACACCCTGCTTCAGCCCAATTCGACCGCCGCCCGTGAGATCGCCCGTCGGCGCACATTTGCCATCATCTCCCACCCCGATGCGGGCAAAACGACGCTGACGGAAAAATTTCTGCTCTACGGAAATGCGCTCCAGCTGGCCGGGAGCGTGACGGCAAACAAAAACCAGCGCCAGGCGACCAGCGACTGGATGGAACTCGAGCGCCAGCGTGGCATCTCGGTCACATCAACCGTGCTGCAATTCGAATACGGCGGCTGCTGCGTGAACCTCCTCGATACGCCCGGTCACAAGGATTTTTCCGAGGATACCTATCGTGTGCTGACGGCAGTCGATGCGGCGGTGATGGTGGTCGATGCGGCGAAAGGCATCGAAACGCAGACCCGCAAATTGTTCGAGGTCTGCCGTCAGCGCGGCGTCCCGATTTTTACGTTCATGAACAAACTCGACCGGCCGACCAAAGCGCCGCTCGACCTGCTCGACGAACTTGAAAACGTGCTCGGCATTCACGCCATTCCGCTGAACTGGCCGCTTGGCAACGGACCGGAATTTCGCGGCGTTTACGACCGTCAGACGCGCGAGGTTCACCTGTTCGAAAAAACGCCGCGCGGAGCGTTTCGCGCGCCGGTCGAAGTGGGTGGAATCGACGACGCCGTCGTGCGCGAAGCCCTCGCTCCGGGCGTTTACGATCAGGTGCGCGAAGAAATCGAGCTCCTCGAAGGCGCGGGCGCGGATTTCGACCTTGCGGAGGTCCGCGCTGGCCAACTGACTCCCGTTTTCTTCGGCAGTGCGGCGAATAATTTTGGCGTTCAGCTTTTGCTCGACCGTTTCCTCGAACTCGCTCCCCCGCCCACTCCCCGCCAAACCTCGAGCGGCCCGGTCGAGCCGGCAGTCGATTCATTTTCCGGATTCGTGTTCAAAATTCAGGCCAACATGAATCCAAAACACCGGGACCGCGCTGCATTCATTCGCGTCGTCTCGGGCGAATTCAAACGCGACATGATGGTGCACCAACCGCGCACCGGAAAACGTCTCCGGCTCGCTAATTCCCAACGGCTGTTTGCCCAGGAACGCGAAACCGTGGACAGCGCCTGGGCCGGGGACGTCGTGGGCATCGTGGGCAATTACGATTTCCTCGTGGGCGACACGCTTGCCGAGGATGAGTCCGTTGTTTTCCACGAAATCCCGCGGTTCGCGCCCGAGTGTTTTGCGTACCTGCACAACCCAAGCACGGCAAAGTTCAAACAATTCCGCAACGGCCTCGACCAGCTGCTCAAGGAAGGCGTGGCTCAGGCCTTCGACCTTACCAATGCAGTGCAGCGCATCCCGCTCCTCGGTGCCGTCGGTCCGCTGCAATTCGAAGTCCTCAAATACCGCCTCGAGTCGGAATACAACGCTGCCTGCCGCGTCGAGTCCGCCCCGTGGACCGTCGTCCGCTGGATCCGCGCAAAGTCGCCGGAAACACCTCTCGACACACTCGACATCAAACTCCCCAGCGCTGGCGCGCTGGCCACCGATCACCTCGGATTCCCGGTCGTCTTTTTACCTACCGCGTGGTCGCTGAGTTATTTCGAAGATCGAAACCCGGACCTCGAAAGCTCCGCCACGCCGTTCTAAAGCGGCTCCGCGGGCTGGTGAGCAGCCGACTAATCCTCGGATTTTTCCTCGGCCTCGTCGTGAAGCTCTTCCTTCTCGGGGCCGATTTCGTGTTCCGCTTCCCCCTGGGCTTCGAGCACTTCCTTTTCTTCTTCGCTGAGATTTTCCATCGCGTCACTTTTCGGAACAGCGGCGTCGAGAGGGGTCTTTGTATCGTCGGTATCGGCACTCATGGGTTCACGGATAATCGGTTCGAGAGCGGATTTCGGCCGCTAAACCACGATTAATTCCACAACCTGCCGTCCACGTGCAACCCGGCGCGCGAATTGCCGAAGAATATTGAACGTATCATGATAACCTCTCCCCTCACCATCCTGCTCACCGTGGCGTCGATTACCGCGGGCCTGTTGCTCATTTTCATGGGGCGGAGGCTGACGTGGTTCTTCGCGGGAACGGTTGGCTATCTCTTTGGAGCCGAGGCGGGGTCGCGGATCGCAGGCCCGGGAGCCCACGGCTTGGTCTGGACTGTCGCGCTCGGGCTCGGAGTTCTTGGGGTATTGGCCACTCTGGCACAGCCGAGAGCGGCTGCGTTATTTGCCAGCTGTCTCGCGGGCGGCGTGCTGATCTTGCGTGGTGCGGCGGAATTTTCCCTCACCCTCCCAGCGGCGGCTGGATTGTTTTTGTTGGGTGCGGTCCTCGCGGGCCTCGCCACCGTCATGATGTTTGATCAAGGAATCATTGCGCTGACGGTCCTGATCGGCTCGATGCTCGCGGTGGGAGCACTCCCGCTCGAAGGCATCGCGGTGCCAGTGGCATGGGCCTTCCTCCTCTTCACCGGAATCGCGATCCAATGGAATACTTCGCGGCTCGATGAATTCGGAATCTCCGGACGCCGTCCGCCACGATCGATTCATCCGGTCGGCATCCTTTCCAAATAGCCCGGCAAGCGGGCGATTCCGCTTTTGACCACGGCCGGATGCCGTCCGCCCGGCGATCCGTTGGCATGAACTTAAGGATCTTTCTTTGCGCAGCTCCCGCCATTGCGCTTTTCACCCTTCCGGCCGGTGCTCAATCCGGCGCCAGCGCCCAGCCCGGTTTGCCAAGTGGCACCGTTTCGGCAGCCATCGAAGTCAACCGCCCCGTCGGCGTCAGCGGCATCGCCACCGAGGGCGCGGCCACATTCCTCATCGAAGACGGCGTGCCCCGCCAGCTCACGGAGGAATTGACTCTTCGCGTGCGTCCGGACGGGACAATCATCGGCTTCAATGGCGAGGCCATGACAATTCCTTCCGGCATGATGCTCACTACCGACGGCCGATTGGTCCAGCGGCCAAATCTCGGTATTCCCGACGGCACCGCGGCCTCTGGCGGGGCCTCGTCTTCGACTTCCACGTCGTCCGAAATGAATGCCGGCGGTGCCGGAATAAATACGGGAACCGCCGTGGAGGGATCAGGGCAACGAGGGGGAGCAACCGGAGACATCAATCAAACCGGCGTCTCCGAAGTCCTCGTTCCGGGTTCCACAACTGGTGCGGCTGGGACAACCACAAATCAAGCCGACCTCCAGCAGTCGACGACCACTGAACCTGGCGCCTCCACAAATCCTCAACTCGGCTCACCCGGCTCGCCGGCCAACGTCGATCCGAACAGTCCTGACTTCGGCACGCGCACAATACCCGGCGATCCGACCGGTCGTGGAACAAGTCAAACGGTAACGGAGGACACGGCTCCGGGAGCAACGAATTCCGGAGGACGAAGCGAGACATCCACCGGCACTCAACAAGGTCAACAGCAACAAACGGGTCAGGGATCGGACGCCAATTCGTCGGGAAGCGGAAATGCCCAACCCGGCTCAACCGGTCCGTCCAACTCGAGCGGATCTTCGGGTGCCGGCAATACCGGTGGATCGAGCGGAAGCGGAACAAATAATTCTGGCGGATCCAGCGGATCCACCGGAAGCGGTTCTGGCAACACGGGCGGTACTGGCAGCGGCGGAACCGGTGGTGGTGCAGCTGGCGGCAGCGGCGGTGCGGGCGGCGGCTAAAATCATCTGCCGAACCGACTTTCTAATCGCGTGAAGGACGAAACTCCGGATCCGTCAGCCCTTGACTCGTTGGAGCGAGGGCTGGCCAAGGTGCAAGACCCCGACGACGCTGCCCGCACTCTCGATGAGCTCGAGATAGCAGAGGAAGATGAATCTCCGCTGGACCAGACTCCCGGAACCGAACAGGCCGCGGACGAGCTCGCCGCGGTCGCCCGGCGAGTGGAAAGTGAAAGCGACTCGACGCAGCCCAAGCTCGACGCGGCCATTTTTGAAGCGGCCAATGCTGATGAGGTACCGGCAGCGACCCGCGAAGGACGTAATCGGCTTCGCACTGAGTTAATGCATCGCCTCGCACCGTTCGACGCGGTCGATGCATGGCTGTTTACGCAAATCAACGAGCTGCCGCACCCGGCATTTCTCAACCGCTCAATGTCTCGGCTCACGTGGGTCATGACCGGCGGACATGCGTGGACCGCCATCGTCGCAATCACGGTAATCGCCGGTGGCTCGCGCCGATGGCCGGTTGCCGGCCGGGTCCTCCCGGCGCTCTGGCTCACGACCTGGTTGGTCGAATATCCGATCAAGCGTTTCTTCCGGCGCCGCCGACCCTTCGTTGCCATCGTCCAGGCTATCGTTCTCGGACGCAAGCCCGGGAGTTATTCGTTTCCGTCCGGCCACAGCGCGGCCGCCTTCGCCGGAGCAGCCCTGTTGGCCACCGAGTTTCCCCGGGCACGAAGAGTTTTCTTTCTCGTAGCAGCTCTGACGGGGTTTTCACGCGTCTACCTCGGCGCTCATTATCCCGGCGACGTCGCCATCGGGAGCGCAGTCGGCATTGGCCTCTCGCGCACCTTTCGCGCCCTCTTCCGGCGCATCCTGCCGCGTTTCCTGCGCTAGGGCCGAAGGTGTCCGTGCTGCTCCGGCTCGTCGATGTCCGGCGTCGTTCCGCGCACGTACGCCGTTGCAGCCTGCAACAAAAATTTCGCTCCCTGCACGCCCCGTTCGTCCCAATATTCCGCATCGGTCGGGGCCACGGATACCAGCACGATCTCAGGATCGTCTGCACCGCCAGGAAACCACACACGATATGGCTCTTTCCAAAGCCGGGCAATTTCTTCGCGGTCGTTTGAGAGCATCGCAATTCCATTCACCGACAGGTAGATCTTTCCATCGAGTTGTCCGGCGAGATGCACGTGCGTGTCTTCACTGATCTCGTGCGTTTTCGCTGAATCCATCGAAGTCAGGAACCACGCCGTGCCGTCATCCTCGACTTCGGCAATCTGCATCGGTCGCGCCCGCAGAGCATCGTTGCCCTCGCGTGTGATCAACATCACGGTGGAGAATTCCCGGATCAATTCCACGTATCTGGCCGTATCAGTCTTTTCCATGCCCCGGAATCGTTGCGGGCGGCTCGATTGCGCGTGCCACCAGGATTATTCGATCACGCGACGGTAATACGGAACGGATCCCGGCGTTCCCTCTCCGTCCGCGGCCGCTCCCGGATTTTCCTCCAATTCATTGGCCAATCGTCCCGTCAAAAAGATCGATGGGATCAACGGAAGCCCGCCCGTTTCGAAGTCATGCGGATCAGTCAGAGGGAATTCGTCTTTCATGGCTGCAAGTCCGCCGGGGCAAGCCCATCCCACCGGGGCGACGGATCCTATCATGCACTCCGCCCCGGAGCGTCACAATCGGGGTGTTGGATGACTCAGGCATCAGGCCACTGCTTTTCCCGTCCGGGTGCCCCCGGCGCCTCGATTCCTTCACGAGCGGTGCTCTCGAGCATCCTCACCAAAACACCATGAAACGTATAGCTACCACCATCCTCTGCGTGCTCCTCGCCGGAACGGCCTTCGCCGCCGACGACGCCGATAACACCAAGACCAATGAAGGCGATCAATCTGCCCGTGAGATGACGCCCATTGATCAATCGGAAATCACGGAACACGTCGACCTTACCGCGAAAATTCGTCGTGCCGTCGTTGAGACAGACGGTCTGTCCCTCAACGCCAAGAACGCCAAGATCATCACCACCGAAGACACCACCGTCTACCTTCGCGGCCCTGTCGATAGCGCCGCCGAGAAGTCAAAACTCGAAGAACTCGCCCGCACTGCTGGCGCTTCGAAAATCAAAAATCAACTCATCATCAACACCAAAGATTAACCCATTATCATTATGTCAAAAAAAGCTGTCATCTGCATCGCGAACTCCTTCAGCCAGGCTGAAACTATCGTCCAGCGTCTTCAGGACAATGGCGGAATCGCCCAATCCGAAATCTCCGTTGTCATGCCGGACACGGACTCCCGTCCTGACATCGGCCACGTGAAAGCCTCCAAAGCTCCTGAAGGTGCCGCGACTGGTGCCGTCGCGGGCGGCGTCACCGGCGGAGTAGTCGGTTTGCTCGCCGGAATTGGCGCACTTGCCATTCCAGGAGTCGGTCCGCTCATCGCGGCAGGTCCGATCATGGCGGCACTCAGCGGCCTCGCGGTCGGAGGTGCAGCCGGTGGTCTCGTCGGCGGCCTCGTCGGCATGGGCATCCCCGAGTACGAAGCGAAGGTTTATGAGGAGCGCCTCAAGGAAGGCAAATACCTCATTGCCGTCCACGCCAATGACCATGATGAAGTCAAACGCGTGACAGACATCTTCGAAAGCTGCGACGCGGAAGACATTTCCACGACGTCCGAAGCGAAAGTCTGACACCCACCCCGCACCACAGAAAGGCGGCGCAAGAAATTGCGCCGCCTTTTTCGGCGGAAGCTTTCATCAACAACCAGCCACGAATTTTTCATCGTGTTTTCCATGCGTCTCTTTCGAAAACGTCAAACCTGTCTGCTATGCGGTGCGGTCGATGCGTCGCTCGTCGATCCCGATCTCGGTGCCTATTGCGCAAACTGCGACGAGCATATTGAAACCGCCGGCGCGATGCTGGAACTGGCATTTTCCGGAGAAGATCCCGGAAACAATTTCTACCGGCGCGACTGATTTCGCCCGACAACTGCGCTGTAAAAAAACGCAGGATTTGACACTGCCACCCGGCAGGCTAATCCGACGGGATGCCACGTGCCATCAGACTCTGGACATTGCTGACCGGCACGCAGTGTTACGAAAAAACCGTTTCCACCGCCGGACGTGGTCACGGACAATTTATCGAAGGGCCGATTCTCGCCTACCTCATCGAAACACCGCACGGCCGCATCCTTTACGACGTCGGGTGCGACTATTCAAAAATCGCGACACCCGAGTTGCGGTCCCGGTTTTTCGATCCGATGCGGCCGGTTTTCGAACCACCGGAAATGACGGAGGACCAGCGCATTCCGCGCTATCTCGCCCGACTGGGGCTGGGCCCAAAAGATATCGATGTCGTTTTTCTCGGCCATCTGCATTTCGACCACGCCGGCGGGTTGTGCGATCTGCCCGGATGCGAAGTTCACATTCAGCAAGCCGAGCTGGACGCCGCCCGCTCCAAAAACGACGACGGAGTTTTCCAGGACGAGCTGGCGGGATCCGAGCATTGGAAAGTCCTTAGCGGCGAATACGACGTGTGCAGTGGGATTCGCGCCATCGCGAGTCCCGGCCACACCGCGGGCCACATGTCCCTCTTCGTCGATTTGCCGAATGGTCGTCCCGTTCTCCTTGCCGGAGACGCTGCCGATCTTGTGGAAAATCTCACCGACGAAATCGCTCCCGGATATTGCTGGCAGGGCAACGATGCTCTCGCCATCGCCAGCATCCGCAAACTGAATGCCCTCGCGCAGGCCGAACGTGCCGAACTCTGGCCCAACCACGACATGGAATTTTTTCGGCAATTGCCAGCCTTTCCCGGTTGGCGCGACTGAACGGCGCCGCCGCAGGCCAGGGTGGCGTTCACTTTTCAGCGACCTCTCGTCCGCCGTTTGCGATCCTCCTTTTCGACCACGCCGGACAACGGAGCTGCCGCCGTAGCGCTCAATTCCTCCGAGACGATTCCCGTAGCCAATGTGCGGAGCGCGGATGCTTTTCGCGAGAATGCGGCCGTGCTGGCTCGCACACCGACTCCATCCGCCGTCCACGCCGACGCATTTCCTGCCGTGATATTCAACTGGGCCGCAGTCGCGATCGCGTCCTGATTTGCCCCCAAAAACAAAAACTCCCAACTGTATTCGCGGGTCTGGCGTTTGATGAGATCACTGACGACGCGCCACGTGTAGGCACGCGACGCGTTTTCAAGTCCGTCGGTAAAAATGGCGATGATGACACTGCCCGGCCGGCTGGCTTCGGGCGTCCGCGCAAGGCGTCCACCCATCGAATCAATGGTCCGTCCGATGGCGTCCAAAAGTGCCGTCGTGCCGCGAGGCTCGTAGCTGACCGTGGTCAGCGGCAAAGCCTCGGCAACCGGCACGTTTTCCAGCAGCACGTTGCATTCGTCGTCGAACAGCACAAGAGTCAGCCGGCCCTGTCCAGGCGTGGTCTGCTGGTCCTGGAGAAATGCGTTAAATGCGTTAATCGCGTGCGTGGCGACGGTGCTCATCGAGCCGGAGCGATCAAGGATGAAGGCGATTTCAGTCAGATTTTTGTTCATGACCCCATCGTCGCAGTCGTCAGGGACATTGGCGGTCCCCGTCCCGTGATCCCGCAAAAATTTTCTGCTAATCGGCGGGATGATTTCGGCGTAATGACACGGGATGTCCCCGATAACCTCGATGCGCGGCCAATTGTCCACGCGCCCGCCGCTCGACCGAATGATGCAAATTTTTCAGGCGCTGTCGTCCGGCTCGCATCCGGGTCGGCAGCAACTGGCCGCGGACATCGAGGTCACAACCAAGACCATCCAGCGCGATCTCGATTTTATGCGGGATCGGTTGGGTCTGCCGATCGCCTACGAGCGCGATCGCCGCGGATATTATTTCACCGAGCCAGTCGGAAGCTTCCCGTTGGTCGAGCTGACCGAAAGCGAGATCGTGTCGGTCTTCGTTGCGCAGAAGGCGCTGACCGCCCTCCGCGGTTCAGCGTTCGAGCAGCCGCTGCGATCCGCATACGACAAACTCGCCCGCAGCTTGAATGGTCGCATCAGCGTGCCGTGGGCCGACCTCGCCAGCTCCGTTTCGTTCCGCACCTACCAGTCGAGTCTCGTAGAACTCGAAATATTCGACACCATCGGCCGCGCTGTCCGCAACTCGGTCGTGCTGCATTTCGACTACAAAAAACTCGGAGCCAGCCGGTTTACCCACCGCGAGGTCGAGCCGTATCACTTCACGTGCGTTCAGGGGCAATGGTACGTGATTGCCTTTGACCGCGAACGTGATGGGTGGCGGAATTTTGTGCTCGGTCGGATGCGCGAAGTCAGGGCCGACGGCGTTGCTTTCACGCGCGACCGGCCATTCGACATCGATGCCTATCTGCGCGGAAGTTTGGGAATTTTTCAGGGCCGGGGCACCCACACGGTCGAACTGGAATTCGACGACTGGGCCGCGCAGCTGGTCCGCGAGCGATCCTGGCATCCGGCCCAGAAAATCCAGGAACTCACCGGCGGCCGCCTCGCATTTTCGCTCCGCCTTTCATCGCTCGAAGAAATCACGCCGTGGATTTTGAGCTGGGGCGATCACGTGCGCGTGCGCGGTCCCGGCCAATTGAAAAAACGGCTCCGGCGGATCGTTACCGCGATGCTCGACGGCCTCTGAGCGGTTTTTCCGCGAGCCACGATTCCAGCGCGGCGGCCGTAGCGTAGGCAGTGACCGCGAGGCGCGCATAATCGAGCTTTTCCGCCGTGTCCGTCGGCAGATGGTAGTGGAGATTCCGAAACGGGGCGGTATCGGTGAGCATAATGGCCGGAATGCCCACGTCCCAAAAACTCAGGTGGTCGGACACCTCCATTTGCGGCAGGTCGATCGGCAGGCCCGGCACCCGCCCGTCGAAATGCCTCGCGAACGCCCGTGCAATCTCCATCGATTGGGAATTCCCGACGATGGCGACAAAATTGCCGACGGTCGGATCGAGGCCCGGCGGCAGAAGTTGGGCGGGGATTTTCACGGGCAGGACCTGCGTGCCTGGCTCATCGAAAAAAACGCCGAGGCTCTCAAGGCAGATCATTGCCGCGATCCGGTCGCCATTTTCCACACACGACCGCGCAAATACCCGACTGCCCATCGTGCCAGTGCGAAAGTGCGGAGGTTCTTCGTTGGTGAACGCCACGAAACGGAGCCGGTGCCGCTCCGCGTGCCCAGCAAAACGCTCGACCAACCACAGGAGCACCGCCACCGCCGAAGCATTGTCGTCCGCTCCCGGTGTGCCCGGCGCTGAGTCGTAGTGCGCACCAATCATGAGGTGCGGATGGTCCGCGGAAAAATCCGGAAAGACCCCTTCAAGATTCCGGCAATCCACGCCCTTCGCGTTGTAATGCTGCTCAAAAACACCGCAACCCGAGGCACGGAACTGACTCGCAATCCAATCAGCCGCACCGTCCAGCGCTTCGAGACGGCGCGTGCTGCGTTCGCCGAATTCGGTGAGATGGACGACGTTGGCCTGGAGTTTTTGCGCGGTGAGAGCAATCATGCCCGCCACGCTACCAGTCGGGAGGGACATTTATGGGGATTCAAGTGAACCCAAGCCGCGGATCGTCGAAGGTATCGTTCACGGTCGAGGGTTGATTGAAAAATCGCCGACCGAGTGGAATGATGGCCGGGATTTTTTCCGAATTCCCGCTGCAGGGGTCACCCTGATCGCTCACGTTGTCGAAACGCAGACCCGCCGAGTCGAAAAAAATGCGCGCGGTCTCCCCGTCGTATTCCTCGGCCTCACCCAGTGCGGGCCGGGCCGCACTCCAGGCAACCGTGAATGTCTGCATGTCGATGCGGTGGCTTTCCTCACCGTCGTAAACGCTGATAAAGGTCACCATTCCCATCGGATTGGCCTGCGTGCTCGCGGCAATCGGCAAATCCACGGACGCCGTGATGAGCGTGCCGTCTTCAAGCATGTATGAACGGCGATGCGAGAAGATTTGCTTGATGACCTTACTGCCGAGGCTCTCGTTGATCGAGCTCCAGAACTCCACGTTGTCCCCGCTGACACCTCCCGGAGCCAGGATGCGCATGAACGTTTTGTTGATCTGAATCGTCCATCCGGCCTGAGTGACGATTTGAAATTCGTCGGGCGTGGACTGGGTCAGGCGTCCGACGGGTTGGACGTCGTAGCCCGGCTGTGGGACCACCAGGCGGTACTGCCGCGCCGCACCCGGGCACTCGAAATTCTCCCACGAAATCCCGCCGCTTGCCGCGTCCGCCTGCGCCGCAGAAACGGGCCACCAAAGGGTGCCGCCGGACGAAGTTTCAACGATGTATTTCGCGGCAGGTGCTCCCGATCCGGTTACTCGCACCCGCACCTTATCCACGCTCTGCCCGGTCCAATATGTCACTGTTTCCAACGTGCGGGTGATGCCGCTGATCGTTTGCGCGGGCAGCCAATCCGCGGCTCCGGCGGAAATCAGAACCACCGCAAGAAAGATTCTGGTGAGGGGAACGTTCCTCATAATTTTGTGACTTTGGCTTTTGCCCATTTCGACCGGAGGCCGGTGACACTCACCGCGCGCACTTTGACGACGTTCCGGCCCTCACCAAGTTTCACCTTCAAGGCAAATTTACCGCTGGCTTTGATCCTGCCTTTGCCCTTGAGACGGCCGGCCTTGTATTCGAGACGCGCGCCCGACGTGAAGTTGAGCACCGTACCTTTGAGACGATAGGCTGATTTGGACGTTTCGACCGGTTTCCGACTCTTGAGTTTCACGGGCCCGGGCGCGGACTCCCTCGCGACGAGCGGGGGCGGTTGCGCTGGACGAAGACCATCCGCCACGAAAATCTGGCCCGTCAAACGGGGGCTGCCGCGGGTCTTGATTCCCAATACCCGGTCGTTCGACAGCCACTGCACGGAATCGGCGAAATCCAGCGCGAAGCGGTCCGTCTCGCTGCCACGTGTATCGATGGCGTAAATGCCGTCATCGTCCACGGCCAGAAATACCGAGCCATCCCCGCCCAAAAGACGATCACTGTCGATCAACTCGCCGAGCTGTCCCTCGACAACAACCTCGTAACGACCGTCCGTCGTGAACCGAAAAAAATCCTGCCGATTTCCGTCGCCGGCCTCGCCCGGATAGGTCGTGGTGAATCCGTAAACCGCGTTGTCGTTCCCGCCGATCAGCAGGCCAGCCGGGCCCCGTCCGATCGGAAAGGAATGTTCACCCGCAGCGGCGCCCGTTGACCGAAACCGCAGAAGTCGGCCCGCCGGAGAGGCCGGATCATTTTTCACCAGTACGGTAATGTCGCCGTTGGGCGTCGCCGCCGCACCCGTCACAAATCCCTCCGTAGGAATCTCCGCCACCACCGTCTCGGCACCGTTGAGTGGAAGTCGAAGGATTGCCGGTGGTATCCGCGCACCGGTGTCAGGTGCCGCGCCTCCGCTCACTACGTGCAACACACCGCCACTGGTGAAGAGAAATGCGTTTTCGTCGAAAGCGTAGTCGCCTGAGTGCGCAATCGGCGCAATGCTCACCACTGCGCCTGGCGTGACCCGGTAGACCCGTCCAGCCGCTTCCCCGGTATTGCCGAGAAAATACAGGTTCCCATCGGGTCCCGCGACGAGCGGTGAGTCGATATCGTCAGGCGCCGTGGGTCGGGTGAAATCCGCGACGGCTTCATACACGCCCGCCGGACTCACCCGGTAAAACGTGCCCAGCTGGGCACCACCACCTGCCAGCGTGACGCCATAAAAAAATCCGTCCACCGCCCGGGCGAGCGGGCCTATGGGAACTTCTCCATCCGTCTCATTCGGCAATACCGCAAGTTTGGTTACACCGCCGTCCGCTTCGATCCGCCAGATCTCGTCACCCGTCGGGACGGAAACCCCGAGGTGCAGCCGCCCCGTTGCGTCCGTGGCCAGATCGACAAAACGGACGGACGCTTCCGAGGGGACAACCTCTGTCACCTCGCCCCCCAGCGTCACCAGGCCAACATTCTGGCCATCGAGGAAATAAAATCCGTTCGGCGCAAGAGCGAGTTTGGTGGCCGAACCGAGGTTCGCAACCGTCGTCACCACTCCCCCGGGCGCGAGGCGCATCAATTCTGCAGCGACCGGCCCAGCTCCGTCGGGGTCCACGAGCCAGTAAAGGTTGCCATCCGGACCCGACTTCAACGATTTCGGCGGAGAGGACCACGATGCGAGAAATTCCATTGATCCCCCGGCCTGCGGTGCGCGGTGCAGCGAGTAGTTCGCCGCAACGGGATCAATCCCTGACTGGTACAAAAATCCGTCCGAATGAAAAACGAGTTGATCGTTCAGCCGGTCGCGGGAGGTAAACGGTGCGATCCCAGCCTGATAAGCGGGGGTGATCAAAGAAAACTGTGCCGAGGTGTTCAGCCGACCGATGCGGCGCCGCGGGCCGCCCGAAGAATTGGCCGCTAGGCTGCCCCATAGACTCGCGTGGAGGACGCCATCGGGATCAAACGCGAGCGCGGATGGAGCGAACGCGTCCCCTCCAAATAAACTCGAGTTCGGCAGAGTCGCGATGGACGTCACGCTGCCCGCCGTCGTCGGCTCGATTCGAAAGACGTTGCTTGTTGCGCCCACGTAAAGCCTACCGTCCGGCCCCGCGATTGCGGCCGTGATTGTACTCGCTGGAAAATTGGCGCCGCCGGGAAACGTCACCGCCCCGTTCGTTCCCACCCAGAAATAGTTATATCCCCGGGCCTGGTAGCGGCTCGAATAGACCGCAGTCGCCGGGGCCTGAGCACCAAAAAACGAACCGTTCGGCGCAACGTCAAGGGTACCAAGAACAAACTTTCGGTTAGCAAAGTTATGCACCACCACCGGATCCGCCCCGAACAACGGACTACCGACCATCGCGTGCAGAAAAAACACAATGAGGACGACTCTACCAATGCGGTGGGCACGCCGATCCCCGACGGATAACGCGTTCGCCGCCGTCGACAGCCCGGATGCTGATTGGTTGATCATATGCGCGAGTGCCCGGAAGGCGGCTGGATTTTTCTTCGCACAACTGGATTTGGCAAAAACAAAAGCCGCCAATCCGCCAAGGCGTGGTCAGATCAAAGCATTGCACCGGGCGAGGGTCGAACTCACAACCTCTGCCTTCGGAGGGCAGCGCTCTATCCAATTGAGCTACCGGTGCGCGGCGGGAACTATCACCGAGCCGCCGCGGCGACGCAAGCAATCGAATTTCGCGCGAACAACCGAGCATCGCGCCCATCGGACGACAGACTCACCCCCGACGAACGGGCTTTCGTCTTGGGCCGGGCACCGGCGGCGTGCACGATGACGTTATGAACATCCGGATGAGCGCTTTGGGCGAGGCTTTGCGGGCAAATTACTGGCTCGTCCCTGCGCTCATGATGGCCGGCGCCATCGCTTTCGCGTGGGCGGGCGTGGCATTCGACAAATGGCTGCAGGCGGAGGACGTCGACCTGCCCGGTTGGGTGTACGCGGGCGGAGCGGAAGGTGCTCACAATGTGCTATCGGCCATCGTCACCGCGATGATGTCGGTCACCAGCGTCGTTTTTTCGATCACGATCGTTGCGCTGACCCTCGCGTCGAGCCAGTTCGGACCCCGGCTGCTGCGAAATTTCATGCGCGATCAGGGCAGTCAATTCGCACTTGGGACGTTCGTAGCGACGTTTATTTATTCCGTGCTGGTCTTACGAACGATCCGATCCGGCGACGGAGCGTTTGTGCCGCAGGTCTCGGCGACGGCCGCTCTTGCGCTCACCATTTTCGCCACCGCAGTGCTCATTTATTTCATTCACCACATCGCCGAACAGATTCAGGCCGAACGTGTCGTTTGCGCCGTCGATGACGACCTGCGGGAAACCATGAACCGTCTTCGGTCGGAGGAGCCTCAAGAATCCGGCGCGCAAATCCCGGACAATCCGCTGCCCAACGACTTTGCTGAACGCTGTGAATGTGTGCGGGTGGAGCGGGGAAACTACGTCGAGGGCATCGATTACGGTGCAGCCGTGAAGCTGGCAACTCGCGAGAACTTCGTCATTCGTTTCACCCACAAACCGGGTGCATTTGTCCCGGACGGAGGCGGAGTGGCGGAGGTCTATCCGGGCGAAAACCTGTCATCCGAAGTCACCGCTGAACTTCGCGCGATGGTGGTCCTGGGCCGGAGTCGAACTCCCACGCAGGACGTCGAGTACGGTATTTTGCAGCTCACCGAAGTTGCCGTCCGCTCGCTTTCACCAGGCATCAACGACCCGTTCACCGCGGTGGCGTGCGTGGATCGGCTCGGCTCGGCTTTGCGGCGGCTCGCCGAATGGCCCAATCCCGTCCCCGTGCGTTTCGACGACACCGGCAAGGTTCGAGTGATCGTGACGACAACCGATTTCGATGGCCACGTGGCGGCGGCTTTTAATCAGATTCGTCAGAACGCGGGACAATCGGCGGCGGTGTTGATTCGCATCGTCGAATCACTCACGTCAATTGCCGAGGTCGGCCGCCGCAGCGACCAGCGCGAAACCCTCCGTCGGCAAGCGGACATGGTCATGGATACCGCCCGCCGGAATCTCCCGCAAAAACAGGACGTCGCCGACATCGAGACACGTTATCGCACTTTGATCGAAACGCTCGACTCCGACAACGACTGAACCCACCACCCGCTCGGTCGCGGAAGGCTCGCGAAACCCCGCATCGACCAAACGCGGGCTTGAGCCGTGCTCCGGATGGGATAAATACCGTCCCGCCCCATGCTCGCTTTTCTCCTGCTGGCGACCTGTTTTTTTGCCTGGTTGGCGTACCGATTTTACGGCGCGTTTCTCGATCGTCAGACGGGGATCGACGACGCGCGGCCGACACCGGCGACAACCATCAACGACGGAATCGACTACGTGCCAACCCGGGCGTCGGTCGTTTTTGGTCATCATTTTTCATCGATTGCAGGCGCGGGTCCCATCGTAGGGCCGATCGTCGCAGCGGCGGCTTTCGGCTGGGGACCGACGTGGCTTTGGGTGCTGCTCGGGGCGATTTTCGTGGGCGGCGTACACGACTTCGGCTCGACCGTGCTGAGTCTGCGTTACGGCGGAAAATCGATCATCAGTGCGTGCCGCGATCTCGTCGGCGAGCGCACGGGCAAACTGCTGCTCCTCTTCGTTTTCGTCACGATGGTCTACGTGATCATCGTTTTTCTCGACCTCACGGCGGCGGGATTTGTGAGCACACCGGCGGTGGCGACAGCGTCGGGGTGGTTTGTTTTGATGGCACTGGCTTTCGGTTGGGTGATCGCGCGGTCGCGCTTGCCGTACGGCTGGGCGATTGCGATTTTTGTGGTCCTGACCTACGGCGGATTGGCGCTCGGCCATTGGTTCCCCGCCCAGGACATCGGGAAGAATGGATGGACCGTGGTGATCCTTGCTTACTGTTTTCTGGCGGCCGTTCTGCCGGTCAACGTGCTGATGCAACCGCGCGACTTTCTGAGCGCGACGTTTCTCTACGCAATCATGGTGCTCGGCCTGATCGGAGCTCTGGCGACACGGCGCGAATTCGACATGCCGGCCTTCACGGGATTTCACAGCGAAAATCTCGGAACGCTCGTGCCGTTTCTTTTTATCACAGTGGCGTGCGGAGCGTGCAGCGGATTTCACAGCATGGTGGCGAGCGGGACGACGTCGAAGCAGCTCCGGCGGGAATCCGACGTGAGGCGCGTGGCATACGGCGGAATGCTCGTCGAGGCGCTGCTGGCCACGTTTGCGATCGGGTGCGTCGCCGTGGTGGGCGGCATGCAGGGCACCGCGGTGGGCACCTTCGCCGGCGGGGCGGCGGTCTTCTTTTCCGCGTTGGGCATTCCCCAATCGCTCGGCATCGAGTTTGCGACCCTCGCGGTGAGCACCTTCCTTCTCACCACGCTCGACACGTGCACGCGGCTCGCGCGGTTCCTGGTCGAAGAACTGATCGGTCGCAGCAATGCGGCCATCCGCTACGGCGTGACTTTTCTCGTCGTTGTCCTGTGCGGTGGGCTTGCGGTTCAGCAATTCACCGGACTCGACGGCAAACCAATGGCCGCGTGGCAGGCGCTGTGGCCGCTTTTCGGGGCAACCAATCAGCTTCTCGCCGCACTGGCATTGGTCACCATCACCGTTTTCCTTCGCAGCCGCGGGATCACCATCCTTTTTTCCGCGGTGCCGGCGGCGATCATGATTGCCATGCCGATGACGGCTCTTTCGCTGATGGCATTCGATGCGAAGCTTGATTTGCTCCTGCGCATGGGTGCCGGGCTTCAGCTCGCGTTGGGGACATTCGTGATCGGCATGAGCCTGCGCGCCCTGCTCCAGCTTGGCGGCAGCGGCCCATTGCGTGCTGGCGACCCGGCTTGACGCTTGATTTCCCGCGTTTGCAGGACTCAACTTGCTGCCATGAAGCGCATCCCCGCAGGCCTCGCCACCGTCCTCCTCGTCTTCGGTTTCTTTTCCGCCCCCGCGCGTGCCGCGGAAGAGAGTGCGCAACAACTTGCCGAGGAGACGGGTCTGGGTGGATCCACGACCGACACCGAGCAAAGCGCCGCGGAGCTGGCAACGCAAAGCGGCCTTCAGAGCCCAGCGAAGGATAACGAAGAAAGCGCCGCCCAGCTTGCCGACCAGACCGGCGGAGCAATCAGCACCACGGATAACGAAGAAAGCGCAGCCCAGCTCGCGGCCGAACAGGGGGGATCCATCGGCACGACGGACACCGAACAAAGTGCGCAGCAACTCCTCGAGCAGCAGGAAGGCATTACCCCTACGCCATCTCCCAGCGCATCCGGCGGTTCAGCGTTTGCGGAAGGCGGCGGTGTCAATGGCACGGTGTTTGCCGCCACGGCTCAGCCCGACGGCAAGATCGTGATCGGGGGCCGTTTCAACAGCGTGAATACCAAACAGCGCTCGAACCTCGCGCGTCTCGACGCCGACGGATCGCTCGACGCAACGTTTTTGCCGAAGGTGACGGACGGGCTCAATGGTTCGGTCTTCGCCGTCGCGATCGATTCCAAGGGCGGCATTCTCGCGGGCGGCTTGTTTTCACTGGCTCAGGAAACCCCCCGCTACAATCTCGTGCGTTACCTGCCCGACGGCACGCTCGATAAAACGTTCAATGCCGGCAACGGCCCCAATGGCAAGGTGCTGGCCATTGCAATCCAGCCCGACGGCTCGATCGTCATCGGCGGTGAATTCAGCCAGGTTGGCACCGAGCAGCGGCGCAACCTCGCGCGCTTTAACGCCGACGGCACACTCGCTGCCGCGCTTACCGGGCCCGACGGAACCACGGGCTCGGTTCTCAGTCTTGCCGTTTTGCCTGATGGCAACGTTGTCGCCGGCGGAACGTTTCAAATCAGCGGCCAGGTCGGCCGCAACATTCTCAAAACGGGCAACTGATGACGCCGAACTGACTCTGACTCAGTCGGATGATTGGGAGAAAATCAAGAGCGCTTCGCCTCGATGTCGGCCAGGAATTTTAATCCCTGGAGCGGCACGGGGCGCGCTTTCCATTCGCGATAACCTGCCGCTGTCAGCGGCGCGCGGAATTTCGCAAATCGCGGCAGCGATCCCAGAGCGGCGAACCAACCGCGGAGAATGTTGATCGCGTACGGTCGATGCGCCCGGTTGAGCAACATCGTGAGCGGCAGCGTCACCATGAGGCGCGCAAAACTGGCGAAGGGCACCCGCATCCACGCAATGAGCAGGGTGTTGCGACAAAGGAAAAAATTTGCGCGACCGTGATTCCGGTTTCGTGTGCTGGCGAAGTGGTGGATGACGAGCGGAGGATAGAACCAGACCGACAACCCCGCGCGCTGCGCCTTGAGGGCAAAATCCGTCTCCTCGCAGAAATAAAACAACTCTTCGGTATATCCGCCGAGCTCGACAAATTGCTTCCGTTTCAACAAATGCGAGCACCCGATGTAGGACCGCAACGGCAGCGGAGCGAGAGTGCTGATCGACGCCGGGGTCTCCCCGACTCGCGAAATTGGGAATGCCAGCGCCACGCAATCAGCCGCGCCGTCGAGCCAATCCGCCGCCCGCGCGAGATCGCCGAGGTGCGGATAAGAATCATCGTCGAGGCTGAGATAAAACTCCGAATTGAGGAGCCGACCGAGTTCATTCCGGCGCGCGATGTATCCGCGCGATTCGTCGTACCTTATGAAGGTGACGCCAGGATGCTCTGCGCGAAGTGCCGCCGGGGCTGGTTCGGTCGAGCCGTCGTCGATCACGACAACCTCAGCCGCTGCGAGACCGAACGCGGCGACTTTTCCCAACGTCACGCTGAGATCGTCCCAACGGTCCTTGGTCGTAATGCCGATACCGACGCGGCCGGCGAGCCCCTGCTCCGTCATCGCTGGACCTCCCGGTGCGATTCCAACCGGATCAGCCCGGCTGGCATCGATTCATCACGTTTACCCTCACGATCACCCCCGAGAATCCCCATGGCCGCCGGGTTAGGGAACACCTTTGTGCAAGTCAAGCCCGGTGGAGGCCGATTACCGTCGCCGGCATCGCCACTATCGCCGCCATCGTCACTATCGCCGGCACCGCGCGTATCGCTGTTACAATGTATGCGTTCGACGGAACTACAGCGGCT
>JBGTDR010000025.1:0-20405 GCA_041748215.1 Chthoniobacterales bacterium
GCTGCCCCGACGCAAAAACACCGGGTCCTGTTCGTCTGTCCGCCGATTCACCGAAGCGGATTAAAAGCGATCAGCTCGACGGAGCTGGATTCTCTCACCACGGAGCACCCGGATTGGTTTGTGGTGGTACCGACGTTCCGAATGGAAGCGACGAACGTGCGGGAACGAAAGATTTCGTATTATTATCCGGAAACGTGGTCGGGGCGTGCGGTGGGAGAAGCGCTGGCGCAGATCGCGAAAAAATATCCGATCGACACGGAACGATTGTTTTTGAGTGGGTTCTCGGGAGGGGCGCAATTTGTGCACCGGCTGGCGATCTGGGCTCCGGAACGGGTGGCGGCGGTGTGCGTGAACTCGAGCAGCTGGTTCGACGAGCCGACGGAGGGCAGCCGGGAGGTGGCGTGGTTTGTCTCGGTGGGCGAGGCGGATCCGGCCTACGGCGAATCGCTGGCGTTCGTAGATCAGCTCCGGGCCATCGGCGCGTATCCGTTGTTTCAGGAGGTCAAAGGCGGGGGCCACGGCCGCAGCGGGGAGGCGACCAGGATGATGCGTTTGTTTTTTGGGTTTTACCACGAGCTGACGAAGGCAGAGCTGGGGAAAAAGAAAGTGCGGGCGATTGGCAATCTGGTCGGTCCGCGGGTGCCGCTGGAGCGGGATCAAATGGTGATGGTGGGCGACAGCCAGGATTTCAAGGCGTATCCGAATACTCCGGAAAACGTGGAAATGATCCCGGAGGATGCGCGGGTGTATTTGCCGACGGCGGAGATGGCGGAGGTGTGGGCACGGGGGGATGATCTGTGAAGCCGACGGGAAATGATTGAGCCGGGACGGGGACGTGCCCCTTTCTCTGATGGGAGTTGGCAAGGGGAAGGGAGGATGATGAGTGAAGCCGGGTGCGACCTGGGGTGCGGGCTCGCGGGACTGGCCGAAAACTTTGGCGGCTGGAAACCGCCACTCCCTGGGACGAACGCGGGCGCTCCCCGGATGTTGCGATGACGCCGATTGAGTTTCTCTTCGACGGGCAGGTGCGGTGGAGCTTCGGCTTCGAGAATCCGAACAAGGCGGCGGTGATTTTTGTATGCCTGCTGCCCCTGCTGTGGATCGCCTGGGATGCTGGCTGGCGGCGGGCACGTCCGGTGGTCTGGGTGCTGGCTGGCCTGCTGATGTTAACGGCGTGGTCAGCGTTGTGCCTCACCTATTCGCGCGGCGGACTGGTGGCTGCGGTGGTGGCGTTTTTGTATGTTGGTCTCCGACAATGGCGGTCGGGCGGTCGATTGCCGCGGACGCGGTGGGTCGCGGCGGGTGTTCTGGCGGTGCTTGCAGCGGGGATCGTGGTGGGAACGGGACTCGGGGGCCGCACGGTCAACCCGCTCGCGGAGGCTGACGCCTCGGTGGGCAACCGGCTGGTCTTGTGGCGTTCCGCGTTGCAGATGGCGGCGGACCGGCCGCTCGGATTTGGAGCGGGTCGCTCCGGGGCTGCCTACATGGAGTGGTACCAGCCGCTGGAAATGAACGCGGGGTATCGGACGATGGTAAGTGGATACCTCACGCCACTCGTCGAGCACGGCTGGTGGGTCTGTGCGGTCGTGGCGCTGGGGATCGTCGGGTGGTGGGTGTGGTGCGACCCTCGGCCGCGTGCCGGGCAGCCGGCAGTCCTCTCGCCCGTGGCGACCGGGTTGCGGGCGTCACTCGTGGGTTTTGCGATGGCAGCGGTTTTCAGCACCATCACGGAGGATCGGCTGCTTTGGATCGCGCCGGGAGCGGTCGCGCTGCTGCTCACGGGTTGGACGCTTTCTGTCGGATCGCGCGCGACGCCTCGACGCTTCGCTCTGGGCCTCGGTTTTTGCGCGCTGTTTCTGGTGGGACTGTACGCCGTCGGTCGGGCGCTGGCGGCGTTGGACGGGATTGAACGACGGTTTGGGCCGGACAATCTGGTGGTAATCGCTGCTGCCGGCGGCAGCGGAAAACGCACGGGCATGGTGCCGGACACGGAGGTGCTCGGACCCCTTCCCGGACGCCTCGTCCGCGAACTCGTGATGACCACCGGCGGTGAATTGGTGCTGGCGCCGGAGGGAACGTTTCCCACGCCGGTGGAACGGGTGATCCTGTGCGGCAATGCCGTCCGACTGGCCACTCGTTTGAATATGCCGTTGGAGCTCGTCTGCCCGGTGCCCGTTTCCGAATCGGAGGCACGGGGAGTCCTTGCCCGGAATCCGCGTCTCTGGCTGCCGGAGATCGACAACGACGGCCGCGGACTTTACTGGCGCAGTCTATCGGAGGGCGCGGATGCAACGGTGGAGACAATTCCCGGCGTGGGAATCCGCATCGATTGGGCCTGGAGTGAGCTCATAACCAAACTCGTCAAGATGGAGTGATCGAAAGTTCAATACGTTGGCAACCCTTGCAAAAACCAGGAGGCGTTTTTGAAACCATTGATTGATTCTGTTTAGTGTTCGTTGCCTTGGTAGATCCACATCGACTCCGTCCGTCCGGCACGGTCAAAGCCGCATTTCCGATAAAATTCGGTCGCGCCGCCGTCTGCGACGATGATGTGCTGGTGAAATCCCTCGTAGCGAGCCATGAGCAATCGCATCAGCTCGCTGCCAATGCCCCGTCGCTGATATTCCGGCAGCACGAGCAGATGGGGATAATAAACGACGAGACATCCGTCCGATAACGCGTTGGCAAGCCCGATCAGCCGGTCACCGTCCCACGCCGAAACGATGGAATGGGATCCTCGCAAGGCTTCCGCCAATTCCGGTTTTTCGGCTGCCGACCAGCCGTTCGCACGGTAGAGCGCGATAACCTCGTCAACGGGAAGGTTCCGGGTTTGGCGGAATTGGATCGGCTGCGAGAAATTGTTTTCCGATTTCCCTTCAATTTCATCGCGAAGAATTCCAAAGACGACCACGTCGCACGGAACGCCGTTCTTGATCACGTGCTCCCGCAGGATTCCCTCGCGGATCATTCCCGCTCTCTCCATCACCCGGCCCGAAGCCGCGTTTCCGGACAGATGCCTCGCTGACACCTTGTTCAATGGGTAGGACGCGAAGGCGTAATCGACCACAGTTTGTGCAGCTTCAGTGCAATATCCCCGGCCCCAAAATTGCCGCCCCACCCAGTATCCAAGCTCTCCGAGTCCATTGGGGAGATCGAGGGCAAGGTTGATCGCTCCATACAACTCGCCCGCACGAGAGCGAATCGCGAAAACGACGTTCCGCTGATCCAGGTATTGCGGAAGATGCGAAGCGATCCATTTCTCAGCGGCACCATCCGGATAGGGATGCGGCACGTTCAACGTGGTGCGGGCAATTTCGGGGTCACCCGCATAAAGCTGGACGAGTGGAGCATCGATCAGAGAAAACGGCGTCAGTTCGACGTTTCCGGCTGTGAGTGTCGGGATCATGGGAATTGATGGATAATGCGCGAAGTGACTGCCCGCTCGATAGTCGTTTTCGAGCTTCCCGCGCCGTGGTGCCTCATTACCAACCGTGGTTCATGAAGGTGGCGTGTGCCGATGAATGAGATTCGCAACGCGTTGGATTCGGTTTTTTCTTACATCGCTCGAACCGCGGAGAAGGTCGATACGGGTTACCGCTGGAGGACCCTCGATTATTCGGACCTGCCCCAATATCACTTCTGCGTTTTCAACGGAGTAGCCGGGATTCCACTCTTTCTGCGCGACTATTTTCTCCTCACGAAAAACGGACACGCTCTCGAATTGGCGTGGGGTGCGTTGAAATGGTGTGAAAGCTCGACACCGAAAGACGGGGATTTCCGGCGCGGTCTGTATCTCGGCAGGACCGGCGTCGCCTATTCCTACCTTTACCTCGCCGAATTGGACCCTGGTGCGCCCACTCCGGACTACTGTGTCTCGAACGCAATTCATCTCCTTGACGAATCGCCGGGCCCCGTGACGGATTTTCTCGGGGGAGAAGCTTCGAACGGGTGGTATTTTCTCAAACTCTGGGAAAGAACTGCCGACGATCGATACCTGCACGGTGCAGTTCGATGCGGGCGTTGGATTTCCGACCATTTGACGCGCGATGAATTTGGAACGCATTGCCTGATCCGTCCCGACGGTGTCATGGGGACCACGGCATATCTTGGTCTTAGTCATGGGATTGCCGGAGTGGCATATTTTTACTCGGTCCTCTACCGCCACTCGCATGACGAGCAGTGGCTCGACATTGCCCGGGAGCTTCTCACGACGCTGATCCGCCTCGCAAAACCCGATAGAGGTGGTCTCAATTGGACTCCAACGATCGGCGGTACGGAGCTTTCCCGCTGCCAATACAGTCACGGTGCGGCCGGGATCGGTCTGGTTTTCTGCCTTCTCTCATCGGTGTTGGAGGACACCAATCTTTTGACCGTAGCCGAACAGGCCGCTGAGGCCTCGTACGGATACGGCGATTATCGAAACAACCCGACTCTCTGCACCGGAATTTCGGGGAGCGGGCAACTATTCATCGAACTTTTTCGAGCCACCCATGACACCAAGTGGCGTGATCGGGCGCGGGAGTTTGCGACGATGGCCATTGCCTACAAAATTGCCGGCGACGACGGAGACGAATGGCCAACGGACACGGCCGGGCACCCCTCCCCCGATTACACATATGGAGCCGCAGGCACAGGCCACTTCCTTCTCCGGGCGCTGAGTCCTCTCGAATTCAGTTTGCCACTATTTTGATCGGCGTGCGGTATCCGAACAGGGCGGCAAGTTACCACCTCACTCCGCCCCGCGACTAAATCGAATCGAAATCGAGGTGGCGTAGTGCTCAAATCCGAGCGAACGGGCGACTTGAATCGCCGCGGCGTTTGATCCCAATGTCTGGTATTGGGGAATCAGATCCTTCGCGTGAGCCAGGCGGGCGATTTCGGAAACGGCCGCTCTGCCGAAGCCCCGGCTTCGGAATGCCGGACGGGTAATGACGGCGATGTGGGCGATTCGGCCACCCAAAACCTCGTATCCGGCTAGCGAGACAAGCTCATCACCAACGAAGACGCCGAAGCTCGGTGATCGCTCCACGCGACTTCCACCGTGTTCCCATTCGCTACCTGCACAAGCACGACACAGATTTCCGACCGCACCGGTATCGTGATGGGTCAGGAGGCGACCCACCGGGTTTTTCAGTGTGAGAGGTTTGGCGAGATAGCTGAGCAGCGCGGGGCCCACGGCTGTAACGTCGCATGAGCGAAGACGCGAAATCAGATTTGCTGTCGAAAGAGGCTGTTCTGAGAGCAGCTTACGGATGTCGTGCGGACAATCGTCTGGAATCGAGACAATGGCCGCGTCGTTCCGGGACAAAACAAAGACGCCATCGTAGTTCCTCAAATGCTCACCGTGCGGGACGATGCAGTGTTGTTCGGAAAACAGCGTTCCGGACGGGAGGCCCAATCGTGACGCCCAGAACTCGGCAACGGTTGTAAGCATTCGTTCAGTCAACTTCGAGGCTCCCTGCACAATTCAACTCCGCTCGGAATTTCACCACAAGCACTTCAGGTAGCATTCTGTTCCATGCGTGGAACACAGATGATCGCTCCTTAGGCCGATCGAACGGCAACCGTTGCCGACAATGCCTGACAAGGATGGGACCGTCACCAATCCTGACCAACCGGCGATGACTGCCCGTCAGACCTCGCCCGAAATGTTCACCGTCACCGACAGCACGAACGGCAGCGTATCGCACCACCCCGGGAAGGTCACCACTCCTTACGCCGCCCTATCCGGGTTCAACGCCCATCCGACCGCGACTCAGACGGTCGGCGGTCCAAGTCCCAAGAGGACTTTCCCCACCCGCTAGGAAAGTCGGGAATCTCGATCAAGCACACGGCCTTCCGCCGTGGAAGCTGCCGGTCGGAGCGGACGGTCAATCTCGGAGCTGTCCACGATGATCGCGAAATCGACAAACGTCAGTGCCATTTTCACGTTCTTGCGCATGTGCTCGTCTCGCGCGGCAATTCGGTATAGTAGAACATCATTGCGGTAGTGTCCTATTCTGAATCGACGACATAGCTCGTCGTCTCGACGCTCGCGGAGGCCGATTCGCATTCTTCTGGTGTCGGAATCAGTCGTTGAGGTTCTCCATTAAATGCGACCGAGTTAACTTTCGTCACTGTCGCCGCGTCAACGGCAGTTGGTGGAGAGTCCACAACCAGCAGGATCGCCTGCCGCCCATTACCTCGTGCCATCACAGGGTTAGAGGGCTCCTCGTACTCCTAGTGTGAACCTAGTGCTATGTCGAAACTCACCGCTTCCGATAACCGGCGCCAGTTTAAGTTTTTCCACTTTGGTCGCTGACCCCTATCCCTCAGCGCCATTCGGGCTGGCTCGGCCGCGAATTTCCCCCAGTCACTCTCCCCGCGAATCGAAGGCAAAAACATCCGGTCATCCGTCGAGGGCACCAAACTTGACTTCCGTCCCGCTGTCTGGCAGAAGAACAGAAAACGATCCTGGTGCAAATTCCACTAAGAAAGTGTCCTATCTGGGCCATTCCCCGGCTTTCCCGCATGCGCCGCATCCACGCTTTGGGATGCTCCGCTGGTAACCCTCTCGTTCCGACCGTCCGCGCAGACAACGGACGAACTAATTGCAATTGCGGAAACCATAACTTCATACAATAAACTAAAAGAACATTGTACTTACGAAGAAGAGCTTCATCGAATTACACTATTTATGCTTGGATCTATGAAAGGCTCCGATCGAAAGACCATTCAACCTGGTAAATAAACATTTGTCTAACGGGTCGTTAGGTGAAAGTTCTTTACGCAGTGTCCGCGAGTTTCGGACACGTGCTCCGGAACACTTACATTAAATTTCAGTGAAGATTTAGAAAAATCATTCGTTAAATGAATTACGACCTTTCAACCTTTAGCTCAAGGGATGCAGATCCATCTCATTCAGAAGAAAGAACGCGTAAGGCTAAGAGGACGTTGAAGCTAACCCCTAGCCGCCACGCGTCACTTTCCCCTGACGCTCCTATGTTTCACCAAACGATAGTTCCAACCACCAGCGTCATATTTGGGTGCTGAGCTTGGCGTTCGGCGACTTGCCATGCATCTTTTCCTAACTAAATCTACCGCCAAGCCCACGAAACCAAATCGCTATGATTCTCCAACGTCTGACAAATCTACTTAGCACCACCGCACGCCCGGAAGGCGTCGAGCCCACGCTCCTGATTCTGCATGCAACCGCCGGTGCGAGCGCTAGTTCCAGTATTGAATACCTACGAAGCAAAAGAAACGCCTATCATTTTATCGTCGCAAGAGATTCTAAGGACTCCGATTGGACATACAAATCAGATGGAACAGAAGCCATTGTCTATCAATGTGTCCGTTATCACCACCGCGCGAGGCACGTATCAACTACGATTCCGGTGCCGGACACGAAAGGTGGCAACATCAATGACCACTCCATCGCCATCAGTCTTGCCAATTTTCAAAAACATGTCCTTAACGATCCCGATTCTGGGCCTGAGGAATACACGGAGCAACAGATGTTGGCGCTGCATGGCATTATCACAATCATTCAATCTGAAGTTCCGTCTTTAAAATACTTAACAACACATGCCGTGACGCAACCGTGGAGTAGATCGGATCCTAATAGGATCAACTGCAAGGAAATTGCCGAGCGCTACGATCTAACTTGGTGGAAACCTACCGCTGCCGAAATTGCGAAGCATAAACCGAAATAGAGGCTGCAACATCGCCGAACCAGACACTCTTACTCCAATTCACCATGGCTGAAATCGATCCAAAGTTAGAACTCGTTGTCGCGGCGTTAGAAGACGCCCGCCACAAATGGCGCACAGTCAATGGTGTCTCCGAACAAACAAGCCTTTCCAAAGAGGACGTGTTCGAAGCGCTTATCCAGCTCATAGATGCTGATGTAGTCATTCGCTCTACCGTGCCCTCCGCGAGCGGCGAAGCGCTTTACGCCACACACGACCACTACAAGCGGTTCACCTCACTCAGCAAGCGCCTGGGTGCCGCATTTCGTAACCGCTCCGAGTGACATGGACATTTCTACTATCTACATCGCCGCTGGAGGCAGCCTCGCCGTCAACCTCCTCAATCTCTTGGAGGCGCTGAACCATCCTCGGTGGGTTTGTTGCCTACGTTTATCTCGCATCTGGGTTCGAGATCAAACCTGTTTTGTCGCTGCAGGTTGGTGCTTCTGCGCCCATCATTCTTCGAGCGGCAGCCAGCGCTATTCCGCGCGGGGTTCAACCTCCTACGTCTCCACCAACAGCCTAAGTGGATTTGCCTGACTCCTATGGAAAAAGTCAAGGGTGGCAGCAGGATTTTTGAGGTTGGTTTACATGGTGAGTTTGGGCATGTGGTTGATCAAGTGTATTCAAGACGTTTCCGTTACCGGGGATTGAGTCGAATTTAGCTTCAATTTCAATAGCTGACTCGCTCGCTCCCGCTCGTCTCGCCCCTGGCGAGGCTGGCGTGCCGCCAGTCTGCCCCGAGGCGCTTCAACGCCTCCGGTGTTCTATCCGTGCATGAGCCTCGCCTTTGCGAGTTTAGCACATGGTGCCTGATGCGTCGGGTGAAGCGGAACGTGGGCGCGGCTTAATGATGCCGCATTGCGGCTCTTTCGGGCTTGCTTGGGGCAAGTCTGTCTCGCGGGGTTCGGCTCTAAGCGACGGGCGCCGGAAGTGACGCCCAGGTTAGGCTGCAACTACGCGTCACGTTCCAAAGGATTTCGTTTCTGAAACCGGTTGCGGGAATGGCGCGTGGCGGAATGTTCATCGTGAATTCGACGCACACCGCGCTGTGAGCCAGGCGAACAATTCGCCCTGCACGGGCGCCTAAATTGTTCCGCCTATGGCCCGGGTGACGCCTCATTTGACAATCTTCGCTATCAAGGCTCGGGAGAAGGTCGCCATACGATGCGGTTGGCACGCTGATCTAGTCGTCGGTGCTGAAGTTTGAGAAAGCCAGGGACTTCATGCCAGAAAGTATTGGTGTCACGTCGGGGTGGACTCTCGGCGGCTTACGTCGTAATCGGCGCCGGGCTTGCCGTGGCGTGCACAGCGGCGACGCTCGGTAGTTCGGTGCGGTGCAAGGTCCTCTCGAGGGTGCCGAAGCCGCGATCGGCGCTGAGGCAGATACCGGACGAAGCTCCAGCGACATACTTGGATTGTCGCAATCATTATCGCCAGGCGCGTCGTCCGACTCGGACGTCCCCTCCACCGCCGCTCCTTCCGATAGCAACGGAAGGAGCAGCGAGATGTTCGAGCGAGCGTGGGTAGTCGCGGAGCTCACGCGAGTAGTTGCCCACCGAATTCACTTGACCGAGTTAAGAGAAACGTTATGAAATATCTGTAGCAATAAATTCCGTGCGATCATTCCGAAGAAGCGTGTTACCTCCGAAAAGGTCGACATGCGAACTGCCTGTTCAATTGAAAAGCAAGTATTAGAAGAGCTATCCCAAAACCCAAGAATTGGCATGATGGATGCTAACATGTTGGGATGCTGAAACTTAGTGAGACTGAGCTGGATATTCTCTGCGACCTTGTTCCTGATTTTGAGGCCAGTCCGAAGGGCGGGCGGCCGCCGATTGCGAAAAGGAAGGCGTTGGCAGGCATATTCTGGATTCTCGATAATGGAGCCAAATGGAAAGATCTGCCCCGAACGTTCGGATCCAAGAGCAGCGTCCATCGCTGGTTCCTGCACTGGGTCAAAGCTGGCGTCTTCGAGGACATCATGCGGGCGATGGGTCGGCTCGTGGAAGAAGAGGGTTCGTTCCGGCTCTACGAGTGCTTTGTCGATGGAACCTTCTCCAAAGCGAAAGGAGGAGGCGACGGCATCGGTTGCACCAAAGCAGGAAAGGGTGTCAAAATCATGATTCTCGTTGATGCCAAGGGACTTCCTCTGGCCGTGAGCACCGGATCGGCCAGTCCTCACGAAAGCGGCCTCATCCAGGAGCTCTTCGGCTTCATGCTCAGTTCCACCCTCCCGCAACGCGTCATCGGTGACAAAGCCTACGACAGCGACGGTCTTGATGCTCAGATGGCCCGCGACGGTATCGAGATGATCGCACCCAACCGTGCCAATCGATCCAAGTCTCAGGATGGCCGTCCCCTGCGGCGCTACAAACGCCGCTGGACGGTCGAACGAACCATTGCCTGGCTCCAGAACTACCGACGCCTCTGTATCCGCTGGGAAAAATCCCTCTTCGCCTTTCAGGGCTTCCTTCACCTCGCCTGCTCTCTCCTTCTCCTTAAAGGGGTTTTGGGATAGCTTCTAGTGTCCACCGCTGTGTAGAGACTAGGTAACAAAATGTTGTAGAAATCTTTGTCCGGCAGCTAAATTTCCGATATCCTCGCCAACCTCAGATTCACGATATGCAAATGGATTGACCGAAAGGGGGTGCTGAGAGTGACAGAACGAATTCAATCTACGCCATCTCAAACTGCCGATGAGCAGAAATGGGTGATATTCATTTGCTACAGGCAACAGGACGGGATGGAGGCAGCCGGTTGGATTGCTGAATTACTTGAGGACCGCATTATTCTCGATCCTGGGAACAGCTCGTCAAGTGTGAAGCTGAAGGTCTATTGGGATCAAATAACGCCCGTTACTCCTGCCGCCCACGAAGCTCACGCCGCCGCTCTCCATTCCGCTCGTGCAATGGTCGTCATCTGCACACCGGGAGCCTGTGCGAGACTGGATGGCAAGGACTGGGTGGCCGAGGAAATTAGGTGGTGGCTGACGAATCGATCAACGCCACCTATATGTCTCAACCTGCACGAAGGAGACCGGTGGATCCCAGGCGAAATCAAGACGCGTTGGCCGGATGTCCAGCGTGTCAATGTGGATATGGAGACGATCGATCGGTTGTCCGCAGAGGAAAGGAAGACCGTCGAGAGAAATGTTTTGTCCAGGAGTATCCCGTTTATCGCCGGCAGCGCAGCCGTCATCTCGACCGAGGAGCTCGACCGTGCGCACCGGAATGTGGTTCTCGTGCGTCGCAATGAGGATCTCGCGCGCCGGAGCGTGAAGATAATTTCGGCGATTTGCCTTCTCCTGGCTTGCGCCGTGGCGGCGCTAGGCTTGTCTCTGTGTCAGGCGAATATCTTAGCAAGTGATGCGGAAGCGGCTGAAAAAATCGCGAAGGATCGCGCGGCAGACTTGGAAAAGGAGATGCAACGGACCACGAGGGCGGATTCCCAGGCGCTCGTCGAATCCGCGCGTGGCACCATGCGCCGGCCTGAGGTCGGCGTCGCCTTCCTGGCGGCAGCAGTTCGAAGAGATCCGACCAACGCGCCGGCGGTCGGATTCTTGATTTCCACCATGATCGACACCCGTTGGTTCATCCCGTCCGGGCGGGGCATTTTTTTGGACGAGGACATCCGTACGCTCGAGTTGAATGCCGCCGGCGATTACGCCCTTGCCCATCCTATCGGAAGGGGAGACCCCGCCTGGACGTTGCTGAAGGAGCAGAAAAATGGTGACCTGGAGAAGGTCGGCCAGATCTCTCCTGGAGAGGCCGGCCTGACGTTTTCTGCGGATGGAAGGTACGTCCTCGCCGTGGAATACATCGCGGATGATGATGATGGGACAATACCCACGGGGATGTTTTGGTCGGTGGACGACGCAAGCCGCAAAGCCACCGGGCAGACTCCACGCCTCCCCAAGGTAAAAAACGCTTTCACAGCCCGCGTGGACGATAAGGATCCCCATGTGGTTCACATCTCGGAAAACGGGACGGACGATGGATTCCCCTTGCTTCACAGCACGGAATGGGATGAGGCGGAGGTGTCGCCGGATGGTTCATTCATCGCGGCGGAGGATTCCGGTAACGACTCGGGCAGTTCTCCCGGGTTCTTCCTGTTCCGGCGAATGGCGGTAGAAGGGCGGCCTGCTGAGCAGATCTTCTTTCAGAAAAACTTCAAGGGATCCTGGTCGCGCGAGTTCGACCGGGGAAGTTCGTTCCTGGCGATCAATCTGGGAGTGGAAGGCTGGGAGACGCCCGGAGTCGCGGAGTGCCTGCGTCTGCCAGTCGTAGGGACAATCGACGAGCCGATGGACTTCTACTCGCCGCTCCGAGTCATCACATTTTCTGAGGACGGCTTGCGGGCGCTGACCTCTCATGTCGATGGAGCCCTTCATCTCTGGAAAATTTCCAACCAACCCGCGCTCGAAGAGTCACCAAATCAAAACCCGGATGGTTCCATCTCCGAGCAGCTCGCGAAATGGGGGGACGCGGGGATTGCACCCGTGCATCTCGATGGAGAGGAAGTCCGGGCTCAAAACCTCGCGCCGACGATCTCGGACAACGAGGAGGTCGAGGGGTTTCGGTGGCCGGACAACAGCTATGTGCTGTTGCTCGAAAACGGCCGGCTTGTTTTCCGCAACCTCCAGGACGACAAAGAGACTAAGCTCATTGAAACGGACGTCTATTTCCGTCGGGTTCGGTTAAGCAATGACGGACGGATCGCCGCGATCCAGTTGAACGACTCCCTCTACGTGCTGCGGGTAAGAAACGGCAATTTTGTCAGGTTATCGCGGACCGTTCCTTTCGACGAAGAGGATCCGGATGCCATGATTTCCTTTTCGAAGAACCATGCATTCCTATTCTTCCGGACTAGTATGGAAACATTGGTATTCGATCTCGAGACGTCCCAATACATTTGTTCTTATCAGTCGACCGGCCTCGATCGCTTTTGGGCCCAGGAGGAATCTCGCGACGAAAACATTGCGCAGAATCTTCCGTCATTCTGCGAAGCCGTGGCGGGCAAGAAAATCGCCTCCGAGGGGGGCATCGACGGTGTCCCTCCGGAGCGTTTTCTGGAAATGGAGAGCGGAGCCGCTAAATTGGGTTCGCTCGTGGATCGCCTTGTCAGTTGGCTTGCCGCCGCTCCCAATAGTCGAAGAAAGGATTTTTGATCCCGCGTGACTGGAATCGGGAAAATGCGATCCCTCTGATTTCATTCAGGAAATCATCGACGTTTTCCCGTCAGGAGATTGATGTATACTATGTCAAAGCCGAATGATGAATTTGCCCCGACATAAATAAAAGCAAATGTATCGAGCGTTCACTTTACACAACATTAAGTGGGAGTCCTCTGTAGAAGTTTCCACACATCAAAAGTTTAACAACATAGCAGCCATCCAGCTCCAAAATTTCGTCGAAAATGGGGTACTTGACGCGACCAAACTAGCCGAAAACTGGTTTCCAGAGATAAAAGCCGATGTTTTTATTTCTCACGCACACGCCGACGAGCCAAATGCTCTTGCCTGCGCAGGTTGGCTGGAAAGCTCGTTTGGTCTTACCTCATTCATCGATTCATGCGTGTGGGGGCACGCAGAAAAATTATTGAAAATTATCGACAACGATTTGTGTCGTAACGACGATAAGGAGACATATTCCTACGAACTACGCAATCGATCGACAAGTCACGTCCACATGATGTTAGCAGCCTCGCTCAGCAATATGATCGACCGTTGTGAATGCATCTTCTTCTTGGGAACGCACAATTCGATCACCTCGGAAGAAGCGGTCCAGCGAACAAAATCACCGTGGATTATGTATGAATTGCGGACGATTCACACGACGCGGAGAGTGAAACCCGCAAGGGTTGAACTTGTGATCGAAAATTTCTCCGAAGGCTTGAGCAAATCTGCAAAGGCAGCGTGGGAGGCATCATACTTGGTCTCGCTTGAGAGTCTTCCCAAGCTCAGCGCTGATCAACTCAACGACTGGCGTAGTCAATGCGACTCTTTGGGATTGTCGGGGAATAAAACTCTCGACTACATTTACGATAAATATCCCCTCGAACCAGATAGACTTCAATAACGAACCGACTAAAACACTACTATGGCCCGCCGAGTTTTTTCCAGTTTCCACTACGAGCGTGACATTTTCCGAGTCAATCAGGTCCGAAATAGCGGAATGATCAAAGACCGCTCTGATAGCGCTGGGTCTATTGACCACGCAGACTGGGAATCCCTTGTAAGACAGAGCGACGCAGCGATTCAACGATGGATTGATTCACAACCTTCGGGAGCGTCGGTAACAGTCGTCTTGATCGGGGCAGAAACATTTGGTCGCCGTTGGGTAAATTACGAAATTCAACGAAGTTTCTCAGATGAGAAAGGAATTTTTGACGTCAGAATCCATCAGCTGAAGGACCCGCGCACAGGGCGGACCGATGTTATTGGACAGAATCCATTAGAAGGGATTTACGTGACTGGGTCGAATCCGCGGAAATATCTCAGCCAGCTGTTTCCAGTTTATGATTGGGTAACAAATGGTGGATACTGCAACTTCCCTAGCTGGGTCGAATCCGCCGCTTCTAAAGCAAACCGATAACTCCAATGGCGTCTCCACTCGCTGGCGTAAGAATTCTTCTCTCGGGCTCTGCTCCTGATGGCGAATCGACCGAGGCAATCACCAGCCTACAGGACTTTGTTTTTAGGTTAGCACAAGCGTCGTTCCGTGAGGGGGCGACATTGATTCATGGCAGCCATCCTGATTTCGATGAGCCGTTGGAAAAAGCAGCCAGAGCGTTCCAATCAGCAGGGGGTACCAAAGACACATTAATCTTGGTTCGGTCACAAAAATACGCCGTATCTGAAGAGCAGAATCTTCAGATTGGTCGTCAACGTGAGTATGCTTCCGTTCAGATCGTTCCGGCGGGGTTAGACGATACGAGCCAAAGCTTGGTTCCATTGAGAACATGGATGGCCGAAAGGTGTGATGCAATTGTTGTTGTCGGCGGCAAGCACTACGATGTCGGAAAAGACTTGGCGGGGGTGCCCAAAGAACTAGATGAGGCCCTGTTTCGGGGTAAACCCGGCTTCGCATTAGGAGGATTCGGAGGAGCTGTGCTTGGCTACCTCAATGACAATCCATCTGTTTACCAACGGCTCCGCAATGGATTGGCCGAAGATCAGAATCGGGCTTTGGCAAAAACATCCATTCCCAGCGAAGCTGTTTCAGCAATTATTACTCAGTTGACGCTACTTCCGCTCGTTCGTGAAAGCATGCCTCATGGCCGATTGTTCCGGATTCTTTCGCTCGATGGAGGTGGACTGCGCGGTGTTTTCACGGCGGCAGTGCTAACTACCTGGAGCGAAATGTTGAACGCAGGTAGTGGAAGCAATCTGGTCAGAAACTTCGACATGGTTGCTGGAACTTCCACGGGCGCAATTCTAGCTATCGGCCTTGCGCTTGGCGTAACGCCCAAAGAGATGGTCTCGTTTTATCGGGAGAAAGGTCCAAAGATTTTTCCCAAGAATCGAGGCCTGCGACATTGGCTCCAATCGAAGCACGAATCAAATACGCTGCGCGGAATGCTTCAGAGTGTGCTCGGAGACCGCTCACTAGCTGACCATTCGCGGTGCCGACTCGTGATTCCAACCGTTCGGGGAAATAATGGTGAAGCAGAAGCAATTGTAACCCCGCACAGCCCAGATCGAATGGCATTTGCGAAAATTTCAGCCGTTGATGCGGCCCTAGCTTCATCTGCTGCACCGACGTATTTCGACGAAGCCATTGTGAAAGGGCCTATCGCAACCGAATCATTTCTAGACGGAGGCCTGTGGGCAAATAACCCCACATTGCCAGCTATTGCGGAAGCGGTTCGTCACCTGCAGATCCCCATCGATCGAATTGATGTCTTGAGTGTTGGAACTATCGCTACTGAAGGAGATTTTACAGACCATTTAGGTCAGGGAAAAGCGGGATGGGCCTCCCACACAGTCGATCTTTTTTTCGCGGCTCAAGAACATGCTGCTTCAACAATCTCGACGAGCCTCTTGAGCCCATCGCGTTATCTACGAGTCAATCAGCAGTCGTCCAAACCGATCGATTTAGATGATACCGCAAGTATTGAGGAAATGGTTACCAGAGGGGCGCAGGTTGGTCGGGATTCATTCTCGACAGTTCGTTCGCGTTTCCTCGACGCTACGTACGTTGCCGACTGGCATCAGGATGCTCATTGGCTTAAATCCTCATCTTAAAAGTACGGTAGCATTTCTCATCGACTGTTAGATGGCTCTCCATCTTGACGGAATCAATTTTAAAAACGCTCAAGTCACGTCAACGCTGTCACTTCTTGACGGGTTGTTGCGCGAAGGTGGCAACTGGATCTGGGAATTGCGGTGGGGAATAAGCGTCTGACGGGATGCCAACGTGGTTCTGCTCCTACGGACAAGTGTTTTCGTATCCTGCTAGAGGACAACTCATGTACCCGTTACGAGGAGGCGGAGGCAAGCCAGCGCCGCACGCATCATCAAGTTCCGCCGCCGGTGGCCTTGGTCTCTCTCTCTCCACTATCTTGTCCTGGTTGGAGAATTCATTTCTGGTGACAAAAACGTGACAATTGCCGCGGAGCGGCCAGTCTGATTATCGCCCGAAGCATTTCCGCTTCTTGAGTTGATCGGCCATTCTGTTCTGCGACGTTGTCGATGTTTCGTCTCTGGGCCGATAAGTTGAGAGTTAGCGAAGATTCGCTCGGTGAAAAGCTGTTCCGCGGAGGGAACACCGCGCTCGCTGCGTTTCGCTAAAACGGCCACCGTGAAAATCACGGCTGTCACTGCCATTGCCGATAATCTCGTTGCTGCCCGGTTCTGGATGGCGCTGACCGTTGTATTCGCGGCGATTGCCGGCGTTACGCCTTACCTGACGATTCTCGCGATGAAGGCGCAGGAGAAGGTCGTCATCCTTGATGCGGGAGGGACGTTGATCTACTCGCCGGTTCTGGGGTTTGAGGAAGCTGGAGAACTTCATGCCTATCACGTGCGCCTAGCGTGCCTGGCGCTGCTACAGCGGAATCCGCTTACGCCGGATTTGCCGGATTTGGTACGACGCATCTTTCTCGATGCTGCTCGTCGGAAGGCTGGCGGGCTCTACAAAACTCAGAACGCGGAGTTCAAAGAGAAGCAGATTCACCAGAAGGTCGAACTGACGCAGATCGACATCCTGGACACCCGGAAAGTCGAGGACGGTGCCGGGGAAAGTTTCCAAGCGGTTTCCGTTCGAGCGAATGGGAATCTGATTCGGACCGGGACTGTGAACAGCCTGGAATTCCGGGAGTCGGTCAAGTTCGGCATCGAATTCCTGTTCATCAGAAACCCAGACCTGCTCGGCAATGGCCGTCTCCCATTGGTTGTGCAGGACTTCGATTACAAGGAGGTGCCGCTTTGAGACTAGCATTCAGTGGACTGCTGATCTTCGTGGTCGTCGCTTCGCTTGACGCCGCTCCGATCGTCGAGAAGACACTCGATCCGGGAGTGATCGTGGAAATTCCGACTGCGAGACAATCGGGTAATACCACCATCCTATTTCCTGCCCCAATCGCGGGACTGTACGCGAAGTCGGTGTCTGCTCAGGAGCAGGCGAACGCGGATTTTCTGATCTCGTTTTTACCTGGGAATGTTTACCTCGCCGTTCGCGCTCTTAAGCCGGGCGTCGAGGATCATCTGACGGTCATCATTGATCGGAAAGCCTACGTGTTCCACCTGACCGCTTCGGACGAGCCGTTCTACTCGGTCAGCATGGTCCGCGGAGGTGGAGTTCACGACCGAAGGCGAGCCGTCAATCCTGAGAGGCTGCTCTCGTTGATGGACACGGCCAAGGCGTTTCCGCTCCTCGGGAAAGAGCATCCGGAGAAGCTGATCGGCGTCGACCACGTGACTTCCGACCAGGTGATTCCCTACGACAACTTTCGTGTGGTGATCCGTGACGTGTGGCGATTTGACGCCGAGGACACGCTTGTTTTCAGCATCCAACTCGAAAACGAATCGGACGTCGCGATCCTCTATAAACCGCAGGATCTCGCGATTGGTCTCGGTGATCGCATCTACACGCAGTCCATCGCGGACGCGTCGGGAATCATGCCGCCGAACTCGGTGACGCAGGCATTCTTCACGATCACCGGGGACGGTGAAGGCGGCCGAAACAATCTTGCGCCAGACAATGATTGGAACGTCCTGGTCGTTCGGGCCGAGTCCACTGATGCGAATTCGAACGGAGGGTCGAAATGAACTTGCGGCAGGCTTGGGTCGAAATTTTCCAAAAACCGACCGGGCGGCTGGCGTTGTTTCTCCTCGTGGGCGGGCTGGTGATTGCATTCCTCCTGATGCGGCGCGGTTCGAATCCGGGCCCAGATAACACAAAAGTTTCACCCACTGCTCCTGCCACCCAAGCGACAGCGTATTCGTTCGAGGAGAACATTCCGGCTCCGCCTTCGGCTCGTGCGACGCCCTCGAAGCCGATCGCGGATCAGCGCGAAGCCCGGCCAACGCCCACGCCGAAACCACCACCGCCGATTCCCCAAACCATCTTTGCAACCGTCGAGTCGACAATCAGTGAGTTCTACCTGCCTTACGGTCGACTGATTCAATGTGAACTGGTCAATACGATTGATTCGAGCAGCATCGAAACACCGATCATCGGACTCGTCATCGCCGATGTGTGGCATGGCGGAAGATTGATCGTTCCGGCCGGTGCTGAGGTCCACGGTTCGGCACAGCAGGTGGCTGCCCGGGAGCGCCTCGGTTCACAACGGCAGTGGATCGTGGTTTTTCAAGACGGCCGGGAGTTGCCCGTCACCGGCATGGCGCTGAACAATGCGCCTGACGTCGATGGCTCCGGGATGTGGTCCGAAACGGACGGAGCGGCTGGATTGCAAGGATTCACGATCCAATCCGACAATTACGCCGAGGCCAAAGCCATCCTCGCGACAATGATTTCGGCCGCGGCGGGAGCATTTCCGGACACGACAAACATTGTGTCGCCATTCGGCGGTGTTACTCAGGTGCAGGATGGCGGGTTGAGCGATGCCTTCTCGGCAGGGATCCAGGCGGGCGGGCAGATTTATTCGGAGCGCCTTCTTCGCAATCTCGACGCCAATCCGTTTTTCGTCCGTATCCCGGCCGGAACGCTTTTCTACCTCTACGTCATGCAGACCGTCGACCTCGCTGAGGCCACGATTGGAAACTCCAAGGCCCGCGAGATCCCACAATCCGACTCTCCGATTTCCGGAAAACCATGAAATCCTATTCTCCGATCATCCTACTTCTCCTCCTCGCAGGATGTGCAACGCAACCTCACGCGGAGAGAGTGGTGAGCGAGGTTCCCTCGCGGAAGATTCCTCCTCGTGAGCTGGCCACCATTCGAACGGCGGAAGTGGTGAAGGCTTATCCGGTGGGCCGCTACACGGACCCGAACTTCCCGGACGTGATGCACGAACGCCACACGGTTTACCGCCGGGAACGGGCTTCAAATTGGAACTTCCAGCCGTCCCCCCCCTACGCGCTTCCGCTCGGGCCGATGGTGGCAAACTCGCTGACCGCCTCGACCGATTTTCGCAAATCCCTTTCCGAGCAGGCCGACGCCCAGGGGAAGGCTGATGCGGAGATGTTGCGTGAACAGAACACGGAGCTGACGGACAAGATCCAATCGCTGCAAGGCATCGACGCCGAGGCCGCAAAACTCCGATCAGAAATCGAGAGTTTGAAGCAGCAGCTGCGGGATCAGGACGAGCGCCCGGCCCCGTCCGCACCGGAGCCCGCTGCGGAGTTGGACGATTTTCCTCTTTCCGACGCACCGAACGTATGGCCCCGCCGCCAGTCACTGCAATCCAGCTGAATCAGCCCAAATCTTATGAATCGTATCCAACTCAGCCTTCGAGCTGCCGATGATCCCCGCACGCTTCGCGCCGACGATGGCGTGCCGACTTTCGTCTCCGTGTTTTCTTTGCACAACGGAACCAAACGCGGGCCAGCCGGCGGGGATCCGCTCCCAATCACGGTCAAGGCCTCGCGCGAGCTTGCCCAGACGGTGGTTTCTGAATTGCGCCGCGGTGCCGCTTTCGTGGTCGCCGGACAACTCGACTACTACCGCAACCCGGAGTCGAGCCGCGCGATCTATTCAATCTGGGCCGACGCAATCACCGACATCACGCAACCCCAATCCACCAAACCATGAACAAATCGAATTCCATTTCCGTCAGTCTCGACGACGACGCGTTCGCCATTTTCCAGGACGCTTCACAGATCGTGAATCGAGCCGGTATCCGTGTCCCGGCCGGTCAGCTCGTCCAGGTCCTGATCAACGCCGAGATCTCGCGCCTCTCGTCCCAAAAAATCGCGCAGCGCTTTTTGAAGACGGTCATGCAGCAGGTCGGAGTCCTTGCCGAGAGAGACGTCGATGATGACGAGAGCACCGAACCGGTCACAAACATCGCGTCCTCAACTGCGAACCCGACCCCTTGAGTTTTTCCTCCGAATTGGAGGCAACCGTCAACCCGCCTGGCTACGGGGCCGATTGGCCGAAACGCCGCGCCGCAATCGCTGTTCACATGGCAATAGCAACCAAACGCAAAGAAGAAGAATCGCGGAGTTTCCGAATCAATCCTGAAGTCAACACGCGGCTCGAGGCTTTC
>JBGTDR010000026.1:0-4785 GCA_041748215.1 Chthoniobacterales bacterium
AAAACGCGTTCGCGTGCCGTGACGATCGCCGCACCTTCAATGATTTCAAAATTCCCGGGCAGACCGAGTTCGAACGGGAACGTCGCCGCAACGCGCTGGAAAAAACTGTCGAGCGTTCCAAATTGCAGGCGGTCGATGGATCGCACGACGTCGGCGAGCAGACGCAAAAATTGCTCACGGGAATAGTCCCCGAGCCCGAGTTCTTCCGACAGGTTGCGGGCCGTCACGTCATCACTGGCGGCAGCGGAGAGTTTGGTCAGGACCTTCGAGGTGAATTCCGCCGCGGCTTTACGAGTGAACGTGAGGGCGACAATCGAGTCGGGCGAAGCGCCAAGCGCCAGCAATCTGACGATCCGGTTCGACAATGCGTACGTTTTGCCCGTACCGGCCGAGGCAAGAATGACTTCGTGAGGGATTCCTGCCGTCATGAACAAGAGAGCGCCGCGCCGGAAACAATTTCTGTCGGCGCGACCGGAAAGAAGTCGGCGAATGCGTCGAATTCGGGACGCGAGTTGGGCGGCCAGAATTTTCCCCGTGCGATGTCGGCAAGGACGCCCCGTGCGCAGGCGTCGGCGGATTCTGCGATGTCCGGCCCGTAAGCTTCCCATTCGAGAACACGCGTGTCGGCGACGGCTTTCGGAAGATTGAGATAAGCGCAGGAGATTGACTCCGGCGGGATGCCGGTCGCCGCGAGGACGTGGCGGTAAAGAGGGAGCTGGAGACTGGTCCAACGGCGTTCCTTGCTGCCGCGCAATCCCGCGACGGCACACTGGGCGTATTCCGGCAGCCAATCAGTCGAGCGAACGGAGCCAAGGTGTTTTTCCGCCGGGGTCGCGGCCTTGTCGCTGGTCTTGTAATCAAGCACCCGCCAACGTCCGGACGGATGGTGATCAATCCGATCGATCTTGCCGCCAATGGTCCATCCATCGATGGCGAATGGCTCTCCCAAAAGTTCTTCAAAAGAGGTTTCAACGTGTCGGATCCGCCAGCCTTCAGCGTACTGGCGGGCCTGCTCGTTCGCGAATGCCGCAAGGCGACGTCTCGCCGCTTCGATTTGCACAAGAAGCGAAAGCGAAAGCGAACTCCCGAAGCGCAGCGAAACGGCTTCATCAAGGCCCGCCAGCACGTAACGCCTGATCTCGGCGGCCGAGCCGCACGAACGCTTCGATTCCTCACGCGCAAACGATTCCAGCACTCCGTGCATGAGGGTTCCGAAAACGCGGGCGTCCATCTCAGAAGATGCGGGAACCCACGGTTCCATCCGCAATCCGAAGCGAAGGTAAAACCGAAACGGGCACGCGAGGTAGTCGGCAAATGCCGTGACCCGGATCGAACGTTTCATTGGTTCGGCCGGCGGAGTAAACCACCAACCGGGTTCCCATCGGGGCTCGGGCTCCGGAGCGGCAGGTTCGCCGAAAAGCTGTTGCACCCGGGCGGGGAGCTCGGATTCCTCGCAGAGAAAAAGCAAACTCGAAGGCCGCAGGGGATCGCCACTGGCGGCGGACTGGCCGACGAGCACATCGACGCGGCCAGCACCGCCGGCTCTCAGCGCGAGAATGCGATTCAAAAAATAAGCGTCGCGAGCGAATCGCGAACGATTGCACGCAAGGCCGATACGTTCCCTCATGCTGTCCGGTAAAAAGGGGTCGGTGAGAATCGTCTCAGGGACAAATCCCTGATTCATTCCCGCGAGGACAAGATGCGGCGCATCACTCCATGGCAGCTCGAGCCAGCCGACGGCCTCGACGTCGTCGGCACCGGACTCGTGATAAATGCGCCCCGCTCCGGCTACAGTCGCCAGGACACGGAGCCAATCGGATACGTCCAGATCGGGAAATGATGTCTCATAACGGCCGAGCAGATCGAGGCCAACTCGGGTCTCCGCCGCGACCGCATCGAGTGCAGATCTTTCCGACGGACCAAGATCGTCTTGAAAGGTATCGACAATCTCCCCAAGGAAACCGCGCAATGCATCGAGCCAGTGACCGCCGAGATGTGCGGAACGGGCTTCGACAAGGGCGTCGAGCGTCTCCCGGAGACAGTGATGACTCTCCGATTCGCACCACGGTCGCGCATCGAAGATTGTATCCGGCAGGTGGTCGGCCGCGATTTCGTCCGACTGTCGCAGCGTCACTTCGAGGCGAAAATTCGGCACCCGTTTTCTCATCCATGCAATAATCGCGGCATTGCGCAACAACGCGCCGGTGGTCCGGAAAGACGGGTCTTCGACAAATCCCGCCCATGTAGTGATCAGTGAATGCAGCCAGTGGCGACTCATCGGGTCACCGTCCGGATCGTGCAATCGCCCCCCGGCATCCTCGATCGCATTTTTCATCGTGGGCAGCAGATCGCGGTCGAGCGCACCGACTGTGAGCAAGCCGCCCGTCGGACGCGACGGGCACAATTTTCGCAACGAAACGGCCGCGTCAGCCGGACGCGCCAAGAGTTGGATTTGGCTCGTAAATTCTTCCCACGGCATCGGCCGGTCCTTCCACGCCTCCGCCCGCGGACGGCCCCAATCGTCGAAATCGGGCGCGAACTCAGCTGGCGCAAAAACCGCCACCATGATGGTGCAATCTGCTGCGACTCGGTCGAGTGCCGTCGTCAACAGCGGCGAAACGTCTGCCACACCCAAAAGAAAAATGCGGGTGATTTCAGGAGATCGCGGGAAAGAATGCGCACGCGCGATCCGGGCGTCATCGGGATCCACGCGGCCCGCCGCGCGCAGGTCCTGACGGTAGCGTGATTCCAGCGCGCTGAGAGCCGCCCAGCGCACGGCTTCCTGGCATTCCGGCCCGAGGATCCGGGCGGCTCGCTCGATATCGAGTTCCGCCTCCGCGAGACCAGCCCGCAGCCCGAGAATCGATCGCGCAAAGGCCAGTCGCTGCGCCACCGAACGCAACGGATATCCAGCGGGAAATAATCCAGAGAGAACGTCCGAATCACCGGAACCCGACAGCGAGTCGAGCGCGCCGGCCAAAAAAAGGGCCGCTTCGATCGGCGCGGCCGTGGCACCATCCGCCGGATCGAGAAATTGCCCTGGTGTGCGGACAACTGGCGAGACCACCCCACCCCGCCCGCTCTCCGCTGCAAGGCGCGCAAGCGCCTCCCGCAGCCGGCGCCCAGATTGCTGCGTCGGAACGATGGCAACAAATCCGGAAAGGTCGGCACTGTGGCCAGGAGGTGCCGCCGCGATCAGCAGCCGCGCGGTGGCGTCGGCGGCAGGCTCGGACCAGTCGAGAAAAACCAAATCGCGGGCTGGCACAAGGCAGACCCTAGACGGAGACGAAGTCGTGGGCAATGGTCCCGCTCACCCGCGCTGCATCACGAATGAAATGTTTTCCTGCCACCGGCTGGCCTCAGCCGATTTTTGAGAACAGCGAAATTCCCGGGATCTCGCCGCTCATGCTCGACGCGCGGCTGGTAACGGGATGGCGGCACTTCGGCGTGCGATTTTTTCGATGCAATTTTGCGATTCACGACGGCGTGCTCTGCGGCATCGTCCCGCTCCGCCTGCGTCTGGAGGATTTCCTCCCGACGGCAAGCCAGCGCCGTATCGAACGGAAGAACGCCGACACGCAGGTGCGCATCGCGCCAACCGTGATCACGCCCGAGCTGCACGCGCTTTTCGAACGGCATAAAACCCGCTTCACGTCGGGCGTGCCCGATTCCTTGCACGTTTTCCTCTCCACCGATCCGGGAACGGTGCCATGCGAAAATCACATGATCGAAGTGCGCCGGGACGGACGCCTGCTCGCTGCAAGTTTCCTCGACATCGGCGAACGGAGCGTATCGAGCGTCTACGCGATGTTCGAACCGGAGGAATCGGCCCGCAGTCTCGGAATTTTCACGATCCTTTGCGAAATTGAACATGCCCGTCGGCTGGGACGGCTTCTTTATTACCTCGGCTATTCGTACACGGTGCCATCGCCTTACGACTACAAGCTGAAATTCCGCGGTCTGGAGGCGTACGACTGGAACTATCGTTGGATGCCAATTCATGAACGCTTCGATTGGTCGCGTCCGCTCGAGGAATGAAAATTTCCACCTCGCAAAAAACGGCGGGATCGAAGGGGACCGACGAGGAAAGTGAGCTGGCGTATCTCCGGCGCGTCGAACGGGCGCTCCGCGAAGAAAGCGAACGCCGACACCGGGCCGAGCGCGTCGTTCGCAAACAAGCCGCGGCTCTTGCCAGCACGCGGAACGTGCTCTTGCGCAGCGCAGCCGGCCGCGATTTTATTCCGGTTTTTTTGCGATCCATGACGCGCGAGTGCGACGGCGTTTGGGCGACGCTGTGGAAAGTGGATGACTCGGCGGCCTCGGGTGCACGTGCGATCAGCTTTTTTCCAAATCGCGCGATCGAAGCCCAGGTGAACGCGTTCGTCCCGCATCACGGTGAGGATTTGCGCAAGCTGGGAGCGGTTTACCGTTCGCTTGCGGAGGATCTCCGCGAGGCCTACGTACTCCCGGCCAACGACGCGCGTGTGCCGGCGGAAGTGCGCCGATTTTACGAAGAAACGGGCGTCGCGAACGCGGTGATTTCACCGTGTCTGCTGGGCAAACGCTTGTTCGGTTGGTTTAGCCTGTTGACGGAGGACCGCTTGGTGTCGAGCGAAAATGTCGCGTTCATTCACGCGACCGCCCAGCAAGCGACGCTGGCAATGCAGTTATCCGAGCTCGCGACCACGGCGGGCAAGGCGCAGCAGGCCATGGAGAGCGAACGCCAGGCCCGCCTTCGCGAAGAGGAAGCGACGGAAGTGACCCGTCTGTTGAGGCTGACCGCAA
>JBGTDR010000027.1:0-3567 GCA_041748215.1 Chthoniobacterales bacterium
AACGGCGGGCAGTAGACCCTGGCGGGCCATGCCGTAGAGCAGGCGGGAGCCCATGATGTTGTTGATCAGGCCGGTATTGGCGACGGCGAAGAACGTGATGAACGTAAAGATCCAACCGGGAACCCAGGGTGCGGCGCGGTCAATGAGCTGGGTGAGCGGAGCCCCGTTGCTGATGTCGGCCAATTGGCGGAACGGGACGACGGACACGGCCGTGACACTCACCGCAATGTAAAGCAGGGCCACGAGTGCGAGGGCCATGACGATGCCGAGAGGCATGTTGCGCTGGGGATTTTTGGTTTCTTCCGACAGATTCAAAAGGTCTTCGAATCCGACGAACGCGTAGAAGGTGAGCACGGCACCCGAAAGGATGAGCGTGGCAGTGAGGCCTTCGCCAGCGGGTCCGGCCGGGGTTTCGAAATAGTCGACGGTACCCCAATACGGCGCTCCGACCGCCACGACAAATAACAGCCCACCCACCGAGATCGCGGTGCAGACGACGTTGAACGCGAGGGATTCCCTGATGCCGCGAAAATTGATGAGACTCAAGGCGGCGAGGTAGGTCAGAGCGATGGCAACGATCGGCAGGCCACCGACAAATGGCTGGAGCACGCCAGCGAACACGCGGCTGCCGGTCGCGATGGACGTCAATCCGGAAGCAACCACGGCGAGGCCGACGACATAAGAAAGGTACGGCACACCGAAGGCGCGCTGGACGACGTAGGCCGCGCCGGCGGCGCGGGGGTAACGCGATGCGATCGAGGCGTAGGACAGGCCGGTCAGCATGGCGGCGACCATGGCTCCGAGAAAGCCGAGCCAGACGGCGTTGCCCATCAACCCGGCGGCCACGCCCGTCGTGCCGTAAATGCCGGCACCGACCATGTCGCCCACTCCGTAGATCACGAGGCCGATCAGCCCGATCGACCGTGCCAGTTTCACCTCACCCTTGGCTTCCATGCCGCGGAGTAAACCATCCTCGCGCTTGGGGGGAAACCCCGGAACGCGGAAAAAGGAGCGGAAACGGAAATCCGTGCGGTCGGGCCCGGGAACGGATTGGCGCAGAACGAAGGTTGAGCTTCGCCGCCGGATGGAGTATCGCAACCTTCACTGTTCCGATTAGATCGGATCGTCCCATGTCCCGCACCCTGCGAGGTTGTTTGGTATTGGCGCTGACCGTTGGGTTCGCGCCGGGCGGAATCGTTTTTGCGCAGGATCTGGCGATGATCACTGATCCGGCGGCGGTTGGGGTTCCGGCGGTTTCGGCGGAAAAGCCGGCGGAATTTGCCGGACCGCCGCACCCGGCGACGGACCCGGTGAGAATTTTTTCGGCGATTGCCGGCGGTGATATCGAGGCATTGCGGCTGGCGCTGAACGCGGGTTGCGATCCCGATGCTCCGCTGCCGCAACCTGCTCCGACCGTGCTGCGCGAGCGGTTTCCGACGGGCCCGCTGGAGTATTATCTGCGGCGCGAGGTGGGATTCACTCCGCTCATGTTTGCGGCTGCGCTCGGTGACGAGCGAGCCGTGCGCTTCCTGCTGGCGGCTGGCGCCGATCCGCATCAGCGCTCGCGCACGAGCCGGACCTTTCCACTCTACCTCGCGGCGCGCGCGGGCAACGTCGAGCTGATGAAATTGCTCATGGGCATCACGCCCGGGTCGGTGGCCGCGGAATTCCGCATCGACGTCGATCTCACGACCCAACGCCTCACCGTCTGGAAGGGTAGTGAGCCGATCATCTTTTCACCGATTTCGTCGGGTAAAAAATCAAAACCGACGCCGCGTGGGGCGTTTCTCGTTACGGATAAACACCGCGATTGGACGTCGACGATTTTCCGCGTGAAAATGCCGTATTTTCTGCGGTTCTCGTGCGGTGATTTTGGTCTGCACCAGGGGGTGTTGCCGGGCTACCCGGCGTCGAGCGGGTGTATTCGGTTGCCCGAGGCAAAGGCAAAAGAGATTTTTGCGGCGGTGCCGATCGGGACGCTCGTCGAGGTGCGTTAGAAAATTTGCGGGATGGATCTGTCGGGATTACGGTCATTGAAACGAAGCGCACGATGCAGCCCCTGATCACGCTTTTCCTCTCGGCTTTCCTGCTGGACGGCGTGGTGACATTGACGAACGAGTTCGTGGAGATGCCGCTGTTCCGGCTGGCGATTGCGTGGCCGGTGTTGATGGTGGCGATGGTGCTCTACGTGGCGATGGCGTTCCTGCCGCGATTGCCGAAAGACCTGTTGTTGCCGCCCGCGTTGTTTTTGATGTGGACGTGGGTGGCGGGTGGATTTCCGCTGCCATTTTTTGTGCCCGGCGAGGCGAGGCAGATCATGGCGATTCTGCAGATCGGGCTGGGTGGAATATTATTGATGCGGGCGGTGATGCGCGGCCCGATCGAGCTGACGCCGGCGGGATTTTCGTGGCGAAATTTTGCGCTGACGCTGGCGGGAACGATGGCGCTGGCTCCGGTGCTGGCGGCGGTCGGAGTGGTCCAGCATGCGGGCACTTTCATCGAGCGGCAGACGAGCGGATACGTGAAGCTGCGGCCGACGGGGTTGCTTTTTGAGGAGCGGCATTTCCAGCGTGGCGAAAAGCAGGTCCGGCTCGTGAGCATGATCCACATTGGCGAGCCCGCATTTTACGAAAGCGTGTATGACTCCTATCCGCACCTCGGTCCAGCGGTGGTCCTGATGGAGGGCGTTTCCGACCAGGACAACCTGCTTTCGAATCAATTTTCCTACGCGAAGATCGCCGAAATGGTCGGACTCACGCCGCAGGAATCATCCTCCGTTGCTGACGGGCCCGGGGAGCTTGCTTCGGCTGCCCCCGTGATCACGGTTGCCTCGCCGTCCACCGTCGAATACCGCCGCGCCGACGTGGACATCCGCGTTTTCCAGCCATCCACGATCTTTTTTATGAATACGGTGGCCGCGTTCCTGGCCGATCCGACCAGTCGCGAAACGCTTCGGGAAATCAGCGATCCGTCGCTGCCATTCAATCAACCGGGCGCGCAGGAGGCCGTGCTGGCTGATATCGTGGACAAACGAAACATTCACCTCGTCGGGGAGCTCGAGAATGCCCTCGAGACGCACGACACGGTCATCATTCCGTGGGGTGCGCTGCACCTGCCATTCGTTGAGAGCACGTTGCTCCGGTGGGGGTTCCGCGAGACCGGGCGACTCGACCGACCGGCGATCCGATTGATGGGTCGGAATTAACGATCCGTGTGTTCGCGGACTGAGCGGACGTGCGACGTGAATTCCCGAACGCGCCAACGATCGAGCGGTGCCTGCCAGGCACCGCCTTGTTTAAAATGCGAGCCTACGATCACGGCGTCCGCGTGGCGGAAAACGTCCGTGACGTTGCCCATCGTTGTTCCTGAACCTGCCAGCACCGGGAGTCGCGAAGCGCCAGCGGCTTCTTCCAAATCCGCCGGAGCGACCGACTGCCCGGTGGCCGCGCCGCTCACGATCACGGCATCGGCGCAGAAAAACTCCGCGGCTCGTGCGGTTTCGGCCAGGCTGACGTCCGCGGTGATCGCGTGGGAGCTGTGTTTCTTTTTGATGTCGGCAAAAATCCG
>JBGTDR010000028.1:0-33338 GCA_041748215.1 Chthoniobacterales bacterium
GATTTCGGCGGCTGGGAAGCCGCCGCTCCAGCAACTTCAACTCCCCGTGTTCAATTCACGAGTCCCGCCCACCAGGTTGAACTTATCCCCTTCATCCCTTTCATCCCTGTTCGATTCTCCTTAAGCTCATTTCCCGGGGCGGCGGCGCCAGTTGTCGACGATCTGCCTGATCGTTTCTTCGAGTGATTGCGTGATGTCCCAGGACGGATAGTGGCTGCGCATTTTGCGCAGGTCGGAATAATAACAGATGTGGTCACCGGCGCGGTTTTGATCCACGTACGTGTGGATTTGGCTTTTGCCGGTGAATCGTTCCGCGATCTGGAACGCTTCGAGGATGGAGCAACTGTTGGTTTTGCCACCGCCCAGATTGTAAACCTCGCCGATGCGCGGGGAGGCTACGAAGGCGGCCATAAATCGGGCAACGTCGAGCGAATGAATGTTGTCGCGAACCTGTTTGCCCTGATAACCAAACACGCGGTATTCGTGCCCCTCGAGATTGCATTTCACCAGATAGGAAAGAAATCCGTGGAGCTCGACGCCGGAGTGGTTTGGTCCGGTGAGACAGCCACCACGCAAACAGCACGTCGGCATCCCGAAATAACGGCCGTATTCCTGGACCAAAACGTCAGCGGCAACTTTTGACGCACCGAACAGCGAATGTTTCGATTGGTCGATCGAGAACGACTCGGCGATCCCGTGTTCGTAAGCGGGATCAGCGTAATCCCAGCGCGTCGCCAGCTCGGTGAGCGTGATCCGGTTGGGCGCATCACCGTAAACCTTGTTGGTGCTCATGTGCACAAACGGAGCTTCGGGGCAGGCCTGACGGGCGGCTTCGAGCAGGTTCAGCGTGCCGACCGCGTTAGTATCAAAATCGTCGAAAGGAATCGCTGCCGCCCGGTCGTGCGACGGTTGAGCGGCCGTGTGCACAATGGCATCAGGCCGGATGCGCGCCACCAGATCAAGCACACCCGCGCGGTCACGGATGTCGAGTTCGTGGTGGGTGAAATCAGGCAAATCCTCGATCAGCCGCTGCTGATTCCACCGGGTGTCGCCCTGCGAACCAAAAAAGACCGCCCGCTGATTATTGTCCACCCCATGGATGGAGTAGCCAAGCTCGCGGGAAAAATAAGAACAGACTTCGGAGCCAATGAGCCCGGAGGAACCGGTAACGAGAAGTTTCATGGAATGGCGGGTGCGGCTGCGCCGAACGTTTAACGTTTAATGTTTAACGTCGAACGTTGAAATGCGTAACGAGTGGCGAGTGGCGAGTGGCGAGTGCTTAACTCTTAACTCTTAACTCTTAACGAGTAACGAGTAACGGGTGTCGGTTATTCAACCGTCGTTTGAGTGATTCCTATGAAGCGAACGGGAAGTCCGGTCCGGTGGCAGACGTCGGCCGGAATCCAAATAAATTGAGCTATCGGTCACGTTGTTCGGAAATGAGGTCTCCGACCGTGACGCCCTGCCCAATGATCGCTCCGGCCTCCCGGGCACGGCCCACCCACTCGATGGGCGGAACCTTCTCGGGCCGAGCCATGGACTGAAGCACCGCGACAATCCGACCGCGCTGACTCCACTGAAACGATTCCCCACGTTCCAGCGATTCGCGAATCTCCCGAGTTCGGTGAACCAAGTCGCGCGTCGTAATGGTTTTCATGTCTTACAATTGTGTCTGACAAAACCGAAAATTCAATCTTCAAAAACTTGACGGCTGAGCCGTCCGTCCGGCGGGTGCGGAGCGCCTGAACTTCCAACTTCCAACTTCCAACTTCCAACTTCCAACGCTCAACGCTCAACGCTCAACGCTCAACGCTCAACGCTTAACTCTCAACTCTTAACTCTCAACTCTTAACTCTTAACTCTTAACTCTTAACATCGAACGATGAGATGCGTCGCGAGTGGCGAGTGGCGAGTGGCGAGTTGGAGTCCTGAAGATTAAGTTGAAGTGGAAATGCAGTGTATTGGCAACCCGACTCTCAAAAAGCCCCTTAAACTCCGTCCCGTAACCCGGGACTTGTTACTCAGCACCGATCTTTGCCTTCAACTTCCCGGCACTGAATTTAGCTTATCCAGCCCAACTGTTGATCGCAACGCCTCGTTCGTGTCAAAGGTCGGATTCCTTCAATTCTGCAATCCTCATCAGAGACCGCAGCAGGCCAATCTTCAATGGCTGGTTTCCGTGAATTGGTATGACGATTCGCTCAAGTCGACCAGATTTCGTGAACACATGATGACTGCCCTTCACTCTGGATAAGATCCAACCCTTCTTTTGAATCGTTTGGGCCAGTTTGGTGCCGGAAATCTGTTTCAAACGGCCAATTCGAGAATTTGTTCAGTCGTGTGATCCGGGGAGCCGGCTTCAAGCCAGACTTCAATGGCTTCTTGAAGATTTGAGCGCAACTCATCAATGGAATCAGCTTGAGATACGCAGCCTGGCAGTGATGGAACTTCCGCCCAGAAGCCGCCTTCTTCAGCGGGATACACAACTGCCTTGAGGATCATGGAAGGAGGGTAGCGTATTTTCGAGAAAGCCTCAATCACCAAACGTGCGTTCGACACACGCAGCGCCAGATCTTGGCAGATTGCTCGAACACCTCAGGCTCGGTCGATTTAAGTCGGCTGCACGCCTCGCCAATCATCTCGATTTTGCGTTCAACGGTCGTTCGGCGCTGACGTTGTATTGGTATCCCTCCACGGCGAGCGCGCGGCTGAGCTGAAAATTAACTTTTAACTCTAAACGTCGCACGTGAGATGCGTTACGAGTGGGCGAGTAAGGAGTGGCGAGTGGCGGGAGGTGTGGTTACGCCTGTTGGAGATGCTGAGTTTAACTCTTAACTCTTAACTCTTAACTCTTAACATCGAACGATGAGATGCGTCACGAGTGGCGAGTGGCGAGTAACTAGACCTGACCTGAACAGCCGTAAATCGCTACTCGTTACTCGTCACCCGCTACTGCGCCCTTAAACTTGCAACTTAAACTGTGGCGGCCAGCGCCAAAGTGGTCAGCGTCGATTTTTAACGGACCTGAAAACCTTCAGCGGCCGCTGCGAGGGCCAGCCGGGAGTCAGCGGGGAAGAACTGCTCATTTGTGGTTTGTTCCTTAAACGCATTCAACGCGGCCCCGAGCTGCAAGGCATCGGCGGCCCGCAAACCATGCCCGACAAGCAGACGCTCTGCGCGGATCCTCACGGCTTCCGACGGCGGAACTTCAATCCAGTTTCCAGTCAGGGCCGAAAGCCGCGCCAGAGCACGATCCAGATCCGCAGCGTCAATGCCCCCGTCCCGCCGACGTCTCCGAATCGCCGAATGGCATTCAACACGGGAACCCCACCAAACGACAAATTTTGCATCTTCCTGCAATTGGAGTTCTCGCATCGAAGTGTCCTCCTCCCACACTAGGATCGGGAGAATCGCTGAAGAATCCCAAAACTTCATCGCGAGTCGGCGCGCTCGGCGAGGAGAGCGTCCACGGCCCCGGTCGGAACGCCTGCCACCCCACCGATTGGCAAATCGAGTAAGGCGCTGATCGCCAATGGATCGCGTGGAGGTGTCAAGTGGGCCAGATCTTCTTCCACAGACACACGTTCGACCCGGGCAACGGGGCGATTGTGGTCTGTGATGATCAAGGTCTCGCCTGCCTGCACTTTCTCCAGCAGGGCGCTCAAATTGTTTTTTGTCTGCGAAATACTGGAAAACATATGGCTATTATAGCCATTTTTAGGTGTTCGTCAATGATGGCGCAGGCGCGGAGCGTCTGAACTTCCAACTTCCAACTTCCAACGCTTAACGCTTAACGTTTAGATGCGTAACGAGTGGCGAGTAACGAGTTGCGAGACCTAGCCTAAACACCCGTAAACCGCCACTCGCCACTCGCCACTCGCTACCCGCCACTTCTCCGACCGGCTCTATCCTTTCCATCCCTTCCATCCCTGTTAAATCATTTTCTCTACAGGGATCAAAGGGATAAAAGGGATCATTACGTGAAGCGAGCGGTCAACCTCCCGTTTTTTTCGATTCGGCAGGACAACTACATCGCTATTCGTCACCAGCTAACCTTCAGTGCTAAACGTGACGGCTTCGATGTGATCAAGAAACAGTTCAACGAGGTCACACCCAGAAAGCACCTGTTCAATTTGCGGCCATTGTCTTGCGAAAAAGTTTTCGACGTCCTTGCGCCGCAGGTTGCCAAATCGCGCCCAGATCACTTTGGGCGGCGGGCCGAACAGAACCATGCGGTCGAAGAAATCAGCATCTTTTGTCACAAGAATCGCTCCTCGACTACGAGCTTCGAACCAAATCTCGTCGTCAGTCAGGCGTCGGCCGAGCTGGGTCGCGTGAAGGATCTCAACGGCGAGACCTCGGCAGCGTGAACGGCAAATTTTCGTCGATCAGAAGCTTCAAGCTGCGGCTAAAGACACCGACCGCGCAGCTCCGATGCGGCGGGCATACTCGAGACAGGCCAGAATGTCCTCTTGAATCAGCGTGGGGTGGCCTTCAAGGATGTCCGAGATAGCGTCACCGGAACTCAAATAACCAAGGATCGTATCAACGGTGATGCGGGTTCCTCGGACGACCGGGCGGCCGCCGCAGACATCTGGGTTGAGTTCGATGCGGTTGGTCATACGGTTAAATGATCAGATCACTGTTATTGATCGAGCGCAACTTCCAACTTCCAACTTCCAACTTCCAACTTCCGACTTCCGACTTCCGACGCTTAACTCTTAACTCTTAACTCTTAACTCTTAACTCTTAACGTTTAAATGCGTAACGAGTGGCGAGTAACGAGTTGCGAGACCTAGCCTAAACACCCGTAAACCGCTACTCGCTCCTTGGCACCCGCTACGATTTCGGCCCCTTAAACTTAAACTTTACAACTTAAACTGCGGCAGCTTCGCTGCTCACCACTCGCAACTCTTCAAGCGGAGACGAGCGGGTTCCACACTCGCTGGAATCCGAACGCCTGAAAGTCCTTTACATTCACGGTGGCGAATTCGGTCACACCGTGAGCCTGTAGCGTAAATGCGAGACGAGCATCGATGATCCGACGGCGGGCAAACCCAGGTTGACTGGCTTCCTTCCAAACTCGATCCATCACAGGCACCTCCTCCCCTACAGCCCAGCAGGGATGACGCCGAAACATCCCGCATTCGGTCACGGCTTCTCCGGGTTCCAGTGGGACCGAGACTACAGCCGGATTACGGAGAGCAAGGTAAAACTCCACGAGCACATACTCAGCAATTACCACGTTGGGATTCGTCGCGAGATTTTCGAGGAACGTTATTGCCGCTGCCTGCCACGGCGATGCTGTTACCCGTGCGTAGATCAAGATGTTCGTATCTATGCCGATCATCACGAGCGCACATCGTATTCTTCCCGCATAAAGTCGCGCAATGCTCCGGGATCCGTGATCAGCAACTGAGTGTCCAGAGGCGGAGGGAGTCGCCAGACCGGTGCCATTTGTCGATCACTGGCCGGATACGCACGCGCCACGGCTTCCGCTCCACGTCGCAAAACTTCAGCAATGCTCCAATCTTGCTGGCGGGCAACCCGCTGCACTTCCCGATAAAGGGGTTCCGGCAATTGAATCTGCGTTCTGATCATACATCAGATTGTAAGCGCTGACGGTTTGATGTCAACGGCACACTTCCAACTTCCAACTTCCAACTTCCAACTTCCAACTTCCAACTTCCAACTTCCGACTTCCAACGCTTAACACTTAACGTTTGACTCTTAACTCTTAACTCTTAACTCTTAACTCTTAACTCTTAACTCTCAACGTCGGACGATGAGATGCGTCACGAGTAGCGAGTAGCGAGTAGCGAGTGGCGAGACCTGACCGGAACACCCGTAACCCGCGACTCGTTACCCCGCCACGACCCCTTAAACTTAAACTTGCCACTTAAACTGTGGCGGCCACCCGCCACTACCCGGTCAGACTGCGCAGGTAACGACCGTAGGACGATTTGCCGAGGGCGGTGATTTGTCGTTCGAGGGCGGCGGCGTCGATCCAGCCGTTGCGCCACGCGATTTCTTCGAGGCAGGCAATTTTGAGTCCCTGACGCCGTTCAATCACGCTGACAAATTCTGCCGCGTCGAGGAGAGAATCATGGGTGCCGGTGTCGAGCCAGGCGGTGCCGCGGCCAAGGACCTCGACGCGCAGCGTGCCGGCTTGGAGGTAAAGGCGGTTGAGGTCGGTGATTTCGAGTTCGCCGCGGGCTGACGGGACGAGGCCGGCGGCTTTCTCCACCACGGTGCCGTCGTAAAAATAGACACCTGGGATCGCAAAGTTCGATTTGGGTCGTGCTGGTTTTTCTTCGATCGAAAGCACCTGACCGTCCGGGGCAAATTCCACCACCCCGTAGGCGCCCGGTTCAGCAACATGATATCCAAAAATCGTCGCGCCGGACATCTGACGGTCTGCTTTTTCCAGAGACGAAACGAAGTCGTGTCCGTAGAACAGATTGTCACCGAGAATGAGGGCCGAGGGCTGGCTTCCCACAAAATCCGCCCCGATGTGAAACGCCTGCGCGAGTCCTTCGGGACGCGGTTGGGCGGCGTACGTAATGGTGAGTCCGAACTGCGATCCGTCGCCAAGCAACCGCTCGAAGAGCGGCACGTCCTGCGGCGTTGAAATGACCATGATCTCACGAATGCCCGCCAGCATTAGCACGGCCAGCGGGTAATAAATCATGGGTTTGTCGTAAACCGGCATGAGTTGTTTGCTAACCGCGATGGTGAGCGGATACAGCCGCGTGCCGGACCCGCCAGCGAGAATGATGCCTTTTCGAGACATGTTTAACAGGGATGAAAGGGATGAAAGGGCTTCCTTCGGAAGAGTTAAAGCTGCTGAGTTTAAGTTTAAGCTTATTCGCCTCTGGCGAGGCTTTTCATGAGGCCGTGAATCATACGGGAGATCTCGAGCAATTCGGCGACGAGATTTTGACCTGTCTCTTTGGGCAGATAATCGAGTGCGATTGCCCGATAGATTTGGGAGCGCGTTTCGCCGGCGGAACCTTTAGCGTAACCGAGAAATTGACGAAACTCGGCAGGAGAATTGCGCTCACAACCTTCCGCGATATTGTCTGAGATGCTATTTGCGGATCGTGTGATCTGATCTTTAAATCCCCAATCACGGCAAGAGGCCAGCAGGCGATAGATGTCCACACTGAGCGCATGGGACCGTTGCCAAACCTCCAGCCGCTCAAACGAACCACCGAATTCGCCAACAGTGATATTCACTTAGTTAATACTCTGGCGCCCTTGAATCAATTAGGCAGGAGATTCTCAAAGCGTCCGCGTCAGATTGCCTTCAACTTAAACTTTGAACTTAAACTGCGGCTGCGGCGGCGCCGCTGCCGCCGCCGAGGCGTTCGCGGGCGTAGCGGCGTTGGGTGATGTCGTCGGCCCAGGGGCGGTGGGTGAGGTACCAATCAACGGTTTTGGCAAGGCCGGTTTCGAACGTTTCCTGGGGCAGCCAGCCGAGTTCGCGTTCGATTTTTCGGCAATCGATGGCGTAGCGGCGGTCGTGACCCGGCCGGTCCGCGACAAACGTGATCTGACTGGAATACGAATCCCCGCCGGCACGGGGCGATTTGGCGTCAAGCAAAGCACAGATCGACCGGACGACGTCGAGATTGGCGCGTTCGTTCCGGCCACCGACGTTGTAGGTTTCCCCCACCTTCCCGTCGTGCAACACGCGCCAGATCGCAGTGGCGTGATCTTCCACGTAAAGCCAGTCACGAATCTGCTGCCCGTCCCCGTAAATCGGAAGCGGCCGGCCTTCGAGCGCGTTGAGAATCACGAGCGGAATCAGTTTTTCTGGAAAATGATACGGCCCGTAGTTGTTCGAACAATTTGTCGTGAGAACGGGTAAACCGTACGTGTGGTGGTAAGCGCGGACGAGGTGATCGCTGGCTGCTTTTGACGCAGCGTAAGGGCTGTTCGGTGCAAAAGCGGTTTCTTCGGTGAACGCGGCATCATCCGGCCCGAGCGTGCCATAAACTTCGTCCGTCGAAATGTGAAGGAAACGAAATGCGGTTCGTTTTTCGGCGGGCAAATCCTGCCAGTACCGCCGGGCAGCGTTGAGCAGGCGCAGGGTGCCAGCAACGTTGGTTTCAATAAACGGTTCGGGGGAATCGATGGATCGATCCACGTGCGACTCGGCCGCAAAGTTGACGACGGTATCGATGTCGTGGTCGCGCAGCAGGCAGCTCACCAGCAATTCGTCCCCGATATCACCGTGGACAAAAACGTAGCGGGGATTGTCCGCGAGATCAGCCAGGTTGGCCGGGTTGCCCGCGTAGGTCAGCTTGTCCAGATTGGACAGTGTTCCGCACGGTGACCCAACGTCGAGCAGTCGCTGACGCACAAAATTGCTGCCAATAAAGCCGCAGCCGCCGGTGACGAGAAGATTCATGTGTGAGTGGCGAGTGGCTGGTGTCGGGTGATGCTAACAACTCGCGACCCGCAACTCGTTACCCGCTCCATTTTCGGCGGAGCGCCACGTCGTCAGAGCGTGACGGATTGCGTCCTCGACCGGAGTGAGGTGGATGCCCACGCTGGCCAGTTTGGCCGATGACATGACACAATTCGAGCGGGGGGTTTTCGCGGCGACCTGCATAAATTCGGTCTCGTCGGCGAAAAAACTCCACTCTTTGCGGCAGACGCCGCTTTCTTCGATGAGCTCGGTCACGCGACGGGTGGTGATGTGACCGGGATTGGTGACGTTGTAGGTGCCGAACGAGACCCGTTTTTCCCAGCACGCGAACGTTGCGGCGACGAATTCGTCGAGTTGGGAGATGGAATTTTCGGCTTCGAGCAGGCGCTCGTAACGCATGACTTTGGTGAGGTAGTTGCGAGGGCTCTCGACGCCATCGAACGGGATGCGGAGTCGCCAGATGAAAACGTCGGGCCGGCCGGCGAGGACTTCTTCACCCAGGGCTTTGCTGCCGCTGTAAAAGCTGCAGTTATTTTGTCGGAAGGTGAAATTTGGGGCGTCATCTTCGGTAAATCCTGAGCCGTCGGAGCGTGCGCCAGTGTAGATGCAGCCGGACGAAACGTGACCCCACGGAATGCTCGCCGCCTCGCAGGCGTCAGCGATGCGACCGGGCAGCACGGCATTGCCAAACAGGCAGTCCGTCTTGTGCAATTCGCAGGCGTCAACATTGGGTTTGCCGGTGTAGCCTGCGGCATTGATCACAAACGAAGGCCGGGTTTCGCGGAGCAGTTTCGTAAGGATCGCGGTGTCGGTGTAATCGACCTCGGACCGCCGCAGGACACGAAACGACAAACCTTTGCTTTCGAGCAAACGCCCGTACGCGGATCCGACGTAACCAGCTCCGCCGAGCAAGAGGATTTCAGGAGTCATAAGAGAATGGACGAGAATTTGGAAAGGAACCTTTTTACGCTTAACGCTTAACGCTTAACATTTAACTCTTAACGATGAGATGAGGGGCGGGCACCGAATCGTGCGGTGGCGCGATTGGGGAAGCCTGCGTCGGTTTTGCCGAGCAGTCCGAAGGACGAGCGGGAGCGAGTGAGGCAATGGCGGGACTCAAGAACAAGGAAACGTTTAACGCTTAACGCCGAACGTTTAACGAGGAACCAGGAACTTCCCACCCCCTCAACTTTCATCACTGCCTTCCATCCCTTTCATCCCTGTTAAATCTGCATTTGAACGGCAGGGGCGGCCGGAAGCTGGATTTGTCGGATTCGAGCCGTTATGGGTTAGCTTTTCGCCACGAGCCAGTCCGGAAAGGCCTGGCGAAGGGCAGCGTCAGCCGCCTCGGGCGAACGCGGGCCTTCAACCGCAATGAGAAGGACCCGCTCGGGGCTCTGCCGATTGCCATTTACGGCTTTCTCGAATTGTGTGATGCGTCGTTCGAGTCGACCGGCACGGTATTCCGCGTCGCGGATCGCGAGTGGGCGGATGACCGCCGAAAAAACGTATGGCGTGGCGCCGTTCGGGCGGCGAAATTCATATCCGCGGAACGTGATGTCACCGACGGCGGTTGGCACCTTGGTCACGCCAAGTTCCTGCTGGAGCTCAAAACCCATGGACGGCAGGCAGATGATCGGGTTGTGACGAGAGTCCATCGCGCTGACTTTTGCGCCCGGATCCCACTCGAGCACGGTGACGATCCAGCGGTTGCCGGCGTTGTCCTGCCACGAGGCTCCGCGCGCCCGGTCGAAGTGGAGGACTTCCTCGCCGACAACTTCAAACTCGCGAAATCCCCGCGCCGGAACGGTGCCCGCGGGTGCTTCGTCCGGCCAGAGAAACGTCCATGCCGGATTGGGAGCGGCTTCCGATTCAGCCGCACGGTACCAGAGTTCGGTGACGGCTTCCGCAGCGACAAACCAGCCGGCGACGAGGGCGATCAGGATGAGGGTCGGTTTTTTCATTACGGTTCGCGAGGTTCCGGAGCGGTTTTGGCCGCCGCCACGCTGCGACGGTCAAGAAATTGACTGATGATGAACAGGCAGACGAGCACAACGCCGAGGATAACAAAACCTGCGGTGTCGTGTAATTTTTCGGTGGCCTCGACGCCCTTGGTCGCGCCCTCCCAGGTTAGAACCGTCGTGCGAACGATGTTGCAGAAAAACGCGATGCCCGCACCGATGGCCACAAGCAGCAGGCCGCCGCTGAATTTTAAACGGTAAAGACCGGCCAGAAACAGGGCCGCCATCAGCGTCGATTGCAATGAACGGATGCCGCTGCACGCTTCGTTCACGCCGAGCACACCGCCGGAGACTTCGATCACGTTGCCAATTGCCACCGCGGGTGCGCCCAGCGCGGAAACGACCTCGGCAGAAATCACCGCATTGATCCCCATCAGCCGCTGGACGACGTCAATTTCGACGTATGTCGGCCACGGAATCGCCGAGGCCATGAACAGCACGGGAAACGCAAAAAAGCGCATCCACGGCCAGCCGCCGTAAAGGTAAAACGCCGCCATCGTCACCCCGATGCAGATCGTGCCGTATCCCCACCAGACCGGCCACCAATCGGAATTGGCTTCGCCGAACCAGCGCATCGGGAGCTGCATCAGCGCCAGACCAATGATGACCAACCACGCCAGTCCGGCGAAGCGGACCTGCCCGGGAGCGGGCCGTTCCGGCCAGCGGTCGTAAATCAAATAGGTGGCGAGCAACGGCACGGACCAGCCGTAATAATATTGCGGGTTCGTGCTCCAATCGTGACTCCACTGGCGAATCGCCGGAGCCCAGATGAGCGCGAGGAAAATCACGAACGGCCACATCGACGACGCGGCGGCCAACGAAGGTCGGTCCGGGCGATGCGACGCCGGGCTGGGGGCGGTGGTCAGAGTTTTCAACGAGAGGATTTTAGTCGCTCAGCGGCTTCCTGCCAGTGGAAAGCGGCGCGCCGCGCGCCGCGCGCGAACTTCCAACTTCCAACTTCCAACTTCCAACTTCCAACGCACAACGCCCCACTCCTCACTCGCCACTCGCCACTCGCCACGTCTATTCCCCGGCTTTGGCGAAACCCCGCACGAACGGCAGGATTTTTTTGATCAGGCTGTGCCATTTCCGGAGTTTTTGCAGGCGGTCGGTGGCGAACTCGGGATCGGCTTCGGTGGCGATCAGTGATTCGATGCGGGCGAGGCGGTGTCCGCCGCTCTCGAGGTGGGGTTCGACTTTTTCCCGTAAAAACCCGGACGCGAGCCGCCGAAGTTCAATTTCCGCCACGTAATGGTCGCGCCGGTCTCCGTTGACGTAGGTCGAACGCACCGCGCCGATGTCCCGCAACCACCGCAGCCCCTGGCTGGCCGAACCTTTGCTGATGCGCAGCAGCGAGATCACGTCATCCATCGGGACCGGCTCGCGCAGGCTGTAAAGCAGGCCGTAGATTTCCCCAACCGAGCGCGGAATCGATAGCGCCTGCGCCGCGTGGACAAACAGGTCGATCACCTCAGCCTGGTACGGACTCAACGACGTTTTGGCGTTGGTCTGCGACTGGTCGGACAGAACAGGATTCATCAGCGAAGAAAAATTCGAGCGATCGGCACCGGATGGCGTGCAACCACGCTGCCGCCCATGACCACCAGGAAGATCGGGGGTCTCGGGACTGGGAGGAATCGGCCGCAGGAAAAAACTCCCCACCCGCCGTTCCGGGAACCGCACTAGGCCACGTGCCATCATTCTGTTCAAGAAAAATTGAACAAATTCGTCCGCCGGGTGGCGGGTGGCCGCCACAGTTTAAGTTTTTAAGTTGAAGTCGAAGGGGGGGCGGAGAGGTTTCAGGTTTTGGGTTTCAGGGAGCGGGTGGCGGGTGGCGGGTAGCGGGTGGCGTTGAGCGTTGAGCGTTGAGCGTTGAGCGTTGAGCGTTGAGCGTTGAGCGTTGAGCGTTCAGCGTTCAGCGTTGGGAGTTGGGAGTTGGGAGTTGGATGTTGGGCGTTCAAAGCGCCGCGGGCGCCGCCACGATATGGCCATTGCTTATTTCTCACCCATCGGTGCACACTCTCCGATGGCCATTCCCATTCCCCGCGTCTTTTGTTTTCTCCTCCTCGCTTGTGGGGTAACTGCCTCGGCGGGTGTGACTTACCAGGCGCTCGACGATACGGCGGTCGTGGTGACGGGGGTCCGGTCGGACAGTTCATCGACCGATTCGGTGGTTTTGACGGCGAGTTACGTGACGGGCGGCATCACTTACGCGGGGCTTTACAATGGGTCGCTGGCGGCGGCTCCGAGTGCGCCGAGTTCGGCTTGGAACCAGTTGACGCCCGTATTCCCGGGCCAGACCGTCAGCAGCGCAACGTTTTACGGCCCGAACACGGCGCGGTTCAACCCGAGCATCGGGGCGGGAAACATCATTGCGGTGGGTAGTTACAAATACGCCGAGGGTTCGTCGGGTCCGAATTTCGACCACGGCATGCTGTACGAAGGCCCGGTGAACGGCAGTGGAACGTGGACGCAGATCGACGCCACACCGTTGCTGACGGTGGGCGAAACGCTGTTAAACACCATCGCGCACAGCAACATGGGCGATCTCGTCGTGGGCAACTACGATACCAGCCTCGCGACGGGCAAGGCGTTTATTTACAACCGGATCACTGACGAATGGCGCAATCTGAATCCTGGAAACACGGCGAGCGTCACCGCCTACGGGATCTGGCAGAACGGCGGGGGCACGAGCACACGCTACACGATCGCGGGAGGTCAGAGCGACCTGTCGACGGCCGGCCTCGACGAAAGTTACCTCGTTGATTACGACTCCGCGACGGGACTTTTGACCAATTTCCGTGTTTACCGTTTCAACAACCAGCCGCTCGCATCGGCAATCAGCCATTTCGACGGCATCACCGGCACGGCCAACGGTTATAATCTCACCGGTGACACCACGACGAACGGCGGCGTCCGCGGATTTTTTGCGTCCGTGCCCCGGAATCCGAACGGCACGTTTGGCGAGGCCACCTGGACCGCAATCGAATATGAGAGCGGCGGAGTGGTCGCCGACGGCACGTCCGGCAACACGGTCGTGGAAAATTTCGTGCTCGGCATTTTTGTGAACGGCGGTGCAACGCAGAGCTACCTCGCAACCGTCAATCCCATCGCCGGCGCCACGATGACCGTCGCGAAGAACCGCACCAAGGCGACGTTCACGATCACGAATACGGGCGACACCAACGATACGTTCAGCCTGCGCCGCACGATCAACGTGAGCAATGACGCGCGCGGTCCCGGGCCCGCGCAACCGACCGGTCGTCCGTTCAGCATCACCTTCAAGAGTGGCGGCACCAATCTCACACGGGCTCTTCCGGCGGGCACCGCCACGACGGGCATCCTGGCTCCCGGCCAGAGCGTCAGCGTTGTCCAGCGGATCAAGGTTTCGCGATCGTTTGATTATCGTCGCAAAATCCGCACGACGCTCACCGCGACGAGCCAGAATGTGCCGACGACGGCGGTTAGCGCCCGGGCCAAAGTCACCATGCAACCCCGGTAATTGGGCTGGCGGCGACGGTCACGGGCCTTCCATGATCGCGTCGGCCGCCGGAATCCTTGAACCCGCGCCTTTCTTTCTGCCATAGGTGGCGGCTCGCCAATGGCAAACGACCGGAAACCTGCAATCGACGAAGCTCTGGGAGTCCTCCTCCTCGGGCTGGGTGTGCTTCTCCTGCTGGCGCTGGTCTCGTACGACCCGGCGGACGTTCCGTCGTGGGCATTTTTCAGCTCGATCACCCCGCCGAATCCCCGGCCCGGTAACTTCATCGGCATCGCCGGCGTGCTGGGAGCCGGGCTGCTGTATTTTCTTTTCGGGGCGGCGGCCTACTTGATCGCCGTACTTTTTTTGGGATTCGGGGCGGCAAAATTGTTTTTTTCGCGATTCCGGCTCAAGGGGCGCATCGGATGGAGTTTTCTGTTCATCCTCTGCGGAGCCAGCCTGCTGCACCTCCAGCCGTGGTTTCTTCAGGGTTGGGACTCGGCGTTCAAAATCCAGGGGCCCGGCGGGTGGTTTGGCTACACGGTTGGCGGGCGGGCATTTACGCAGGTCCTCGGCACGGTGGGCTCGGCGATCGTGCTGGTGGTCCTTTACCTCGCGAGCCTGATCCTGCTCACGGGTTTTCACCCGATCCGGTTCGTTAAACTCTGCATTGCCGGAGTCCGCAATTGGTTCGCCGAACGCGCCCAGCGCAAACGCGATCGACTCACGGAAGAAGAGCGATTCGCCGCCAATCAGCGGGAAATGGAAAAACGCGCCGAGGTTCTCGAAAAAAAGCTGCGCAAAAAGTTGCCCGCCGCTCCGGTCGAACCCGCCGTCCCCGCCGAGCCGCTCCAGATTTTTCCCGAACCCAAGATCATCGATGCATCCATCCCGGCACCGCGCAAACCGTCGCTCGACGAGGTGCATCCCAAGGGGAAACGCAAATCCGATCCGCCCGCCGGCCTCCAGGAAGTGCGTCTGGAAAATTACGCGCTGCCGCATCTCGATTTGCTCGATACGGCGGACGCCGGGGACAACGTGCCGGCTGATCCTGAGGAGCTGAAATCGACTCGCGAGGTCATCCTCGAAACGTTGCTGCAATTTGGCATCCAGGCGAGCCCGGGTGACATCACGAAGGGCCCGACCATCACGCGCTACGAGCTTTATCCCGCCAAGGGCGTGCGCGTGGATCGCATCAGCAGTCTCGAACGCGACATCGCCCGCGCCACTCGCGCCGAACGCATCAACATCATTGCTCCGATTCCGGGCAAAGACACCGTCGGCATCGAAATCGCCAACGCCAAAAAGGTGAAAGTCACACTCCGAGAGCTATTTGAGACGGACGCGTGGGTGAACTCCAAAGCCCGCCTTCCTCTCGCTCTCGGCAAGGACGTTTACGGAAACACCATCATCGCCGACCTTGCCCAAATGCCCCACGGGCTCGTCGCGGGAACGACCGGAAGCGGAAAGAGCGTCTGCATCAATGCCATCATCGCGAGTCTGATCTTCCGATTCACGCCCGAGGAACTGCGATTCATCATGATCGATCCCAAGGTCGTGGAAATGCAGATTTACAATTCGCTTCCGCACCTCGTGACGCCGGTCGTCACCGATCCGAAAAAGGTACTACTCGCCCTGCGCTGGGTGATCGACGAAATGGAATTGCGCTACCGCATCATCGCAAAATGCGGGGTGCGCAACATTGCGGCCTTCAACGCCCGGCCAAAACCCAAATCTCAGGCCGAACTCGACGCCGAAGCCGAAGCCGCCGGCGAATCCCCGGCCATCCCGCCCGATGAGGCCCCGCCGTGGGACGAGGAGGCCGAAGATGCCGCACCGGTCAAAAAAATCAGCGTGCCGCGTGACGAGGACGAAATCATCGTTCCCGAGTCGATGCCTTATATCGTCGTCATCATCGACGAGCTGGCCGACCTCATGCAGACGGCGCCGGCTGACGTCGAGGATTCCGTGGCACGCATCGCGCAAAAGGCCCGCGCAGCCGGCATTCATTTGATCGTGGCAACGCAGACACCGCGAGCCGACGTCGTGACGGGCATCATCAAAGCAAACATCCCGAGCCGCATCGCGTTTCAGGTCGCCAGCAAGATCGACAGCCGCGTGATCCTCGACGAAAACGGCGCGGAAAAACTTTTGGGTCAGGGCGACATGTTGTATCTGCCGCCCGGCACGTCGAAGCTCGTGCGCGCGCAAGGCGTGCTGGTGACCGACGATGAAATTCACCGCCTCGTCTCGTTTGTCTCCGCCAGTGCCGAACCGCAATTCGAGCCGAGCATTCACGAAAAACTCACGCAGACCTCCGTCCCGGAGGAGGAAATCAGCGATGCGGACGAGGAATTGGTTGATAAGTGTCTCGAAATTATTAAGCAGGAGGGCAAGGCCTCGACCTCGATGCTGCAGCGGCGGCTCCGGCTTGGGTACACCCGGGCCGCGCGGGTCGTGGACATCCTCGAGCAACGCGGCATCCTGGGACCCGGCGAAGGGGCCAAACCACGCGAAATTCTCATCGACCTCGACTCCTTGCCATGAACAAAGCCGACCAACTTCTCCTCTCCATCGGCGCGTTGCTGGCGGCCGAACGCGAGCGGCGCGGCATCCCGCTCGAAAAAGCGGCCAAGGAAACCCGCATGCGCATCCAGCGCATTCGCGACATGGAAAACGACGACCTGTCGCATTTCACGAATCCCAGCTACGCGCGCATGTTCATCATCGCCTACGCGAAATACCTCGGCATCCCCCAGCAGCGGGTGCAGGAACTCCTGCCTGACCGCGGGGAGACCAATTCGGAAGGTTACCAATACATCAACAACGCTACCTCGGACTACCCGTCACTGCGGCCGGATATCGGCTCCCGCCCGCTCCAGCGGCCCGGATTGCTCACGTTTCTCATCGGACTTGCCCTCGTTGTCCTCGTCGTGGGCGGCGGATTTCTTGGGTATTACCTCTACATCAACGTAGAGCGGATCATCAACGCGAACGCGGAGCCCGTGATCGTGATTGAAGAGGTTGCGACGGGCCTGCCCACACCAGCGCCGCAAACCATCGTTCTCGAAGAAGAGATCGCGCTCGCTCCCCCCGCCCTGCCGGCTCCGACGCCGAGCGACGTGGATCTTTTCGAGCCCGTGCAACTCCCGAACAGCGATCCGGATACGTTCGAACCGGTCGAGCTGGCCCCACCGTTGGTGACTCCCGACGATGCCGCCGCCGACCGCAGCCTGCTCGACACGCTGCAACCCACTCCCTCCCCTGAACCGTAACGTCCGCATTCTTTTGCGCTGACATGCGAGCCCGCTCCCACGAACTTTTTTCCGCTGCGCTCCGGAGCATTCCGGGCGGCGTCAACTCGCCGGTGCGTGCGTTCCGCTCCGTGGGCGGTGAGCCATTTTTTGTCGAATCTGCGACCGGCTGCCGACTGCGCACCGTCGACGGCGACGAATTGATCGACTACGTCGGCACGTGGGGCCCGGCGATTCTCGGTCACGCCCCCGCGGTGGTGATCGAAGCGATACGCGAAGCGGCGGGACGTGGCGTGAGTTTTGGCATTCCGAATCCGCTGGAAGTCGAAATGGCCGAAACGATCTGCCGCCTCGTGCCGTCCATCGACAAGGTCCGCATGGTCAACAGCGGCACCGAAGCGACCATGAGCTGCATCCGGCTCGCTCGCGGATTCACCGGACGGGACCGCATCATCAAATTCGAAGGCTGCTACCACGGCCACGTCGATTCGCTGCTCGTCAAAGCGGGCAGTGGCGCCCTCACCCACGGCCGCCCCGACAGCGCGGGCGTTCCGGCCGCCCTCGCCGCCCTCACGCTCACGGTGCCATTCAACGACCTCGACGCCGTGCGTGCGATTTTTCAACGCGAAGGCAGTGAAATCGCGGCCATCATTCTCGAGCCCGTGCCGGCGAACGCCGGGCTTTATCTGCCCGAACCCGGATTTCTCGAGGGCTTGCGCGCGCTCTGCGACGAATTTGGCACCGTGCTCATCTTCGACGAAGTCATGACCGGTTTCCGCGTTGCGCCCGGTGGCTACCAGGAAATCTGCGGCGTGCGGCCCGATCTCACCGCGCTCGGCAAGGTCATTGGCGGTGGCCTGCCCGTCGGCGCTTTTGGTGGCCGTGCCGACATCATGGATCAACTTTCGCCGGACGGCCCCGTTTACCAGGCGGGCACTCTGTCCGGCAACCCGCTCGCGATGGCCGCTGGCCTCGCTCAACTCCGGGAACTCGAGCGCACGGATGGCTGGCGGCAGTTGGAATCCATCGGCGCGACGTTCGAAGACGCCGTGCGCGAGACCATCGCGGGCCGCCCGCTGACGTTTCACCGGATCGGCTCGATGTTTTGCCTGTTTTTCACCGCCGGACCGGTGCGGAACCTTGCGGAAGCGCAAACCAGCGACCGGGACGCATTCAACCGCTTTTTCCACGCGTGCCTCTCGAACGGCGTTTATTTCGCCCCATCGCAGTTCGAGGCGGGATTTCTTTCGCTGGCCCACACGCTCGACGATCTCACGACGACCGCTGACGTCGCGTCCCGTGCCGTTCGCGGGGAGTAATTGCCCGTTGGCGGAAAAAAACTGGTAGTCCCGGTCGATTGGGACGATTTTCAGTCTGTTTTGAAAATGTCTTCTTTGGAACCGATCACGGACCATCAGGAGGAAATCGCGCTGATCCAACGGATTGGCAGCGGGGACCGCGACAGCTTCGCCGAATTTTACGACCGTTATTCCGGAATTCTCTTTTCAACCGCTCTCCGGGTGCTCAACGATCCGACTGACGCCGAAGACGTCACCCAGGAAGTTTTTGTGATGATTTGGGAAAAATCATCGATGTACGACCCGGCACGGGGAAAACCCCTCACGTGGGCCGTGACGATGACCCGGAACAAGGCCATTGATCGCATCCGCGCCCTCAAACGCCGTTTTCGGCTCAAGGAAGAGGCCGGAAAAGAAGCGACCGAGGATGATTTCATTCACGACCGTCAGCCCGCTGACGAGCTCGACTCGACCGAGACCCGCACGACGGTCCGCAGTGCGGTGATGAAACTCAGCGCCGAGCAGCGTGAGGTGATCGAGATGGCCTATTTCAAGGGCCTGACGCAGAACGAAATCGCCGTTCAACTTGACGAACCGCTGGGCACGATCAAGGCGCGCATCCGCCGCGGCATGATCAAACTCAAAAAACTCATCGGCACGTCACTCGACGCCTGAGCCCTGTCGGCTGCGAGCCGCTGTACGGGAATTCGGGCGAGGTTGGGACCTCGCTGCAACCCACGTAGTCGCGTGAGCGTGGACGGCGTTGTGTTTTCGTCCCGATTCCGCATTGAATGTTCACCGGAAGCCGTTAGCCCTTTCGGCGTGCAATCACTGGAGCCGATCAGGGTCCGCGCGAAATTTTTTTTCGAAGGCGGGCGCAAGTTTTTCATCAAAGGCGTCACCTACGGACCATTCGCTCCGGATGCGAACGACGAATATTTCGGCACGCCTGAGCAGGCGGCGCGGGATCTTGCGGTGATGCGCGACACCGGGATCAATCTCGTCCGCATTTATTACGTGCCGCCCAAGTGGTTTCTCGACGCGTGTGCGGAGGAAGGAATTCGCGCACTCATCACGATTCCGTGGGCCGAGCACATCGAATTTCTACGCGACCGGAAAGTCCGCCGCGAAGTCGTGCGCGCCGTCCGGGAAGGCGTTCAGAAAAATGCGGGGCACCCCGCCGTTTTTGGGTACCTCGTGGGCAACGAGATTCCGACCCACATGGTGCGCTGGATCGGTGCGCGCGAGGTCACGGAATTTATCGAGGAGCTCATCAATATCGCCCGCTCCATCGACCCGAAGGCGCTTTATTCCTACGCCAGCTACCCGCCGACCGAATATCTCCTGCCGCAGAACGTCGATTTTTACACGTTCAACGTTTACCTGCACCGCCGCGAAGATTTCGAACGGTACCTCGCCCGCCTGCAGAATCTTTCCGACGACCGGCCGCTCGTGATGGGCGAATTCGGCATGGACACCATCCGGCACCCCGAGGAGGAACAGGCCGAAATGCTCCGCTGGCACGTCGAGAGTGTCGTTCTCGGTGGCCTCGCGGGCACCATCCTCTACGCGTGGACTGACGAATGGTTTCGCGGCGGCATGGAAATCCTCGACTGGGCGTTCGGCCTCGTCCGCCGCGACCGGTCGCCAAAACTCGCCCTTGCGACGGTGAAGGAATTGTTTGCCGGCGACGCTCCGATGACCCGCAAAGTGCGACTCGGCAGTTATCCCCGGGTGTCGGTGATCGTGTGTTCCTACAACGGCGCAAAAACGTTGGATCGCTGTTTGGAATCGCTCAAGGAGGTGGACTACCCGGATTTCGAAGTCGTGCTCGTCGACGACGGATCGACCGACAACACACCGGAGATCGCGGCGCGCCACCCGTGGATCGTGAGCGTGCGGCAGGACAATTACGGCCTGAGCGTCGCCCGCAACGTCGGCGCCGCCACCGCGACCGGTGAAATCATTGCCTACACCGACTCCGACTGCATGGCGGATCCGGACTGGCTCTATTACCTCGTGAACACGCTGATGAGCGGGGATTACGCCGGCGTCGGGGGACCCAACATTTCTCCACCCGCGGAGGATTGGATTCAGGCGTGCGTCTCCGCGGCTCCGGGTGGACCGAGTCACGTGCTGCTCACCGACGTCGTCGCCGAGCACATTCCGGGCTGCAACATGGCGTTCCACAAGTGGGCGTTCGACAAAGTCGGCGGGTTCGATCCGGAATACCGCAAGGCCGGTGATGACGTGGATTTCTGCTGGCGGCTTCAACAGGAGGGCGAGGTGATCGCTTTCAGTCCGGCCGCCATTGTCTGGCACTACCGGCGTTTCACGCTCAAAGCCTTCCGCAAACAGCAGGAAGGCTACGGCGAGGCCGAATCAATGCTGCGATTTAAACACCTCGTGTTTTTTGGTCCCACGGGTACGGCCAAATGGCGCGGGCAAATCTACGGGGCACCACGCTTTACGTGGCTCATTAACAAACCCGTGATTTACCACGGCGTTTTTGGTGAAGGGCTTTTCCAATGCATTTACCCGACGCCGCAATCCGAGGTCGCCTCCTACCTCAGCAGCATCGAGTGGGTCGCCCTCGCCGTGTTCATCATGGTGATCGCGGTACCCCTGCCGGCGCTGCGTATCGTGCCCTACCTCATGTTCGGAGGCACGCTGCTCGTTGCGCTTTCCTACATGATTCACGCGAAACTCGAGCCCCGGCACGATACGATCCTCGCCCGGCTGCTCGTCACATTTCTCGCCTTCACCCAACCGCTCGTCCGCGGCTGGTCGCGTTATTTCACGTGGCTAAAATTCAAACGCACGCCGCCGTCCGTCATCGCGACGCATGAGGAAAATTTCCGCCCCACGCGCCGCGGCAGCATTACACACCTGAAGTTTTGGAGCGAGGAAGGCAAGGGCCGCGAAGTCCTTCTGCCCGAGGCCATCGCCGCGCTGGAAAACGAAGGCTGGAGCTATTCGATCGATACGGGTTGGAAGGACTGGGACGTCCAGATTTACGGCAGTTTCTGGTGGGGCATCAAACTTCGCAGCATCACCGAATACCACGGCGGCCCGAAAGCGCTCACCCGCGTGAAACTCAGCACCCACATGGTGGCCACCACGTTTCTGGTCAACCTCGTGCTTCTGAGCATCATCGCCTATCGCCAACTCACGATTGAAGGCACCGACCTCTGGCTGCAAATCCCCTACCTCATCTTTGTCGTTGTTCTTTTCAACAATGCACGCCGCCTGAAAAAGCGGGTCGCGGAACTTGTCGAAGCGGCCGCTCAACGCATTGGCCTCACCCGTGTGACGAAGTAGAGTTTCACCACCGAGGCACGGAGGCACCAAGTTGCTGAAAATCTTCGTGTCTTGGTGCCTTGGTGGTGAAATTGGCCATGGACCGCCTCTCCGATTACGACTACACGCTGCCGCCCGAGCTCATCGCGTCGCGACCGCTTGCCCGTCGCGACGCATCGCGCCTTCTCGTGCTGCATCGCGACAGCGGCCGCATCGAGCACCGGATGTTCACCGATTTCCCGACGTGCCTCTCACCCGGCGATCTTGTCGTTCTGAACAATTCCCGCGTCATCCGGGCGCGAATGTTTTCCGACGATGGCCGCTTCGAGTTTCTTTTCCTCGAAGAAACCGCCCCGCTCCGCTGGATCTGCCTGTGCAAGCCGGGCAAAAAGCTGCGGCTCGGCACACGGTGCGCGGTCGGCGGCACGGCCCTCACCGTCACCGAGATCCTGCCAGGCGGCGAACGGGTTGTGACGCTCGACACTCCGATCGACTTCGCGCGCCACGGTGAACTTCCGATTCCCCGGTACATGGATCGCCCGGCTGACGAGGACGATACGACGCGCTACCAGACGGTTTTTGCCGGACCCGAGGGATCCGTCGCGGCCCCGACGGCCGGATTGCATTTCACGCCCGAGGTGCTTGCGGCGATCCCGCACACATTCCTCACGCTTCACGTCGGCATCGGCACGTTTCAACCGGTGAAAGTCGAGAACCTTGCCGACCATCGCATGCACGAGGAACGTTACGCCATCGAACCCGCGACGGCGGCTGCTCTCAACGCGGCCCGCCGAATCGTCGCCGTCGGCACGACGTCCACGCGCGTCCTCGAATCCCAGCCCCCGGGTCCGATTCAGCCCCACCACGGACGAACCGCCATCTTCATTCGCCCGCCCTTCGATTTTCAGCGCACCAGCGCGCTGCTCACCAATTTTCACCTGCCAAAGTCGAGCTTGCTCATGCTCGTGAGCGCCTTCGCCAGCCGCGACCGCATCCTCGCCGCCTACGCGGAAGCCATCCGCGAGCGTTACCGCTTTTTCAGTTACGGCGACTGCATGCTGATTCTCTAAGCCAGGCGAAAGTGTCCACCGCGGCATCCGACCAACAAAATACCGTGGGCTATTTCACCCGGACCGGACGGGCAAACTGGCGCTGGTTGTCGAGTCGGACCCGGTAGGATTTTCCGGCAAAAACGAATCGTCCCAACGCCTCGAATCACCTCCGACCGATTCGGGAAATTGTGAAACCGCTCCGTGCGCTTCAAACCACGGTCCATCAATTGCAAATCATTTTCCGTTCCACCGGTTTTGGTGGACGCTCTCGGTAGCGAAAAATAGGCTATGGATCGAGATGTGGGCGAAAAACGGAACAGCCGCCAGGCATCGGTTCGTCATCGGGCCACCACTGCGCGCTTGTTTTTGTGCTCCTCGCCTCAACCCGCGTAACGATATCGCCACCTCAAATGGAGACCCCGGTTCGCATAACCGGTCTTTTTTTGCCCGAATTTCTCGGCACGGCCACCGGGTGGATTACGTCCGCCCGCTCCGCGTCGCCGCAGTCATTTCCGCAATCTCCGGCACAAAGAAACAGGAATGCTGAAGACGCGTCCCCGCCTCGAATAAACCAAAACCAGCCAAACCAAGGCGAATCCATGCACCCGAAAAGACCAACCATCGCCTGCCGACTTCCTCTCGCCGGGGTCTTCCTCGCGGCCGTCGCCCTGCAAACGCCCTGCGCCCCTGCCCTGACCTTCCAGGGCCTCGGCGAACTTCCGGGTGGAGACTTCAGCCAGGCCACCAGCATCTCTGCGGATGGCTCCGTCGTCGTCGGCTTTTCCAGTGTCGCCAATGGCTTTGAAGCCTTCCGCTGGACCAGTGCCGGCGGTATGATCGGCCTCGGCTATCTCCCGGGTGGGCAATTCAACAGCATTGGCACCGGCGTATCCGCGGATGGCTCTGTCGTGGTCGGCCATTCCGACAGTGTCAACGGCCGCGAAGCCTTCCGCTGGAATGCCGGCAACATGGTCGGCCTTGGCGATCTCCCGGGTGGGCGCTTCGATAGCCCGGGCGATGGCGTATCCGCGGATGGTTCCGTCGTCGTCGGCTTTTCCGAAAGCGCCAATGGCGACGAAGCTTTCCGCTGGAATGCTGGCAACATGGTCGGCCTTGGCGATCTCCCGGGTGGGCGCTTCGATAGCTCGGCCAGCGGCGCATCCGCGGATGGCTCCGTCGTCATCGGCACTTCCTATGTCGCCAATGGCGTCGAAGCCTTCCACTGGACCAGCGCCGGCGGCATGGTCGGCATCGGTGATCTCCCGGGTGGGAGCTTCTCCAGCATAGGTAGAGCCGTATCGGCGGATGGCTCGGTCATTGTCGGCCGCTCGAACGGCACCAATGGCCGCGAAGCGTTTCGCTGGACCAGCGTAGGCGGCATGGTCGGCCTTGGCGATCTTCGGGGTGGGAGCTTCAACAGCGACGCGCTCGGCGTATCCTCGGATGGCTCGGTCGTTGTCGGCGAATCCGTAAACGTAGGGACCGATGGCTTCAGAGCCTTTGTCTGGGATGCCACGAATGGCATCCAGTCGATTACCTCGATTCTTACTGCCTCCGGCATCAACCTCAACGGGTGGGACCTTGTTAGCGCGGCCGCCACCAGTGCCGACGGCACCACAATTGTCGGCACTGGTCTCCACAACGGTACCCGCGAGGCCTACCTGATCACTGGGCTCACCCAGGAACTGCGAAATACTGCGATCCCCTCTCTTCAGCCGCCCGCGCAACCGGATTTCTCCAAGATCGACCGACAAATCAAAACGCTCACCCGGAAATTCAAAGCCGCCAAAAAGATCAGCGATCCCACCGTCCGCGCCAAAAAAGTGAAGGCATTCAAAGCCCAGCTCAAAAAACTCAAGAAGAAGAAAGCCAGCTTGTGATGCCATTGCATCGAAGCCGCCCGCGGAAGCGTCCTCGTTCAGCCGGGCAGCGGGTTTATCCACTTCACGCCCGGTAATCGGGAAAAATCCCGGTCCGCGGTGGGAACGGTCATGTCGGGACCGATGGCGATGGCAGGGATTTGCGCGCCGGTCACCAGACCGCCTCCCCGACTCGCCGCCAGGAGCAGCGACTTCATCGTTCCGAGGTGGGGAGGCTTCCGCGTTCAGCCAGGTTACGTGGGAAAAACTCATTCAGTTTTCCAGGAACACACGGATACCTTCCCGACAGTGATCGGTGAAGGCAGGACCTGCTCGGGCGTGCTCAGCCGCTGAATTGCCAAAACGCACGCAAGAGGTCCACGCATCCCTCCGCGCAAGCCGCTCTTCCCGTCCCGGGCATGGTTTCCTTCAATTGATTGCCAGCCAATTGCTCCGTCCGCCCTTCGATTTTCAGCGCACCGGCGCACTGCTCACAAATTTTTACCTGCCGAAATCGAGCTTGCTGATGCTCGTGAGCGCCTTCGCCAGCCCGGCCCTGATCCGGACGACGTACGCTGAAGCCATCCACGAACGGTATCGTTTTTTCAGTTACGGCGACTGCATGCTGATTCTCTGAATCCGCCCGGTCGCGCGAAAATTTTCCGGCTCGGCCCGCCGCTCGGACGGGATCTGCAACCGCTCGGCGCAAAGATTCTTCCGCCCGAACAACTCTTTCCTGCGGAGGAAAAAATCCGGTGTTCACTGGCCGAAGAAAACGCCGATCCCCTTTCCGCCCCAACGCACTCGACAGAGCGCCGGGGCATCGGGACATCGGCCAAAAAAACCAAAAAACGAACCCACCATGAATACAAAACCGTCCTCGTTCACCACTCTCGCGGCCGTTGCCGCTGCCTTGCTCGGATCGCTTTCGAGTGCGTCCGCGCAAACGAACTACCTCGCCGTCTCCGGCACAACGAGCGTGCGCCTCGACACCGCCACGCTTGCCAGCGCGGCCAGTCTGAACCTTTCCGGAGCCAGCTCGGAAGGCACACCGTTCGACGGAACTTTTCAGGTTGGATTTCCGTTCGTCGCCGGCACAAATTTTGTCTTCTCGGTCGAGACCGGGTTCGCTCCCGTGGGCGGAGGCATCTCGCACGCGGGCACGGTGACGTTTAATCAGGGAACGGCCCAGCAGGTCGTTCTCGGTGATTTCCGCATCGGATTTGATCCGGGCCGCATCGGTGACAGCCGCAGCGGATTTTTTGTCCAGAACACGGTCGCACCCCTCGGCGAGGTGATCCTGTTCGACATCGCAAATGACCTCGCGCCGGCGTTCAGCCCGGCAGGCCAGTTTGGCGTCACCAATGCCCGGTTGCTCGTATCGTCCGAACTCGGTGGATTCCTGCTCTCGAGCGGATTCTCGACCAGCAACCTCACCGGCGCTCAAGTCGGCGAGGCCCGGATCGACGGGTCGTGGACCGTGAACCAGGACGCCACCCGGCCTGAGATTTCGGTGCAAGGACCGAAGACCGTCCGCACTTCCGCTCGCGTCGCCCGCATTCGTGGCCAGGCCGCGGACGATACCGGTGTGGCCCGCGTCGAATTCAAGGCCGGCAAGGGTGGATTTCGCCGCGCGGCCGGGAGGCCCGAAAACTGGCGGATTCGTGTGGTCACTGGAGAACGCCCGGTGCGCGTAAAAATCCGCTCTGTCGATGCATTCGGCAATCGTTCGCCCGTGCAGAAGATCCGCGTGGTACGAAACTAAACCAACGTCTCGATAATCAAATCGTTCGCGCCGGCCGGTCGATTGACCGGCCGGCGTCATTGCGTCATGCATGGCGAACCCATCTCCTTCGACGACATTGACCGCTAGCCGATTGACGCCGCAAAAAACGGCATCACACTTTGGCAGCGCCGTTCCGACCCGCGGCCAACCTGCGACCGACCTGCTCATGTCCGTGCCCGCGATTCGCCCCGCCCCACCGCCGCCAGGCGACATCCTGCGATTCCAGATCGTGGCGTGGTTGTTTTTCTTTTTCATGGACGTGCTGATGCTGTCCACGTTCGAGATGCTGACGTGGCGCAAGGTGGTCAACGTGAGCCTCGGGCTTTTTTTCACGGCGGTGATTTCGCAAGGCATGTGGACAACCGCACTCGCCATACGACTGCCGGAGGTGAACGCGTGGCGACAGCTTGCGGTGGTCGCCGGATTTTGTGCGGCCGGTGGCGGCGTGGTGGGATTTGTGATGCAGCCCATCGAGCGCTGGGCGAAACCAGGCAGCTCGCTGGGAATGAATCTGCCGCCCGCGACCTTCACGGGTCTCTGGTTGTTTTATTCCCTGATGCTCGCGCTTTGGTCGATCTTCGCCGCGGCCTTTTTTTTCAATGACCGTGCGCGCCGAGTCGAACTCGAACGGGCCCATTTTGCCGCCGCGGCCCAGGAGGCCGAACTCCACGCGATGCGCCTCCAGATCAATCCACATTTTCTCTTCAACAGTTTTGCCACGCTGCGCGCGCTGGTCGACGTGCATCCCGCACGGGCCCGCGATGCGATCAATCACCTGTCGGGCATGCTGCGTTATTCGCTCGCCAGCGCGAAGCAACCGACGGTCGCCCTGCGCGACGAACTCCACGTCGTCTATCAATTCATCGAACTGGAATCCCTGCGTCTCGGCGAACGCCTTCGCGTCACTGCGGACTGCGAACCTGGCCTCGAACTGCTGCGCATCCCGCCAATGAGCGTGCAAACCCTCGTCGAAAATGCCGTGAAATTCGGCGTCGCGAATCGCCGTGAGGGCGGCGACATCCACTACTCGACGCGCCGCAGTGGTGACTGGTTCGAAGTCGTGGTTACCAATCCGGGCCGACTCGGTGGTCCGTCAAATTCCACCGGTCTCGGCCTCGTTAATCTCACCACCCGGCTCAAACACCTCTACGCCGGCACCGCGTCGCTCTCCCTCACCCAGCCCGCCGAAAACGAAGTGCGTGCAGAACTGCGCATCCCCATCAAAACCGAGCACTCATGAGAACCCTGTTGATCGACGATGAATCGCTTCCGCGTCAGGAGCTGCGCCACATGCTCCGCGCCTTCCCGCAGATCGAGATCGTCGGCGAAGCAGCCGACGCCCATGAGGCCCGCGAATGCATCGAACGCCTGCGGCCCGAGTTGCTGCTGCTCGACATCCAACTCCCCGAAGAAACCGGTCTCGACCTGCTCGCATCGCTGCCGGAAATTCCGCTCGTCATCATGGTGACCGCGCACGACGAACACGCGTTGCGGGCATTCGAATTTGGCGCGATCGATTACGTCCTCAAACCGGTTCAGGAATCCCGCCTCCAGATCGCGATCCAACGCGTACTCGCCCGCCCGACGATCGAAAACCCGGAACCAAGCGGGGAAGCCGAAGACGACTCCACCGAGACCGAAGAGGACTCGACGGATCCTTCCGGACACGCGACACCGCTCGATCTCGAACACCGGGTTTTGCTCCGCGACGGCTCACGATCCGTTTTTGCGCCCGTCGCCGACATCATCATGATCGAGGCCTGCGGCGCCTACGCCCGCATCGTGCTCGCGAACGAACGCCTGCTCATTCACCGCTCGCTGGCATTCCTCGAACGCCGCCTGCCCGCACAGTGGTTTTTCCGCGCCAACCGCAACGCCCTGATCAATCTGCGCAAAATCAAATCCGTGGAACCGTGGTTCAGCGGCGGCCTGCGCGTGACGCTCGAAGCCAGCTGCACCGTGGAAGTCTCCCGCCGCCAGGCAAAAAATTTCCGCGAAATCACCACGCTGTAGAGACCAGCGCTGGGGGGGTTGGATCGCAAAAAAGTGCGACGTCAATCGGTTATAGATTGAGAGCGTAGCGTAGCGACGTCTTCACCTCCTCAAGCAATTCGGGACTGACGCAGCCAAGCTTGCGGTCCAGGCGGACCGATGGAATCGAGACGATACCTTGCACGTTAATGTAAGTCGATTCTCGCAGGAACAGGAGTTTTCCAACGTCGACCTCGTATTTACTGTCCCGGGACTGCGTGGTCACTGGAACGTGGATGACCAACGCACGAGGTGGATCATCGTCATCGCGAGAAACGATGAGCACCGGTCTGGTCTTGGCCGCAAGGCCAAGATCGGCAAGCCAGACCTCACCGGACCTAATCCGCATCCAGGACGTCCAGAACCTGCTGTTCCAAATCGCGGGAATGCATCAGATCGAGAAATTCCGCGTCGGCCCAATCAATGAGCTGGAACTCAGCGGCTGTCGTCAGATCGCAAGCTGCCTGATTGCGGCAGTGGCTAACCTCTTCGTGCTTGCGAGCGCCCGGTCACCGAATTTATCACCTTGCCCCCGATGTTTTTTCGATCCCTGCCCGCCTCACTCCGATCCTTCCGCTGCCTCCTCCTCGCCGTCTCCGCAGGATTCACCGCGTCCGTCGCGTGCGGGCAGGGCATTCCCGTGATCTCCACTTCGTCGCTGGACGGTTTGGTTTCCTCCGACAGCGTGAGCGTAACCGTGACTCCGGCCACGCTGCCGAATCTCAATCGTGTCCGCCTCTACCGAAATGGTGTGCTTTTTGGCACGGACACCACCTCGCCGTACGAATTCTCGCTGAGTGATCTGCGGCAAAATACCTACGAAATTTACGCTCGCGCGGAATACAATTCTGGAAATTTCGAATCCCCTCCGCTCGCGTTTTCGGTCGGCGTACCGCCCATCCTGCTTGAAGTCACTTCCGCCGACACCCAATCGCCGGGCAACACGGTGCTGAATTGCGTGCCCTACCAAGGTTCGGGGGGAGCGGTGGATTCCGTCGTATTTTACCGCAACGAGCGTTTCGGAAATAGCGATCGCACTGCCCCGTACGTGGGAACGTTCAACAATCTCGTGTCGGACGTTTCCCAGTACGTGGCCGAGGTCCGTTACCGTAACAACGACACGTTTCGATCCAACGTCCTTCAGCTCACGGTCACTCCGCCACCGGTCGCCTTGAAGGTGAAATCCAAGGCCAACAGCCGCTCCATCATTGCCACGGCCAGCGTCAACTCCGCCGCACCCGGCGACGTTGATTCCGTCCGGTTCAGCCTAAGCGACGGGACGACCATCACGGACGGCACCTTCCCATACAGCGCGCGCTTCCGGCGGCTCGAGGGCCGCAAATATCGAGTCGCCATCACGGTCGATCTCGACAATGGCGAGGACGTCAAAGCCACGTCGAAGGTGTTGCGATTTCGTCGGTGATACGGAGCGCGTAAGTTTGAACGAGCCGAGGTTCCGGATCGTTCAGCGGGCCTCACGGCGTTCGCGAAAAAAAGCACGCAAAACGCCCGCGCAATCGTCCGCGAGCACGCCGGACGTCACGTCGCAGCGGTGATTCAGTTCCGTCGTCTGAAGCAGATTGATCCAGCCGCCCGCCGCACCGCCCTTCGCGTCACCGCAACCGAAGATGACCCGCCGCAGTCGCGCGTGGACCAGCGCTCCAGCGCACATCGGGCACGGTTCCTTCGTTACGTAAAGGTCGCAGTCCGTCAGCCGCCAATCCTCGACCACACTCTCCGCCTGCGTGATCGCGAGCATTTCCGCGTGCGCGGTGGCATCGCGCAGCGTTTCGACCTGATTCCATGCCCGGGCAATGATCCGCCCCTCGCGCACGATCACCGCGCCGATCGGCACCTCCGCCGCGGCGTAGGCCCGCTGCGCCTGCCGCAGCGCCTCGCGCATGAAATGCTGATCGCTTCCGAGGTCGATGATAACGTCGTCGTTTGCGTTCACCGGTCCGCTATATCCTCGCCGGGCATCGAGCCAAAGCGTTTCGTCGCGGCGGCACTGACTACGGCATCAGTTGCGGGCTGAAAAGCTCACCGTCCTCCGACTCGAGAATCGCGACCACCCGTTCGCCTGCAGCCAGCGGAATGTCCCGGCTTTGTTGATGTCCTGAATTCCCGCCGCTCGACGCCTTGACCTGAAAAGTAGTCAGCGTCTCGCGCGTCATGTCTGCCCGGCAGAGCATAACCACCGATTTTTTCACGACATGTCCGTCGTTCTCAGAATGACGCAACGACACCAAAACGCGGGTGGGTGATATCCGCAGAACGACCAGCGATCCTCCATTGCCAAGTTGCGGAAGTTTCCAGATTTGCCGGCGATAACTCGGGAGCACCTTTTCGGGCAGAGTCGTCCCGTCAGAAAAAACGTAGTTCATCGTCGCCGCGTCCCACCGGGCACCAATCCGGCCGAATTCCTCGACGCGTCGATTCCAGATGGTTGCGTCAAATTGCTCATTTGCCCAAACGGCCCGTTCTTCGAGGGGGCGCGGCCGATACACACTCTCGACGAGTCGGAGAAGCTGGTGGGAGATCAGGGTGCGGGCATGGTCCTTGTTGGGTTCGGAATCCTCTCGAAACGACCAGCGCGGCGAGGCCTCGAATTCGGCCAGCAGGGCGAGCGGATCATCCACCGGCCGAAGCGGGTGGGCACGGATCTGTCCGTGCTCGCGGAAATAAACCATGTGTTTCTCCACGGGTTCCGGCGCACCGGCGAGGATGTATCCGTGAATGAGCGAAAGCGGAAGGTCCTGCTCGATGGTGATCGGGAAACGCGGAAGCAGGGTTCGATCATCCAAAATCCCGGTTTGCGGCAAACCGAGTCCAGGCCGCGGCAAATAACCCGGGTCGGTTGGCACGTCGAACAGCGTTCTAAGAAGAAAAAACAGTCCCTGCCCGCGACCGAATCTCTCATCGCCGGTGACCCGCAAAAACTCTTCGATCACCACGAGCGCACCTTCTTTGCCGAGCGGCTGGAGCGAATTCACCGCCCGAATCAGTGCCAGCGGGTCGGCCGGTTCGTACGAATCGGGAACAGCCGCGATCAATCCCAGCAGGCGGCGAAGATCCTTCTCAGAAATGAAGTCCGGACTCGGCGGCGAACCCGTTCCCCCGACGATCAATTTGACGGTATCGTCTCCGGCGACAAAAATCCTGCCCAGCGTTGGAAACGTCCGTGGCCCGTCCGTGCCATAAGCCCAGATCTCCTTGACGCCAAATCGCGAAATGTCGTCCGGATCCGTCTCGTCCCTGACGTCGTCAGGCTCACCGAGCAGGCGGCGCACCTCGGCCACCGGCGTTCCTTCCGTGATCCGGGCCATTCGTTGAACAAAATCCGCTCGTTCCGCGGCGCCTCGTGTGACGGCCGGAGTCAGTCCGGCGATGAATGCCACAGCCAGGATGACACCACGTTGCCAGTTCCGGGGGAACGCACTCATCGACTTGAGGGTAGCCGAAAACTCTCCACCGGGTTAATCAATTTCCCGTGACTCATCGCCCCGTTCTGATCGCTCCGTCCATCCTCGCCAGTGATTTTTCCCGCCTCGGTGACGAGGTGGCGTCCGTGAGCGCGGCGGGCGCGGACTGGATTCACTGCGACGTGATGGACGGTCATTTTGTGGACAACATTTCCTTTGGTCCGGCCTTCGTCGAAGCCGCGGCAAAACACACGACCCTGCCAATCGACGTGCACCTCATGATCGATCGCCCCGACCACTATCTCCCGCGTTTCACCGCGTTTTCGTCCACGATCACTTCGCACGTCGAGGCCTCGCACGACGTCGCCGACACCCTCGAGCGCGTCCGTGCGGCTGGGTGCCGCGCGGGCCTCGCGATCAATCCCCCCACCCCGCTCGACCGCATCCTGCCGTACCTCGGCTTGTTTGATCTGCTCCTCGTGATGACCGTAAATCCCGGCTTCGGCGGACAGCCATTCCTCGCGGACACCATGGAGAAAGTTCGCGGCGGAGTTGCGTTGCGCACCGACCGCGGTCTCGATTTTGACATCGAGGTCGACGGGGGCATCAATCGCGAAACGGCGCGCACGTCACTCGATGCGGGCGCCAACGTACTCGTCGCGGGCACATCGGTGTTCAAAGCCGCTGACCGCACCGCCGAAATCCAGTTCCTACGGGGCGCGGCCTGAGCCGTCCCGCTTTTACCGCGGAAGCCCCCCGCCGAAAATGGCGGCGGCTCCGCCAAAGACCACCATCACGATCATCACGGCGATGAACGCGAGGACGTAGAAAATGATCAGCGCGGGAATCGCGGCAAACATCAACTTGATCAGCAGAATGACCAGGCGGCCAAACGGTATGTCGATGTCCTGGATCGTGATGCGGGTGTCGGGGGTGTTCATTGGATCGAGATGGTGTTGAGGGTTCTTTGGCTGAGCGCCGATTACCGCTCGCGGATAGATGCTCCCCAGATTATTCGCAAGCCCAACTTGTCAGCTCGCTGCTCCCACGTCCTCGGGTGGAGGTGTCATCCCCGGCGTTTCGAGAAGTTTGAGCGCTTCGCCGATCAGGAATAACGAGCCAGCTACGAGAATGGGGTCGGCGGACGGTGACGCCGCGGCGAGTGCATCAGCGAGCGAGTCGAAACATCGGCACGGCGATTTGCACTGACTGGCGAGATGGGCAGGCGTTTCCCCGCGCGCCACTCCGGCGATCGGAACGAACCAGAATTCCGCGGCGATGGCGGCGAGCTCGGTCAGCATCCCTCCAAAATCCTTGTCTGCCAGGGCTCCAAAAATGACTACCGGACGGTTCCCGGGAAATTCTTCGCGCCACGTTGCGACGAGCTGGCGCGCTCC
>JBGTDR010000029.1:0-66985 GCA_041748215.1 Chthoniobacterales bacterium
CCGGCCAGGGCGGCGCGGCACGCGGCGGCGGCGGAATCCGGAATGCGCTCGGGTGCGTTGAAAAGCGCCATGATGCCGTCACCAAGAAATTTATCGATCACCCCGCCGTGCACATCGACCGCTTCGCCAAAACGCTCGAAATACTCCGTGAGCGTCTCGACGGCCACTTCCGGATCGATGCGTTCGGCGTAACTCGTGAACCCGGCGAGGTCACAAAACATGAGCGTCACCTCCCGGCGTTCGCCTCCAAGAGCGGCCACACCACCACTGCGGACCAGGTCGCGCACGAGATCCACGGGCACGTAATGCGAAAACGATTTGAGACTGGTGCGCATCCGGGTGACCGCTTCCGACAGGATGCGCACTTCGCGAATCGCGGAAACCGGCGCCTTTTCGTCCTGCAATTCAAAGCGCCCGATCCGGCTCACCTGCTGGGCGATAGCCTTGAGCGGACTGGCGACGCGGCCCGCGAGCACGAAGCCCGCGAGTAGCGAAATCGCGAGCGCAATGAGAGCGGTGACCATGCTGCGCTGGAGGATTTCCTCGATCGGTCCGAACGTCACTGCCCGGCTGAAAATCACGCTGCTGATGCAGTGCAGGCCGCCCGCGATTTCCGCCGACCGCACGCCGACCATGTAATCATCGCCTTCGGATTGGATCACCTTGATGACGCGGTCATGGTGCAGTTCCATCCGCTCACGCTCCGCCGGGTCGGCCAGGATTTTTTGGATTTCCATGACTGCGGCGCGCGCTCCGATTTGCTGCGGCGTGGCCAGCACACTGCCATTGATGGAGAAAACCAGGGTGTCGCCGGCGAATTCCTGCGCCAGCCGGTCGAGGTAAACTGCGATGTCGTGCAGTCGGAAATCGACGGTGAAAACACCGATCAGCGCACCGTCAGCCGATCGCACGGCCTGGGAAACCGTGATGCCGCGCCCGCCTGAGGCGAAATCGTAGGGCGGCGTCCACACCAGGCCGGGGTTGGCGGCCGCGAGCTGAAACCATGGACGCGTGCGTGCGTCGAATTCCGGCGGAAGTTCGCTGCGATCGAGCGGGTTCAGTTCGCCGCCCTGAGTTACCGTCCATTCCCGCGGTGCGCCAGCTCCGGGTTCCGAAAGATTGATCGCCAGGACGCCGTCTTCGATCCGCGCGCCGGCAAATCGACCGTCCGCGTAGCCGAAGCTGATCCACGCAATGCCGCTTTCGAACTGCAGAATTTCCGCCAGATGGCTCGCGACCTTTTCCGGATCGTCGATTGGCAGTGTGCCGGCGGCCAGTCGCGCTGTCAGCGTCTCGATGATGCGTTCGGAAGGCTCGAAGAGCGCTTCGATGCGGGCGGTGACCGAATCGAGCGTCGTACCGATCTGCCCCTGGATGAGTTCCTCGACGGCCTCCCGGGTTCCGATCACGGCAAATGATCCCATCGTCACCGTCGAGGCGAGGATCAGCCCGAGCACGAGGGTGAGAAGGAGACTGCGAAATGACACGGGCCAGAACCTAAGGTGGATTGCGTGTTGGGCTCAAGGCAGTGCGCGCACTTGCCAGCGTCCGTCGCGCGGATCAAAATTACGGATTCCATGGAGTATCTGAGAGCGGCCAGAAAGGTCTTCGAGATCGAGATCGACGAGATGCGCGCCGTGGCGGCCCGGTTGGACGAAAATTTCGAGCGGGCGGTGGAAATTTTGCGCGCGTGCGTCGAGCGTCGCGGCAAGATCGTCGTCGCAGGTGTCGGCAAATCCGGCCACATCGGTGGAAAAATTGCCGCCACCCTCACCAGCACCGGCTGTCCGGCGGTCGTGCTCAATTCTCTCGATGCCCTCCATGGCGATCTGGGAATCGTTTCCGACGGCGATGTGATCCTCGCCCTCAGTTACAGCGGCGAGACCGACGAACTGAACAACATTCTGCCTGCCCTCGCGCGGTTCGAAGTGGAGATTATTGCTCTCACGGGCCAGCGCGAGTCCTCGCTCGGACGGGCTGCAACCGTTGTGCTCGACGTGCACGTTTCCAAGGAGGCGTGTCCGCTCAACCTCGCGCCGACGTCCAGCACGACCGCGATGCTCGCACTCGGCGACGCACTTGCCATGGTCCTGCTCGAGGCCCGCGGGTTCAACAAAGACGACTTCGCGCGATTCCATCCTGGCGGGCACCTCGGCCGTGCGCTCCTGCTTCGGGTGAGCGAAATCATGCGCGGTCCCGAGCGGCTTGCACTGGTCGCTCCGGACGACGCCATCGTGGATGTCGTTCGAAGCATGACGGAAAAGCGGGCCGGCGCCGCCGTTGTGGCCGACGCAGACGGCCGACTCGCGGGCATTTTCACCCACGGCGATTTTGCGCGGCATTTCCCGTCCACGCCGGGCATCGGCAGCCGCCGCGTGTCGGAATTTATGACGGCACGTCCCATCACCGTTGCGAGCGACCGCCTGGCTGCGGAAGTTTTGCACGTGCTCCAGACTCACCGAATCGATGACCTCGTCGTGGTCGACCCGGACGGCAAGCCGGTAGGCATCGTTGACTCCCAGGATCTTTCCCGCCACAAACTTCTTTAATCTGAAACCCACAACCTCACACCGAAAACCCTCCCTCAATGGCCCTCGCTAACGACCTCCGCCGCGGAATGGCACTCCGCTACAACGGCAACCCCGCCATCGTCCTCGACGTCCAGCACCGCACCCCCGGCAATCTACGCGCCTTCGTGCAGGTGATCATTCGCTACATTGGCACCGGGAAATCGGCCGACGTGCGATTTTCCTCCACCGAAAAGATCGACCTCGTCGAAACCTCCCGGCAGGAGCTCGAATTCAGCTACAGCGATCCGCAGGGATTCCATTTCATGGATCCCGACACATACGAAAGCATTTCGCTGAACGCCGATCTTCTCACGGACGCGAAGGATTATCTGGTGGAAAATTTGAAGGTCGATGTGCTCAGCGTTGAAGGTCGGCCAGTGCAGGTCGAGTTGCCATCGTCGGTCGTGATGCGCGTCGCCGAGTCCGCCGACGGCGTCAAAGGAGACTCCGCCAACAACGTTCAGAAACCGGCGAAACTCGAAACGGGCAAAGTGATCAACGTGCCGCTCTTCATCAAGGAGGGCGAACTCATCAAGATCGACACCCGCAACGGCAGCTACATGGGCCGGGCGTAGCGGAAGCGGTTGCTTCTTAGCGGTGCCGCTACGGAATACGTTCGAAGCTGTTCCGTTTAAGGGGCTGGGTTGCCAGTACGGCTTTTCCCGGCTCGCCAGTCGTTTTCAGGCACGATACGTGACGGTCGTGGATAACCGGTGCGACGCTGTTTCGAATTTTTCGCCCGACTCGTGGCCCCGGGGCTCTGCGCGTTTCGATACGACCCAGTGGACGCAGGTCGAGGCGGCGGGCGGCGATCCCGGTGAACAACGTGATGCCGCCATGGCGGGGTTTGCCCGGGCATACTGGTATCCACTTTATGCGTTTTTGCGCCGCCGTGGTGAGTCCGCGGAAAACGCACGCGACCTCGTCCAGGAATTTTTTGCGCGTTTGCTTGAAAAGAACTGGCTTGAAGGAGTCGAGAGAAGAGAGACGCGGTTCAGTACCCTGTTGCTGACCATCTTTCAGCGCTTCCTCGCAAGCGAGCAGCGGCGGGCTTTGGCCGTAAAGCGAGGGGCTCGGATAACGTTCTCGATCGACCTTGCCGAAGCCGAACAGTGGTTTGTCTTGGAACCCTCAGCCTCGAAATCGCCAGAGGAGATTTTTGAGCGACGGTGGGCCGTGGCCGTTCTGGCGGCAGCTCTTGGACGGCTCGAGGATAATTGCCGGGCGGCGGGCCGGGGCCGGCTATTCGAGGCGCTCTCTCCCTATCTATCCCGCCAGGCCGGACCGGGCGATTACCAAACCGCGGCGGAATCGCTTGGAATCACGGCCCGCTCCGCTGCGGTCGCGGTCCACCGTTTGCGCCGGGAGTTGGGCGAAGCAGTTCGCGCGGAGATTCGGTCCGGGCTGATTGATCCCGCAGGAATCGACGACGAAATGCGGCACCTCGCCGCGATCCTGGCGCGGAGCTGGTCCTCCTTCCCCCAGGTGCGAACCTCAGCGACGATCAACGACCATCCGAAACAATCGTGAGTTCCCTCCGGGGCCTTCCGCGCGCACGGCTATGCGGTTGATTCCGGGATCCAGCCTGGCTGTGAACCTCCAATTGCGAAGACCCTTGGCGGTTCGAAACGGTCCCGTTGGTCCAACACGAACACCAACCCGGGTCACCGCACCCGTCGCCGAGCCAACGATCAACTGAGACGTTTCGTTCGTTTGCTGGCGCTTCCCAGTGCGCACAAATAGTTTCGGCGGCGGAGTTTTACCGGAATCGACTGGCGGATTCACCACAGATCCATCGTAGCGGGCACCGCTGGCGCTCGTGAAATCCGTGGTAGCGTCAGCAGGTGAAATTACGAGGCTGGCGAAAGCGCTGACTGCCAGAGACAGGCGTCGATTCTCGAGGCGATTCGGATCCTGGTTCCAGTCCAGTTCACCAGGATAGATTGTGTCGGGCTGGAATCTCATACCTCCATCAGACCGGTTTGATGTGTCCAATCGCACTTCGACACGGTAGATCTTTCCGACGATCAACGTGACGGGGACTTCACTGGTGATCGTGCGGAAATGCCAGAAATTCACCCGACTCGAAAGCACCTTCGCGACGAGTGGAGCGCCGGGATTTTCCTCGTCCGTGATCACGAGTGACACTCGTGTGACCATATCGGCGTAGGGTTCCCGCGGTGTGTAAGAGCCCGCAAACTGAGAGCCCGTGTAAGGGTAAAGCGGAGTCGTCGCGTCATTCACGCCGCGTTGGAATCCCTGAGCCGAGTAGGTAATTTCTCGCGGCGCGTCCAGTGAAAGGGAGAATACGAATGAAACCGGTGTGGCCGGGGGCGCGCTCGAACTTGTGATCGTCAAACGATCTTCGCTCTGAGCGATGGCCTGAGCGTAGGCCAGCGGAGTGTAATAATTTGTGATGGGCGGCGCGAGCACCAGGGAATCCGGGGCGGGACCGGGTATGTAAAAAAATTGAGAATAACCTGCCGCGGTCAGCAGTGACGACCGTAGGGAACCGAAAGCAATCGAGGTTGTCGCCCTGACGTTGGCAAACGCGTTGATCCCGGAACTGATCCCACCAAGCGAGCTCGAAAGTGACACTTCGCGATTTTCGGTCAGCGGGTCACCCGGCGTAGATCGGTTGAAATCACGCCGATCGGGCGTAACTCCGGTTATCACTTCCGCGTAGCCGGATATGCTTGTCGCGAGTGACTGTGCCCGGTTGTCATCACCGACAGCGCAAAGAGCCGCGAACAACCCGGCAAACAACAGCCGGCGTTGGAAAAAACAGGATCGTTCCATGTTTCTTTTCTCGCCGGGAACAGCGACGGATTACCTGCAATCTTTCGGATTTCGGAAAAAAGATTACGCGCTCAGCGCCGCACGATGATCACGCGTTCGGCGCGGGAATCTGAAGCCGGCCCGAGTGCGAAAACCTTGATCACGTTGCGTCCGGGCCGCAGGCGCACGCGGCTTTTCCAAACGCTCGTGCCCGTCACCGGCTGCTCGCGGTTTCCGGAACGCACCTGCATGCTCAGAATCATACCGGTCGCCGTGCCGCGCAGCGTGATCTGGCGGCGGTTCGTTGAAAAACGGCGGCTTCCCCGCAGCGTCACCGCGGGTGCAATCGGAGTGAGGACAAAACCGGTGATCATCCCGTTCATTCGCCCCTGCACGGCGATCCGCCCGGTGCTGTTTATCGCCAGAGCATTGTCCAGTGAGCCTCCTGGCAGGGACACAAGCTTATTGAGGTCGCGGAGCCGCCCGCCGACAAAATGAAATGCGAGGGCGGCGCGGGTGGCGCTATTGGCCTGTCCGACGATTTCGCCGCGCACATTAACCGCTTGCGCCACGCTGAAGCTGCCGCCTGCGAAAAATCCGAGATTCGTCATGACACCCCCCGGGCTCAAGAGGAAGGCGCGGGTGTTTCCGCTCGCGATCCGGGCCTGGCCCACGATGTCGCCGCGCGCATTGATGCCATGGGCCTCGCTGTAGTTCCCCCCAAGGGTGCCGAGATCGGTCATCGGACTCCCGTTGAGGTAGGAAAAGGCGCGAGTCTCACCGTTCGCAATCCGGGCACGACCCACGACCGTGCCGATGCCATTCACCGCTGCCGCTGAGCTTACCTCGCCCCCAAGCGTGCCAAGATCGAGAGGTGCGGATGCACCATTTGAATAAAGAAAGGCTCGCTGGGCACCCGATGCAATGCGACCCGTGCCAATCAGATCGCCAGCACCGTTGATGCCGAGGCCGAACGAGAACTGACCTGGCGCGAGCGCTCCAATGTTCAGCGGAATGCCGTCCGTCCACCGGCACGCCTGATTGAATCCGCCGGCGTCGGTGGACGTGCCGCTCACCTGGCCTGTCGCATTGATGCCGCTGGCGACGGACTGGCTGAATCCGGGCAGAGGCGGTAACAGCGTGAGCGCTCCCTCGCGATCCACGAACGCCTGATTGATCACGCCGGTCTCGTAATAGCCTGCGACTTCGCCGCGATCGTTGATGTCGGCAACGGAGGTGCGAATCGCGCCCGACGGCCGGATCTCACGAACGGTGTATTCGACCTGGGCAAAAGCGACGTGTGCGAGCAGCAGAAAAAGAGTGGGCAGCAGAGAAGGAAGATTCATGGCTCATAAGGTTGATTTTGCGACTATTGGCAGGAGGCACGTCTCCCAGTTTGTTCGCGAAACCGGTGTCCGGATTACGGAAAATCTTCCGCCCGTGCCGACGATTTGTTGAAATCATCTGGCGCATCGCGCGAACACCTCTCGAATGATCGTGGCCCAAAACCTACCGACCGCTTGCGAGGCGTGCGGAGCAACGATCATTCAGGGCCTCTCAACGGCGCAATGTCCGCAGTGCCTCTGGAAGGTCTGTTTCGAGGATGCGTCCGCAGAACACGACTCGACGGACGAGCCGTGGCTTGTCCTCGGGGACTGCGAGCTCCTCGACGAAATCGCGCGAGGCGGCATGGGGGTTGTTTACCGTGCTCGACAGCGTCGGCTGGATCGCTTCGTTGCAGTGAAATTGCTGCGGGGCGGCGAATCCGCTTCACCTAACGCGAGGCGGCGATTTCTCGCTGAAGCTCGAACGACCGCACAGCTTCATCATCCAGGCATCGTCACGATTCACGACGCCGGTGATGACGCAGGAGTTCTGTGGTTTTCGATGGATTATCTACCGGGCGGGCCACTGGTGCAGCCTGAGGGGACTCTGTTGCCGCCCGCAAAGGCCGCGCGTTTTGCACTACAGATCGCCGAGGCAGTTCAATTCGCCCACGACCACGGAGTTCTCCACCGCGACATCAAACCCTCCAATGTTTTGCTTGGCATCGACGGTCAGCCTCGCGTGGCTGATTTCGGAATCGCGCACATTTTGTCGACGCCATCTGCCGGGCAGTCGTCAGTCAATCAACCTCACGGGTCGCCCGGATACGCCGCGCCGGAGCAGGTTTTTCAGGGCGAGATTACGATGCGAACTGACGTTTACGGGCTTGGTGCGCTGCTCTATTTCCTGCTCACCGGGCGTCCGCCATTTCAGGGGTCCACGGCGGATTCAGTGCGCGAGCAACTGCGAACTCACGAGCCAGTACGACCCCGCCTTCAAAACCCCCCGGTTCCCCACGATCTCGAGACCATCTGCCTGCACGCGCTCGAAAAGGATCCTGCCAGCCGGTATGCGAGCGCACGGTCAATGGCCGATGACCTCGAGCGCTTCCTACGTGATGAACCTGTGCATGCCCGCCCGATCACGTGGGTGGACCGCGCTATCCGCTGGTGCCGACGCCGGCCCGGATCAGCTGTGTTGGTGATTCTGGCGATTACACTTGCGGCAGGGCTTGGGGGTGGCACGGCGTTGTATTTTCACCGTCAATCGGAGCTTGTCCGCCGGACAGCACTTGTCGCCTCGGCGCGTTTCCTGCCTGTTGGGCAGGTCGACGGTGCCCGCACACGCGCCCTGGCCTCCCTGCGCGAAGCTTGGCTGATCGCTCCGTCGAATGAAATCCGCAACGAGGTGATCTCCTGGCTCGGGCTGCCGGAAATGACCTTTGATCGCACGCTGCCCGCCGCCGAGGCCATGCCGCCTGCGGCTGCCGCCGTCTCCGGGTTTGACGCCCGGGATGTCTTCACGGTCGAGGGGGGGCGCGACAGATTTCTCCACGTTCGCGATGCGGTTTCCGGAGAACTCACAAATCGGTTGAGCGGTCACGACGCTCCGACCGGTGCTGTCGCCTTCCGCAATGGTGGGCAGGAGTTTGCTTCGGCTGCGGCTGATGGTCACGTCCGGCTCTGGCACGCAGCTCGCGGCGTCGAGGTGCTGCACGCCTATGGTACACCACGTCATCGGGCTCCGCTCTGGTGGAGTGCTGACGATTCCCGACTTTTTTGTCCGCGTGCCGATGACGATTCGGTCGACGTCTACAGCGTGGACTGGACGCCCGCTGTGCGGGTAATGGCACCGGCGCTCGAAGAACCACGAACGGAAAATCTTCAAACATTTGCGGTGAGCCCGGACGGCCGCCTTGCGGCAACGGTTGATGAGGACGAGACCCGCATCTGGGATCTCGACGCAGCTCGTGTTTTAAAAATCATTCCCAAGAAGTTGGGCGAGTGGATGAGCGTCGAGTTTGCGCCGGACGGCCGTGCGTTGTGGCTGTGTGGTTTCAACTCCGATCTTCGCCGCCTAGAAGTTGACCGCTCGCCGGACGGCTCAGTTGCCTTGGGCGCGCTGGAAACCTTTCCTTTTGGACGAGGTGCGCTGTTGGCCGCTATCAGTCCGGACGGAGAGCGGGTCGCGCTGTCGCAGAATACCAACGGCGAATGGCTGCTCGTCACACCACCTGCCAGTTTGCGGCGGATTCCACAGATCGCTCCGTTCCGACTCACGTTCGATCAGGCCCAGCCGCGCGTAGCGACCTCCAGTCTCGGGTCCGCCGAATTTACGTTCTGGTCGCTGCCCAACGGCGTGCGTGGGACGTCATTGCAGGCCGGCTCCCCGATCGAGAAACTGAAATTCAGTCCGGACGGGCGCTCATTGTGGATTAGCACGGAGCGCGACGTCCAGCGGTGGAGTCTTGCTTCGATGCAGCCGGAATTCATCACCCCCGCCCGCGGCTATCGCGGCCTTACCTTTAGCTCCAACGGGCGGTTTGCCGCCAGTTACGAGGCAGGCGTAGTCCGGCTTCTGCACCCGCACGATCTTTCCGAAATCGCCCGGCTCACTCCGCCGCCTGCGGCAGGCTGGCTGGGCAATGCGAGTTTGCGTTTCGACGCAGTTGGCAGCCGTCTCGCGGCGCACACTGCGCTTGGAACGGTGATTGTCTGGGATCTTGATGCACTTCGGACGGAATTGCGGCAATTGGGCATGGATTGGGACGAAGCGACCCGTTGAGTTTTTAACGAGATCATTTCTTTCGTCGCCTTGCGGACAGCTGCTCTCATTCGACGGGTGAGTTGCTGTGAGAAGTGCGAAAACTCGGAATTGATCGCGGTTCGTCGGCCGGGATTTGAAATTGGACGTGGCCCGGGTTCGCCAAGTTGGGTCGGATGTGATTGAAGATATCGTGTGCCCACGAAGCGCCGCGCGAAACGCACCAAACTCCGCTCGACGCTGACCCCGGCGTTGCCGGCGACCGTGCCGGTGCGATGGGTGAAGTTTGTGATCGGGTTGTTCCTGCTGCCGCCAGCCTGGATACTCACGCAGACGTTTTTTACCGCGTTTGCGCGCGCCACGGTGCACGAGCAATTCTGGGCGACGGAAGAATTCTGGTTTTTCGGGGTGGGGGTGGTGATCTGGCTGGTGGCTTTCGCCGCGCTGCCCCGGCCGATGTGGATTTACGTATTTGGCCACGAACTGACGCACGCAATCTGGGTTTTTTTAATGGGCGGACGCGTGAGCGAAATTCGGGTGACGGCGCGCGGCGGCCACGTCCTCTCCGACCGCATCAATACCTGGATCGCCCTCGCGCCGTATTTTTTTCCGATCTACAGTCTGATCTTCATCGCGCTCTACGGATTGGCGGGACTTTTTTGGGACATGGCACCCTTTCGGCCAATGCTCTTCATGCTGATCGGAGCGAGTTGGGCGTTTCACCTTTCCTTCACGTTGTGGATGATTCCGAAAGGCCAGAGCGACCTCACGTACGGCGGGACGTTTTATTCGCTCGTCCTCATTTACGTCCTGAATCTCGTGGTGCTGGCGATATTCCTCATTGCGGCGTCGCCCACGTTGTCGCTGGATTCGTTCGGGCGTGAGTTGTTGCGCAACGCCATTCTTTTCACGGATCAGGTGTCGGTCCTGATCCGGTTGACGCGGTGGTGAAATCCCACGCCAGTATTGATTACCTGCTTGGCCTTCAAGACGAGCTGGGTGGCGTGATTCCGTTTGAGCGCTTTATGCGCGAGGCGCTTTATCACCCGGAATTTGGCTATTACGCCCGCAACATCCGGACCGTGGGGCGTCGCGGAGATTTTGCGACATCGGCGACGCTCGGTGAAGGGCTGGGTGGCGCGTTGGCAATGTGGATTCACGCAAACAAGATTTCCGCGGGCTGGCGGTGGCACGTGATCGAAGCGGGTGCGGGCACGGGGGAGCTGGCCCGCACGATCCTGCGCAACCTGGGTCCGTGGCGACGGCTGGGCCTGACCTACCACATCGTGGAATCGTCGCCGGTGCTGCGTGCCGAGCAACGTGAACGATTGCCGCAATATCCGGTTCGATGGCACGACTCGATGACTGGTGCCCTGACGGCGTGCAGCGGTCGCGCCGTGATCGTTTCGAACGAATTGATCGACGCTTTTCCCTGCCGAATCTTCGAACGGCGGGGCGACGACTGGCTGGAGGTCGGCGTGCAGATCACCGGAGATCGAATCGCCGAAATCCTCATCGCAACGCACCTCCCGGCGTCCTCCGCGTTTTCCGTGCCGGCGGCGGAGGGCCAGCGAATCGAGGTTCAGGTATCGGTGGCTGAGTGGCTCGCGTCGTGGAGCGGAGCCGTGAAATCGGCGAAACTGCTGACGGTCGATTACGGTGCTGAAGTCCGAGAGCTTTTCCACCGTCGCCCACGTGGCACCGTGCGTGCCTTCTTTCATCATCAACGATTCGAAGGACTCGAAATTTACCGCCGATTCGGCCGACAGGATCTCACGTGCGACGTCAATTTTTCTGATCTCATCGCCTGGGGAGAATGCCTCGGCTGGACGACGGATCGCCTGCACACCCAATCGGAATTTCTGGCCCGCCATGGACGGACGCGCCGGGGACTGCCGCATGATGCCGCCCTCGCGGACATCTCCGGTGCGGGCTCGGCATTCAAGGTGTTGATCCAGCACCGGGAATCGCCGCCGGATGCGGACACAGTGGAAATTTTTCAGGGTCGACTTTCGATGGGTCGTGGTGACCAGCTCGAGGGACCTGGTTCTTCGGGAGCTGGCCAATCGCCGCCGATTCGAACGTGAATCTTTTCATTCGGCGCGGAAACGCGCACGTTGCCGCACGTTCGAACGTTTCTGTCTCCATGCCTGCCATTTCCTCTGATCGCGAAACCGCTGCCGAAACCGCCATCCGATCCTTTGTGCTCAACGAGGCCCGCCTCGCCATTTACGACCCGCTCAAATCCCAGCGCCCGCGGGTGCCGGTGGCATCATTCGAGATCGAACTGCTGGAATTCGACGAGCAGGATCCGGTCGCACACGCGGCGGGACCGGTCGTGCTGCGCGGGCCGCGGGGGGATGTGGAGCAATTTCTACGAATCAGTCTGCCGATCCGATTTGACGGCGAAATCTGTCTGATCGCGGATCCATCGGCGATCCGTGCGGCCTACATCGTGCCGACCGAAGACCCCAACGGAGCGTGTAAAGAGACGGCGGCGCTCGCCAACGCCTGAGTCTCGGAGCGGAATTATTCCGCAGCTTTCGGAGTAAACAGCTCGATGAGCTGCTTGAATCCCGTGTCAGGCATCCGCTCGCCCTTGCGCATCATCGACACGTAGGTCCCGGAACCAACGATCAACGTAATGACCGTAACCGCCACGGAGATTGTGAGCAGCGGGTGCGTGCCCTGGATTTTGACGGGCGGAGTGATTTCGAGGGTCGGCGTGTTTTCCATGAGCAAGGTGCGGTGAGGCAAGCGGGAAGCTAGGAGCATGCCAATGTTTAAGTGACTTTGTTACGCCGATTTCAAAAGCTCCGAAACAGAACGTCGCAGCTATTTGAAGCGGCCGTGATGAATGATCCGCTGCTTTGAGACGTCCAAGGCAGGACGATCCCGCGAAATGTGATCACAAGGAACTTTTTCGGCGATCCAAACTTGGTAAATCCATGACACGCAGCATCAAACTTCTGCTGGGCATTCTCGGCGGGCTCAGCGCGACAGCACCCATGACCGCGACGATGCTCACGTTGCATCGGCGCTTGCCGGCTCCCTCGCGCTACCCGTTGCCGCCTCGCGAAATCACTTCGAAAATCACGAACGGCAGCTTGAGTGACGGAAACGAAAGTCTGCTGACCCTGCTCGCTCACTTTTCCTACGGCGCGACCATGGGAGGAATTTACGCTGGCGTGGTGCGGCGTCCCGAACACCGCTGGGTCGTCAAAGGAGGCATTGCTGCCGTGATCGTCTGGGCCGTGAGTTACCTTGTCCTGCTTCCGGTGGTTCGCGTTCTGCGTCCGGGCCACGAACACCCGCCGGAGAGAAGCTTTTTGATGATCGTTGCGCATTTCGTCTGGGGACTGACTCTGGGCGGTTTTCTGGCAGCGGTCCTGCCGGATTCGTCCCGAGGTCTGGTGGGCAAGGCACTTCGCCCGCAGCGCGACCACGCGTGAACGATCCGGGTGCCTCCCGCGGGCGGGTGGTCTTCCGCTGTTCGCAAGTCCAAAGCCAGATTTCGCAGCGATCTGCATGGTGACGAGAATGCCGACGCAAGGACCGTCCACGGCCGAGGTGGCTGTGGTCGATGTCGTCGCGTCCGCCGAGGCGGCCGGGTTGCGGTACGTCTCGCGTCACGATCCGGGCATCCGCCGATTGGGCCGCGCCGGGAGATTTCGCTACGTCGATGCCCACGCAAAACCCGTCCGCGATTCCGCAACGCTCGTGCGGATTCGCGCGCTCGTGCTCCCGCCCGCCTGGCAGGACGTCTGGATTTGCCATTCCAAAAATGGCCATCTTCAAGCCGCTGGCCGCGACGCGCGGGGGCGGTGGCAATACCGCTATCACGCCCGCTGGCGGGAAGTTCGCGACGAGGCGAAATACGAGCGCATGATCGCATTCGCCCGCGCGTTGCCACGCATTCGTCGCGCCGCCGCGAAAGACGCCAGCCGCCGCCGCCTCAGCCGCGAAAAGGTGCTGGCGACCGTCGTCCGATTGCTTGAGATGACTTTGATTCGCGTGGGCAACGAGGAGTATGCCCGGAGCAACGATTCCTTTGGACTTAGCACGCTGCGGACCCGGCACGTGGACGTTTCGGGCGACTCGATCCGATTTCAATTCCGCGGCAAATCGGGAAAAAAACATTCGATCCGCGTCGCCGACCGCCAGCTCGCGCGGGCGATCCAACGAATTCAGGACCTGCCTGGCCAGCGACTTTTTCAATTCGAGGCAGCGGATGGAACTTTGCACGACGTCGAATCGGGTGACGTCAATGCGTACCTCCGCCAGATCAGCGGCGGGGAGTTTACGGCAAAAGATTTCCGGACCTGGGCCGGCACCGTGCTGGCGGCGATGGCGCTGCGGGAGATGGAACATTTTACGACCGAAGTCGAAGCGCGGCGCAACGTCGTTGCGGCCATCGAACACACCGCGGCGCGATTGGGAAATACCCCGGTGATCTGCCGGAAATGTTACATCCACCCCCGCGTGCTCGACGCCTATCTGGATGGAAGTTTGCTCCGGGTGATGGAACAAAGGGCGGCTCGCCGGTTGCGGGAATCGCTTACCGGTTTGGGTGCGGAAGAAACCGCCGTTCTCGCTCTTCTTCAGCGGCAGATGAAGCGTGGGCTGGAACGGCAGAAAAAATCGTCGTCGATTCCACGATCACGTCGGTGAAATTTTGTGTCCGAGTGTGGCCACGACGGTGAGGAGGTCGCCGGGCTCGACGGGTTTCGTGAGATGCGTCTGGAAGCCAGCACGAAGCGCACGCTTGCGATCAGTGGAATGCGCGTAGGCGGTGAGGGCGATCGCGGGGACGTCCCGTGAGTGTCCCGCGGATTCGCGAACAGATCGGATGAGCTGGCAGCCATCCTCGCCGGGCATTCCGACGTCGAAGATCAGCAGGTCCGCCATCTCACCATCGGCCGGGAAGAGGCGTCGAAGCTCATCCTCGGGGGATTCTTCGAACGCATTCGTCGGGGAAACGTTTTCACTCACAAGGAGGATTCGCCTGCCGCCGTCCGGTCGCGTGGGCATCGCGGCGACACACGGATTCGCGCAACCACCTGCGGTTTCCGGATCGAATGGTTTTTATATGTCGCTTTCCTTCCGCACCAAAACCGCCGCCGACCGCGAAGCAATACCCGATCGACCTCATGTCCTGGTGACGGGCGCAGCCGGTAGCATCGGTCGTTATTTCACCGAACACACCAGCCGGGAGTATCAGCTCCGGCTCCTGGTTCATCGACTCGACGACGACGCTCGTGAACTCGAAAAGCACGGCGAGGTTATCGCTGCCGATCTTGGTGATCGTGACCAGCTCCGACGGGCATGCGAGGGGATTCACACCATCGTGCATCTGGCGGGCGCGGCGAGCCCCGAGAGTGATTGGGAAACTGCGATGAAGAGCAATGTCGAAGGCACGTTTCGCCTGCTTACCGCTGCCCGGCAGGCGGGAGTGCGGAAAGTCATTTACGCATCGTCCATTCACGCCGTTTCGGGCTACCCCGCGGATGTTCAGGTCAAGGCTAGCGATCCGGTCAATCCCGGGGATATCTACGGTGTGTCCAAATGTTGTGCCGAAGCGTTGGTGCGTTATTTCGCCGAACAGGAGGGACTGGCCGTGTTCGTTGTCCGCATCGGCGCCTTCCTCGAGCGGGAGAGGGTGAAAAATTCGGTGGCGGCGATGGATTCCTGGGTCTCGCGACGGGATCTCGCTCGGCTTTTCCAGCACTGCATAGCCGATGATCGACTGCAATTCGCCATCTTTCACGGACTGAGTAACAACCGTTTCAAACGTCTGGATATGACGGCTGCGCGTGAGCTTCTGGGGTTCGTGCCGGAGGATGACTTCGCAAGCGAAAATGCGGAGGTTGCCCGGCTGGAGTTGGGTGAAGAGGTTCGCAGACACAATGTCCGCGATTCCGAGCAGGAAAGTGTGATCGAACGGTCCTGAGGCCGTCTTGGGGGACAACCCTGACGCGAATTAGCCTTCGGATTAGCGATCCTCTTTCGTTATGAAAAGATACCAGAATATACTTCCTTTAATCGCCGCCGTCGCCTTCCCGCTCGCGGCAATCGCCCAAAGCGGCGGCACCGGTACGGGTGGTGGCACGGGAACTGTTACCCCTACGCCCCCCTCGGCGACGCCGTCTCCTTCGCCCGCACCAAGTCCCGACGCGGGAACTGGAACGGAGACCGGAACGGACGTTGGCACCGGTGCCAATCGTGGCGCTGGATCGGACGCCAGCACGGGCACCGAAACCGGAACGGGCACAGAGACGGGAACGGGAACGGGAACGGGAACGGGCACAGGAACTGAAACCGGCACGACCCCAGGCGCAAATCCCGTCACCCCCAACCGCTAATCCCACCGCCAGAAATTCCCGGTGATCTCACCGGGACAAAAAAGAGCCGGGACCTGTGGGTCCCGGCTTTTTCATTGCTTCCACGTCTCGACGGTCGCCGAACGCGATATCGAGACAGTGGAAATCAGATTCAGGCGGTAGCGGGCTTCAGCACGACCTTCACGCAGCCGTCCTGTTTTTTGCTGAAAATCTCGTAGGCGTGCGGCGCCTCGTCGAGCGTCAGACGGTGAGTGATGATGTCATTGAGCCGAACCCGGCCATCCAGCACCCACTGCAATAGCTCGTCGATTCGTGAATGCACGGGTGCTTGTCCGAGGTTCATCTGAATGCCCTTGTCGAACATTCGGCCGATGGGAAAATTGTCGTAAGACATCCCGTAAACGCCCAACACCGTGACGCGGCCGCCCCGGCGCACGGCCCGAATTGCCAGATCAAGCGCCTTGATGCTTCCCGCCTGGGCGTGAAACACGTTGGTGATCTTGTCGGTGATCGTGCGGTCCGCCTCCATGCCGACGGCGTCAACGCAGACGTCCGCACCACGCCCGTCGGTTAGCGCGCGGATCCCATCAAGCACCGCGTCGTCGTCCGCGGAATCGAACGTCTCGGCCCCAGCGACCTGTTCGGCCATTTTTCTTCGATATTCACAGGGATCCACGCCGATCACGCGGGCGGCTCCCATGGCACGCGCGACTTTCATGGACATCAGTCCAACCGGGCCGCAGCCGAAAACGGCAACCGTCTCTCCCGGCTGGAGTTTCGCCCACTCGATCCCAAAATATCCGGTCGGCAAAATGTCGGTGAGGAAAAGCACCTGGTCATCGGAAAGGCCATCCGGAGCGAGGCGGGGACCGAAGTTTGCGTAAGGCACGCGCACGTATTCTGCCTGACCGCCCGAATAACCGCCGTACAGGTCCGTGTAACCAAACATTCCGCCCCCTTTCTGATCGAGGACATCGCCATCCGGACCGTATTTCTCCGGATTGGACTCTTCGCAGTGCCCCGGCAGATCGTGATCGCAGAAAAAACAGCAGCCGCACGCGACGGGAAACGGCACGATCACGCGGTCGCCAACGTTCACGTTCCGCACGCCTCGTCCGGCTTCTTCAACGACGCCCATGAATTCATGGCCCATCACGAGAGGATCTTTTTGCGGCAAAAAGCCATTGTAGATGTGGAGGTCAGAGCCGCAGACCGCGGTTGCGGTGACGCGCAGGATGATGTCGTCGTCCCGCTCGATTTTGGGATCGGGAACGGAGTCGACTCGCATGTCCCCGGGTTTGTGAAAAACAACTGCTTTCATGGCAGACGTTCGCGCGATGGGCGGGCTGCGGTTGGGTTCGTTTGAGCCCTGAGTTCACATTCAGTCGGTGCCCCGATGGTGCGGGGCCGATCCCGTCGAGTTCGCGGTGGAAACGCACTATCGGAAAACTCCCGGACGCAAACATCAGGGAATTGACCGATGGGCGTAATGGATGACGTTAAATAGGGTGTAGGCTGTCATGACCGTGGTTCCCGATTTGCCTCACATTTCCCAATGAACGGAAGGGATTGCGATTAAATCGGTCTATCAAGTCATCCGCTCGAACTTGCGCCCCATGTTACCTCCAACCTCGCCACTCGACGGTTCTGATCAGGGAACTGACCTGCCCGGGGACCGGAAAATCCTGGAGGGCATCGCGCGCGGCGTTCCGTTGGACGAAACTCTTGAGGCCGTCATTCGGGCGATTGAGGCGGGCACACCCGGACTCGTGGCTGGCATTTGTCTGATCGACGCGGATCGCAAGGTTGTCGGTGAAACCTTTGGCGCGAATCTCCCGGCTGAATACCGGGCGGGTTTGATCGGTGCGGACGTGATGAACCCTCGATTCGCTCCGTGCACCGCTGCCGTCTGTGCAAAGGCTCGCCTTGTATCGACCAACATCAGCGAGGACGAACGATGGGGCGGCAGTGCCTGGCTGGCGCTGGCTCGAAGGCACGGATTTCATCACTGTGAATCGACTCCGATTTTCGACAGTGGCGGAGAGGTCGCCGGGACGTTCGCGCTCTACTTTTCGGAGGAAATTCCGGCGGAATTTCCCGAACCAATTTTGTCCGAAACGGCCGCGCACCTTGCGAGCATCGCGATTGCGAGGCGGGATTCCGAGACCGCAATCCGGGCCGGCGAGGACCGGTTGCGGTTGGCGGTGGAGGGAGCGGATCTCGGGATCTGGGATTGGAATGTCACGACCGGGGCGCTGCGATTATCCTCACGCTTTCGCGAATTGTTCGGTGTGCCGAACGACGGCTCTCCGTTTGCCTACGAAGATTTTCTGACCGCGGTGCATCCTGAGGATCGGGACCTGACCGATGTCCGGGCAAAAACGGCCGCCGCCCAGCGGGGCAGCTACGATGCCGAATACCGCATCGTCCGACCCGATGGCACGGAACGATGGATCCGCGCCATCGGGCGAACGACCAACAAACCGTCAACCTCGACCGGGGTGCACATGTGCGGTGTCGTGATGGACATTACTCAGCGCCGCGAGGCCGATGAATCGATGCATCGGTTTCGATTTTTAGCGGAGTCGCTACCGGATAAAATCTTCACTGCAAGTGCTGCCGGTGATCTGGAATACCTCAGTCCACAATGGGCGACTTACACCGGCCGGCCGCTCGGCGAAATTTTTTCGCGCGGATGGCGGGACTTTGTTCACGACGAAGACATCGGAGAAAAATCGCGGCTTTGGACGCAGGCGATGACCGAAGGTACACCCTTCGAATTCGAGCACCGGTTGCGCCGTGCGGACGGCACGCATCGCTGGCACTTGAGCCGCGCCCGGCCGCTGCGCGATCCCGGCGGCCGCATCTCCATCTGGATCGGAGCAAATACGGACATCGACGATTTGAAGCGCGCGCAGATCGAACTCAGTCATCGTGAAGAACGTTTTCGAGCTCTGGCAGACGCGACACCGGTGCTAATCTGGATGGCGGATATCACCAAAAGCTGCACCTACTTCAATCGCGGCTGGCTGGAATTCACCGGGCGGATGGTGGAGCAGGAGGTGGGTTTTGGGTGGCTGGAGGGTGTGCATCCTGAGGATATCGAAATGGTGCGGGAGACGTACGACGCGGCGTTCGAGGCGCGCGAGGCGTTTCTCATGCAATACCGATTGCGTCATCACAGCGGCACCTATCGGTGGATTCTGGATCGCGGTGTTCCTCGCCAGGCGGAATCGGGGGAGTTTCATGGCTACGTCGGTGGTTGCGTGGACATCGACGAGCAGCGGGAATCGCAGCGGCAATTGGCGGAGAGCGAAAGCCGGATTCGGCTGGCGGTCGAGGCTTCTCGCATCGGCTTTTGGGACTGGAACGTTGGTGGCGCGGTGGAGTGGTCGACCGAGCACAACCGGATACTCGGGATCGATCCCGAGCAGACCACCGGATCATTCGAATCGTTCATCGCGCACGTCCATCCGGACGACCGCGCTGAGCTCGAGCGCAAGATGCGGAGGGCAATGGAAAACCGGGAGGACTTCACGGCGGAATATCGCGGAGTCGGGCCGGACGGCGCGGTGCGCTGGATTGCCGCAACCGGACGTGCGCAGTATTCGGAATCCGGTCGGCCGTTGCGCGTACTCGGTGTCGTTCGGGACGTCACGGAGCGCAAAAATTTCGAGGATCAACTCCGCGTGAATCAACAGGATCTCGAGCTGGCATTATCCGAAGCCGAACGGGCTCGCGATGAAGCGGAAGCCGCCGGCAGGGCCAAGGACCAATTTCTCGCCGTACTCAGTCATGAACTTCGTACACCGCTCACACCCGTTCTGATGGCCTGCGCCATGCTGGATGCGAAAAATGACCTGCCTCCAGACGCGAGGGACTCGCTCGCGATGATCCGCCGCAACGTCGAACTCGAAGCGCGGCTGATCGGTGATCTCCTCGATCTCACCCGCATCACGCGGAATCAACTGGAGCTCGTGATGACCGACGCGGATTTGCACGACGTCATCCGCCAGTCGATGGAATTTTGTGCGGGGGAACTCAGCGCCAAATCTCTCAATCTCGAATTGCACCTGGTGGCGGCTGCGTCGTGGGTCCACGGCGACGTTGCGCGGCTACAGCAGGCATTCTGGAATCTGCTGCAGAATGCGGTGAAATTCACGCCGTCGGGTGGGCGGATCACGGTGCGTACGCGCAACGAAAAAAATTGCATCTGCGTTGAGGTTGCCGATACAGGAATCGGGATTTCTGCCGAAGTGATGCCGCACATTTTCCAGCCGTTCGAACAGGGCAGCGCCGAATTCGCCCGTCAATTTGGGGGTCTCGGTCTCGGTCTGGCAATTTCCCGCGCAACGATCGAAGCGCACGGCGGTACCCTCGTGGCCGAAAGCCCGGGCCGGAATTTGGGCGCGATTTTTTCGGTGGAACTCGCTTTGGCTTCGGCCGAGTAAGTCGTTTTTTCCGGATGAGAGCACTGAAAATTCTGATCGTGGAAAATCACCAGGATACGCTGGTGTTCATGGAGCGATATCTGGAGTTCAAAGGCCACACCGTCCGGTGCGCTCCGGATTTTGCTTCGGCGGTCACCGATCTCGAAAATCATTCGGCCGATGTTCTCATCAGCGACATCGGACTTCCGGACGGCAGCGGCTGGGAACTTATGACCCGGGCGACCGCCATCAATCCGGACCTCTACGGCATAGCGATGAGCGGTTTTGGCATGAAAAGCGACCACGAGCGCAGTCTGGCCGCCGGATACCGGCATCATTTGCTCAAACCATTTTTGCCAACAGAACTCGACGAGTTGCTCGAACGGGCGGCAGCCGAATTTCGCGACGAAACGAGCGGCGGCTGAAGCCCTCCCCGGTTCAACCCGGGTCGAGATCGCGCATCGCTGGTGCGGACAACACACAGCCATCCGCGGAGAACCGGGATCCGTGGCACGGGCAATCCCACGTCGTCGCCACTTCGTTCCATTGCACGATGCAGCCGAGGTGGGGGCAGATCGCCGAGCGCGAATGGAGCTCGCCGGTCAACGTGCGGTGCACTGCCCTCAATCCGTGGTCTGATGCGATGACCAGGCCCTGTCCGGGTGCAACGGACGACGTCGTGTCCGAACCCGATGCGCCGATCCGGTCACCGACCAAATGCAGGGGGAAGTCTTTATTTTCCGCAACGTAGGCACCAAGAGTTCCGACCCGTTTGCGTTTGGGATCGAAGAGGTCGCTCCACGAATTGGGTGTCTGCAGGACAAAATCGCGAGCCATCATCGCCGCGACCGTGCCAAAGGTCATGCCGTTCCCGGCGAATCCCGTCGCGACAAATTGCCGCTCTGCGTTGCTGCCGATGTACGGCAGACCATCGAGCGATTCCATGACCTGCCCGGACCAACTGCGATCGATTTCGGCGGACGGCATCCAGCCCATCAGTTTTGATTTCAACGCCTCGATCGCGGACGAATTATCGTCCGCCTGACCGGTCTTGTGGTCCGCCCCTCCCAGGATCGCGTAATCGTGGTCGGCTCCTCCATCGATCCGCAGGTAAAGATAGGGATCGCCGGAATCCCAATAGATCCCCGGTGCCACGGTTCCGGTGGGGATGCGGGCTCCGATCACGTAGCTTGAATAGGCTGCCACCTTCGTTTGGAAAAGAAGGCCCGGCGCGGTGCCGGCAAATCCCGCGAGCGGATAATGCGTCGCTACGATCAGTTGCTCGCAGTGAATCGTGTGGCCACCGGCTTTGACCGACTGGGACGCGGCATCAAAATCCGTCGCCGGGGTCTGTCCGTAAAACTGAACGCCGCAGCGCACCGCCGATTCAGCCAGAGCCGCGAGATATTTCACGGGGTGAAATGTCGCCTGCTCGCCGAATCGTACCGCCCGGCGGTTGAAAGGCGGGACACCGTTTACCATCGAGACCATGTCACCGCCGAGGGCGATGGCGGCCTCGAATTCTTCGTCAAGTTTGGATTCCTCGTCATCCCCGGCCGGATCAAGACTGTCGAAAAGAAATCCCGGCAACTCGCGGACCTCAGCGTAATGGCCCGTGATCGCATCATTTTCCCGGATCTGCAGGATCGCAGCGGATCCGGCTTCCCAGACGCGCCGGGCATCGGATGAGTCCCAGCGTCGCAGCAGTTCCCTGGGTCGCACATCGGTGACGTTGGTCAAATGGGCCGTCGTGTTGCCGGTGTCTCCGCCCGCCACACGGTGACGTTCGATCAGGATCACGCGTCGGCCGGTTTCTCTCAGGAGGAAGGCGGTCGTGAGCCCGAAGACGCCACCTCCAACGATCAGGACATCCGTAACCGCGTCGGCAGCGAGCGGTGGAAATTCCGGCAAGGCTGCCTCCCGCCAAAGGGAATCATTTTTCATACAGTTTCGGTGGCAGCTGATCGTTTCGCATTTGGGGTGATCGTTTTTCAGCGTTCACGCGAAGATTCATGACGCTAGGGATTCGCGGGCCAGCGGAGTGGTGGTCGGGCGCATGAGCGCATACTTCGGAACCGGAATTACTCTTTGTACTGGATCCAGGCGTGAGCGAACTGAACCAGCCCGGCTGCATCCTTGATGTTGAGTTTTTGTTTGATGTGACTGCGGTGGGTTTCGATCGTCTTGACGCTCAGATTCAGCTCCCGGGCGATGTCACGGGTTCCCAATCCGCGACCCAGATGCTCAAGCACCTCAACCTCGCGTTCCGATAAGTCATCCACCGGCGATCCCTGCCCGGCTTCAACGGAATTCACCACCCGAAAAATCAGTTGCCGGGCGAGCTCCGGGCTCACGTATATGTTGCCCCGAAGCACCTGATGGATGGCATCGAGGAGGTGACCCATGGCGTGCGCTTTCATCACGTAGCCAAGCGCGCCCGCTCGCAGAGCTCTCAGCGCGTAAAGCGATTCGTCGTGCATCGAAAGGACAAGAATGGCGAGCCGTTCCTGCTCCGATTTCATCAACTTCACGAGTTCGATTCCGTTGGTTCCCGGCATTGAGACGTCGAGGAGTGCGGCGTCCGGCTTCAGGTGACGCATGGCGTTGAGTGCTTCCGGCGCAGTGCCTGCCTCGCCGCACACGACGAGGTCGTCTTCGGTATCGATCAACGCGCGAATGCCAATTCGAACGACCGGGTGGTCGTCCACGATCAGGATACGTCGTGGAGCACGACCGGCTGGCGACTCGGCGATGCCGTTCATGAGAATGGCGGGTGGGGGAGCATCACCGTGTTTAGATCCGCCGTCCGCGGCGTGGACAGTGCCACTCGCGGCGACGGGGAAACTGGTAATGGGCATCAGGAAGGGTGACGTTGTTTCCGGATCGTGGCGCGGCGCGGATTTGCGCGTGTTTGCTGTGAATACCTCCGACTTCCCTTGGAGGTTCGAACCACCCGCATGAGCTCCTCGGATAACGAATTCAGCCGCCGACGATTTTTACACGGTGCGATGTTGACCGGAGCCGCCACGTGGGCGCTTCCATCGCTGGCGTCCGGCCCGATTTCCAGGCCCAATGGCGAACGGGTCGTGAGTCTCATCGGACCCGAGGCGGAGCCATCACACGGCGGTGTGCCCCTGGCTCCTCCGGATAAACAACCACCAAATCTCGAAATTCCAGAGCCTCAGAAAAAGCTGGGCTGGGCGATTGTTGGCCTCGGGAAGCTGGCGGTGGAGGAAATTCTTCCCGCGTTCGGAAAATGCCGCTCATCCCGCGTCACTGCCTTGGTGAGCGGGCATCCCGACAAGGCGAAACGTCTCGCCGAGGTGTACGGCGTGCCGGAGGAAGGGATCTACAATTACGAAGACTTCGACCGGATCCGCGACAACCCTGATGTCGATGTCATTTACATTGTCCTGCCAAATTCGATGCATGCGGAATTCAGCATCAGGGGTTTGGAAGCGGGAAAACACGTGCTTTGCGAGAAGCCGATGGCGAGCACGCTGGCGGAGTGCGAACGTATAATTTCCACCGCCCGCAATGCCAACCGCCGTCTCGGTGTCGCTTACCGCCTGCACTACGAGCCACTCAACCTTGCGGTGATGGAAATGTGCCGGGAACGGCACTACGGCCCGGTGAAGACTTTCTTTGCCAGCAATTGCCAGAATGTCGAAGCCCCGAACATCCGCCTGAGCGGCCCGCTGGGCGGCGGACCCGTCGGGGACGTCGGTGTTTATTGCATCAATGCTGCGCGTTACACGATTGGAGAAGAGCCGCTGGAGGCGATCGCGCTCGAAGTGAGGCCCGAATCCGATGCGCGTTTCCGCGAAGTGCCCGAGACCGTGAGTTTTCTCCTGCGATATCCGTCAGGCGTCCTGGCGGCGTGCGAATGCTCGTTCGGCACGGCGCGCAGCTCCAGCTACCACGTGCTCTGCGAAAAGGGATCCATCACGATGGATCCCGCCTATTCCTATCGGGGCTTGAAACTCTGGACCGAAGACTCGCACGAGGGCACCGCACGGCGGACCGACCTTCAAATCGAACAGGTTGATCACTTCGCCGCGGAAATGGACGGATTTTCCCAGGCGGTGCGTGATGATCATGCGGTGCCGACGCCGGGAGAAATGGGTCTGGCCGACATGCGCATCGTGCTCGCTGTGATGGAATCCGCGCGCCGCGGCGGCGAGCCCGTCAGCGTGGAATCGCCGGTTGTGTAGATCGGCGAAATTTCCTGCGCCCACACACGAAGCGTCACCGAACAAAGCTTCGGAATTCCGTTTCAGCGTCAATCGTCACCGATTGACCGGTCAGCCTGGCAAAGTGCCGCGTGCAGCGCAGACGGAAGAAACGGTTTTGCGAGATGAAGTCGGAAACCCGACTGGCTGCTGGCCTGACGATCTTCCGCGCTCGAGTTTCCACTCATGGCAATCGCGTAGGGATGTTGCCCGTTGTCGTGCAGCGTGCGCATCAAGTCCCAGCCTGTTCCGTCCGGTAGCATGATGTCGGACAAGATCACCTCGTAATCGTGGCTGGCGGTTGCTTGAAGAGCGGATTCGACGCTGCGGGCGCAATCAACGACGTGACCGCTCATCCGAACATACAACGTGAGGGATGCGAGGGTGTCCTCGTGATTTTCGACGATCAGAATATTCATGATGCTGGGCTTCGTGATGAACGTGATGTCGAAAAACGGATCTGTAAGAAAATCGCCCCCGGCTGTCCGTTGGCATCGCACAGGGACGTGCGCGGAGGCGGTTGCTCGCGGGACGCGCTACGGGAAAATCAGGCGACGGTGTCCGCCTCGACGTTGATCAAACTTTCGGCGAGGACGGTGAGGGCCTCGTCCGTTGCGGATTCCTCATCGAGCGTCATCTCGAGCATTGAGGCAACCTCCTCCTCACCGAGGCGTTCGGCGAATGTGCGGGCAGTTCCGTAACCAGCAATTTCGTAATGCTCCACGCGCTGGGCGGCGGCGATCAGCAAGGCGTCGCGAACGGCTTCCGCCGCGTCCTCATTGATCGTCTTTTCGCCTTCGGCGATCAGGCCTTCCATCGCAAGGCACGTTTCGTTCTCCGGCGATTCGCCGAGGATGGCAAAAATGTCGTCCAACCGTTTCAGTTGGGTCTTGGTTTCTTCGAGGTGGGTCTCAAACGCATCGACGAGTTCGTCGTGAGACGCTGATTGCGCCATCTTCGGCAGGGCTTTGATGAGCTGATTTTCCGCGCTGTAAAGGTCGCGGAGTTCGTGGATGAGGGCATCGCGCAGAGTGAGAAGTTTCATAATCAATCACGGATCGATTCGACGTGCCTCGCAGGTTGTGCGGGTCGGATCAGGTGGTGCCCGGAACCGACCGTCAGGGCACGGCTCGACACACATCCGGGTCGTTCACGTACACCCGCGCAGAAGGAAAAAGACGACGAGGATCGGGATCGGAATCCCGATCAGCCACAATGCAACCCATCCCAAAGCACCCGATTCCGATTTCCTGCCAATGAAGTTCATGAAAACAAATCGATTACGGGATCCCGCATGGCCGTGCGCGGACGGACGTTAGCGTGGTCTCTGATCTGGTGATTTTTCGGCTAGCACAGGCCGCAGTGCGCTCCAGACGGTTTTTGCGATGCGCCTTTGGCCGTCGGCCGTCGGATGGATCCCATCATCCTGATTCAGCGCGGCGATTCCGCCAACTTCATCGAGCAGATCGGGCAGGAGGACGGCATCCGTCCGCGACGCAACGGCAGCAAAAGTTGCGTTAAATGCCCGGGCATATTCCGCACCGATCTGAGGCGGCATGCGGACGCCAGCGATCACGATGCGAATCGAGGGGGAACGCGCCCGTGCCCGGTCAACGATCGATTCAAGATTTTCGGCCACGTCCGACACAGGCCGTCGCAGTAATCCGTCATTGGCACCGAGGGCAACGACGAGGATCGTTGTGCGTGCGTCGACGGCGGCATCCACCCGGCGCAGGCCGTCGGCCGTTGTATCGCCACTCACCCCAGCATTAACCACCCGTGCCACCAGACCGGCGGAATCAATCTCCCGCTGGAGTAGGGCAGGATAGGCCTCGGTGGATCGCACGCCGTAGCCAGCCGTCAAACTATCACCGAGCACGACCACCTTCGGCAGGTCGTCGGCGGTTGCGTGGTGGCAAAACATGGCTGCGAGTGCAGCGACGGCATTTCCCATCCAACGCAATCGCGTTTTCAAATCAAACCGGCATTCGGCCGCCGGTGGCCCCGTAAACTTCGCCGGTCACGTAGCTGGCCTGGTTGCTGGCGAGAAATACGAAGAGCGGAGCAAGTTCGGCGGGTTGGGCGGGGCGGCCAAAGACCGTATTCGATCCGAATTGCCGGGTCTTTTTTTCGGGGAGAGTTGCCGGAATCAGCGGAGTCCAGACGGGACCCGGAGCGACGGCATTAACCCGGATGCCTTTTTCAATCAGCAGGCCGGCGAGCGAATTTGTGAAACTCGCAATGGCCGCTTTGGTGGAAGCGTAAGGCAGCAGCTCAGGACTTGGATCGTAGCTCTGAATCGAGGCGACATTGATGATCGATCCGCCCACAGGCAGGTGTGGCAGGACGAGCTGGCACAGTCGGAACATCGCGAAAATATTCACCCGATACGTCTCTTCGAAATCCTCCTGCGGGATGTCATCGAACGCGCTGTAGGTGCGTTGGTGGGCCGCATTGTTGACGAGGATGTCGATTCCTCCCAGCGCTTCGCGGGCGCCGGCAATGATCTGCTCACACACCGCGGCATCGCCAATGTCGCCGGGCAAGACCACGGCCTTGCGGCCCGCGTCACGCACGAGACGTTCGGTTTCGCGGGCATCATCGTCTTCGGAGAGATACGAGATGGCGACATCAGCGCCTTCCCGGGCGAACGCGATCGCCACAGCACGGCCGATTCCGCTGTCTGCACCGGTGATGAGTGCGCGGCGACCCATGAGCAATCCATGGCCTTGATAACTTTTGTCTCCGTGATCGGCGGCGGGATTCATCTCAGCCTCAGTGCCCGGCGGATCCTGTTTTGGCTGGGGAAATTCCGGTCGGGCGTAGAGGGAGCGGGGATCTTCGAGAGTGGGCGTGCTCATAAGTTTTGCGGCTTGAGATTGTTCACCAGACGCATCGCACGCTGCCGGTTTAGCGGATGGCTATCAGACCGAATCGGACAATTAATCGGTCTGATTGTTGTGCGACCGTTCCGTCATCCACCGCCGCCGCCTCCGCTTACGAAGGCGGAGCTACGGCCGTTTGAGATCGGTGGCGCAACAAAAGTCCCGTCTGGACCACGACGCCAACGACAAACAATCCCAAACCGACGAATAGGCGGATCGAAGGTTCGAGGTCCACCGCCGTGACGATCGTGAGCGCACCAAAAAGGGCGGAAAGGCCAATCAATGCCCAATCGAACACAACGAGCACGAGCAAAGCTGCCACGAATCCGCCGATCAAAAATGCGATCAATCCGAAAGCTTCGGAATTCGCCCCAAGCTCGGCCGCCAGGATCATGGCGAAATACCCACCACCGAAAAATCCGGCCAGCCCGACCGCCACGCGCTGAAGCACGATGGCCAGGAGGGCACTCAACACACCGACCGCCAGTGCCGCGAGAAGAATCAGCCACTCGGGTTGGGCGGCCAAAACGTCAGACGCAAAATACGCGCCGACGAGAAATCCGATCACTCCCACAAAAAGCCAGTAGATCTGCCGTCCCGCCAGCAAAAGAGCGAATCCCGCCGCGATGTTCAGAATATCCATCTGTCATCCTTTCGTATGCGAGAGCCCGACCGGGCGCACCGGATTTTTTTCGTGCGCAACCTTGGGGCCAGTCCGGCCCGGGGAAACGATTGGTTTATATGAGCGCAAATCCTGAATCCACCGATCGCGACAAAAATAGAGATCTGATCACGGGCGAACCCGAAGCGCACCCGATTTCGACGGGCGTGGGTGCGGTGGGTGCCGGTCTCGCGGGCACGGTTGCTGGCTCCGTGATTGGCGGTCCTCCCGGTGCCGTTGTTGGTGCCGTGGTGGGAGCATTTGCCGGTGGGTTGGCGGGTCACCACGTTGCCGTGAATCCGGATGAAGAGGACGCCCATTGGCGGAAAACGCACCAGTCGGAACCGTATTACGACCGCGAATACACCTACGAAGATTACGAGCCCGGTTACCGGGTTGGATATTCCGGATACGGCGTGCACGCCAACAAGGGTGGCTTCGACGACATCGAGCCGGATTTGCGCGCGGAATATGAACGCAGTCGTGGACAGTCGAAACTCGACTGGGAAAAAGCCCGACCGGCCTCCCGGGCCGCGTGGGAACGTGTCGCGGCAATTCAACCCGGCGAACAAACCGGCGGGGACGAAGCTCAGCCGCGCTGAGCTTGCGCACAGGCGAGGGTCGAAAATACTCCGTAAATTTCGTGGTTGGGTAATCCGGTCAGGCCGGTCGCCGGGCTTGACAGGGTGGGGGGTGCCGCGTTGTGCTGCCGGTCTTCCAAGGAGGCTTCCATGATTCGATCCGACATTTCCAAAAATCTGGCGATTTCTTCGTCGAATGGGATGGGTTCGGCCAGGATTCTGCGAAGACTTCTCGTCCGACGGAATTGACCGTTTCGGGTCTTTCTCTGCGACACCCATTCGTCTCATCAGACACTCCGCGCGCCGGGAGGCGCGTTTGGTGACCTGATCCGCGATTCTCGCCGGGATTCTTTTTTCCACCACCGTGCGACTCGAAAAACGAGTCGTCGACCGCCCATGACGAAAACGCACCATCACCGCGAATACCTCAATCGTTACACCGACCAGCCTGACGTGCTGCCCGCCGAAATCCGTCGGGCCTTTGAAGGCGCGTGGGCTGGCGAGACGGTGCAGCTTTACGCGCTCATCGACCTGAACGAGTCCATGCAACTCGCGCACGATTGGGTTGCGCTGGGTCCATCACACCTTGCGCTCGTGCGTTCGGGTGGTGCTGCCAATGGCGCAGTTCGTGACGAGCCCGTGACCCTGAACGTGCCGCGGAGCCGGATTCGCAGCGTGGTCGAAAGCCCGGGACTGAGCTGCACGGTGGTCACTCTGCTGGCCGGGCCCGATGAGGCTCCGCTCATGGTATTCCGCTACACGCAGCGGCAGCGCCAGGCGGCCGGTGCAATCCTTTTCGTTTTGAGGCAGCAGCTCGAGGGAGTCGCGATCGGAAGCGACCGAACATCCGACGAAGCGGACGCAATATACGCGGCTTCGGTTTCCGAACCCATCCGGGAAGCGCAGGCGCTCGTCAGTCGGAATCGATTGACCGTGGTGTGGCGTTTGCTTTCCTACCTCGGTCCATACCGCACGCAACTGATCGTCGGTACAATCGGCGCTCTATTGATGACGCTCGTGAGTCTGGCACCGCCGTTTCTGACCGGCTACGTGCTCGACCACGTAATTCGACCCTACGACGAAGGTCGGATCAGTTCGGATGCGGCCGGCAGAGCGGCGCTGGTCATCATTCTCGGAATTGCTGGCGTTTACATTTGCCGCGAGGCGTTTGGTTGGGTGCGGCTGCGTTGGATGGCGGTCCTTGGCGAACACGTCGCGCGCGACTTGCGCACGGACCTTTACGATCATCTCCACAAGCTGAGCGTCTCGTATTTTTCGAGCAAACAAACGGGCAGCATCATCAGCCGAGTCTCGTCGGACACCGACCGGATCTGGGATTTCATCGCGTTTGGTGTGGTGGAAGTTTCGTTGTCCGCGCTGATGCTGGCTGGACTTGGCGCGGTTTTGATCGCCATGGACTGGCCGCTGGGTCTGGTCATGACGCTGCCGGTGCCGCTCCTGCTGTGGGCATTGATCAACAATGGCCGCGGCATGCAGCGACTCTTCACGCGGGCGTGGCGGAAATGGTCGAACATGACGGATGTCCTGTCGGACACGATTCCAGGTATTCGCGTTGTGAAGGCGTTCGATCAGGGTGACCACGAGCGGGCGCGGTTTAAAAAACGCAACACGACGGTGACCAACGAATTTTTCCGCATTCACGATTCGTGGACCACGTTCTGGCCTCTGCTTTTGCTGGGGTTGCACTTGATGACGCTCGGAGTCTGGGCGCTGGCGCTGCCGCGCATCCTCAACGGTGGCCCCGCGTGGATGCCGGAGCTGACCGTCGGCACGTTCGTGTCGTTCCTTTTATACATGGGCATGTTTTTTCAGCCCATCGAGGTGTTTGGCCAAATGACGCGAATGCTCAACCGGTCGATCAGTTCGGCCTACCGGATTTTCGAGGTGCTCGACACCGAGCCAGCGATGACGCAAGCGCCCGATGCGGTGAAACTTTCGCCCGTGCAAGGGCAGGTGGCATTTGAAAACGTCACCTTTGGTTATGATCCGGTTAGGCTCATTTTAAAGGGCATCAGTTTCGACGTGCAGCCCGGAGAAATGATCGGATTGGTCGGACCGAGCGGGGCTGGGAAAACCACGGTCGTCAATCTGATCGCGCGTTTCTACGACGTCACGGGAGGCCGCATCCTGGTGGACGGAGTTCCCATCGAACGGCTGGACGTGGGGGATTTCCGCCGACAGATCGGCATGGTGCTGCAGGATCCGTATCTCTTTCACGGCACGATTTTGGAAAACATCCGCTACGGCCTGATGAACGCCGGGCTCGGCGAGGTGATCGCGGCGGCACGCGCGGCGAACGCGCATGATTTCATCGCCAAACTTCCGCACGGCTACGACACCATCGTGGGCGAGCGCGGACACACGCTTTCGGGAGGTGAGCGCCAGCGCGTGTCAATCGCCCGCGCGATTCTCCATAATCCCCGGATCCTCATCCTCGACGAAGCAACCAGCAGCGTGGATACCGAAACGGAGAAAAAAATCCAGGAAGCGCTTGATCGGCTGGTCGCGGGGCGGACGACGTTTGCGATTGCCCACCGGCTTTCGACCCTCACACGAGCGTCGCGCCTGTTTGTTTTCAAAGAGGGCCGGCTCGTCGAGCAGGGCACGCACGCGGAATTGCTCGCCCACGAGGACGGAACGTATCGCAAACTTCACCAGATCCAACGCGACCTCCACGAGATGTATGCGGTCTGATTTTCAAACGCTGAATTCCTCATGACGAACGAAACACCCTGTCACCGCCTCGCATTGCGCCGGGATGAATACGACCGCCTGCTCGTGGTGCGGGACGGCGTCGCGATTCCCGTGCGGGTTCAGCTTTGCTTTCCGTGGACCGACCCGGCGCAGTTTTTTTCGCTGCGTGACGCCGAGGATAACGAAGTCGCGTTCGTGGCGGACGCGGATGACCTCGACGTGCCCTCGCGCGAAGCGCTCCGGCTCGCGGCTCAACAAACACGCTTTGTCTTTGATGTGAACCGCGTTGTCGCCATCGAGCAGGAGCATGAGTTGCGGCTCTGGCGGGTCGAGACGGCACAGGGTGCGCGGCGATTTCAGACCAAACTCGACGACTGGCCGCGTCCGGTCGGCCGGGACGCCTGGCTGGTGCGGGACGTCAGCGGTGACCTTTACCTCCTGCGTGACCTCGCGGCCATGGACGCAGCGAGCCGGCAACTGCTTTCCGCCTACATCGACCTCGACCCGGTGTAACGAGGCGCTGGTTTGACACGCGGGAGGCGGGAAACGAGACTCCGCGTCGTGGTGCGCCTGCTTGCGAGTTTGTTTCTGGTTTCCCTGCTCGCCGGAAATATGGCCGCACAGGATCTCGCGCCCGAGGCTCGCGTGTTTTACGCGATGGATCCGGGAGCAATGCTCAATGGCTTTGCGCCGAACGAGTCCGTCGTGCAAGGCATGGTGGACGCTCTCGTCGCCGGAGCCACGGGGAAACGCACGGCTCGTGAAGGTTGGGCGTCGCTCGTCAAACCCACCGACGTCGTCGGCATCAAGGTGGCGGCCGCACCGGGAGCCATCACCGGGACGCACCCTGCTGTCGTCCGGGCGATCGCTCGCGGATTGGCGGAGGCCGGTGTGCCGCCCGAGCGCATTCTCGTGTGGGATCGGAATCGCGAAGATCTGGCCGCCGCGGGTTACACGACCGGCGCTGATCTTTATCAGGTCCGATGGATCGATCCGGCAAAAGGTTATGATCGTGATGCGATGCTGACCGCCCCGGTGCTCGGACGGTTGATCTGGGGGGACAGTAAATTCGGAGAACGCAGCGGGACGCGTCTGGTCGACCTGCTCTCGACCGGGGAGCAACTCAGCAGCACAAGTTATTACGCTGCCATCCTCACCAAGGAAGTGACCAAGATCATCAACGTGCCCGCTCTGACCGACAGCTTCATGTGCGGCATCAATGGCGCAATCGCAAACATGACGCTTTGGAACGTCGATAACTGGCGGCGATTCATTCGCGCGCCGGATTTTGGTGACCCGTACCTTGCCGAAATTTACGCCGATCCGATCGTGAACGGGAAGGTCGTGCTGCACATCCTCGACGCGCTCACTCTGCAGTTTGCCGGCGGGCCGTTTCCCAATCCAAATTTCGCCCGCTCTTACGCGTCGATTTTTGCGAGTACCGATCCGGTCGCGCTTGATGCCACGGCCATCGTGTTGCTGGAAGAATACCGCGCCGCAAACAAGTTGCCGCCGCTCGCACCGATGGCGGGCCACGTCCAAAGCGCGGCGGACTACGGCCTCGGCACCGCGGATCCACGCCGTATCGAGACCGTGCGGGTCGGTATCGAACAATTCCGCTGATGGACTGGAATCTTCTGCGGTTGGTGTCGCGATCGTTTTATTTGACGATCCGTGTGCTGCCGGTGCCGGTGCGTGAAACGATCGCGCTCGGGTATCTGCTTGCCCGCGCCTCCGACAGCATTGCCGATACCTCGGCCGCCCCGGTTGATCGCCGTATGCAGGCGTTGCGGGAGCTGCGGCGCGGCGATATTGCGACGCACGTGCTCGAAGAAATGGTCCGCCACCAGACTTTGCCCGCCGAGGCAACGCTGGTGGGTCACCTGCCGCAATTATTGGAAATGCTCGACGCATCCCGGCATCACGAAAGCCTCGAAGCAGTCTGGGACAAAATTCTCAGCGGTCAGAGTTTTGACCTTATGCGTTTCGAGCAGTCGCGTGACCCGCTCACCGCCGACGAACTCGATGAATACACCTACCTCGTGGCGGGGTCCGTCGGGGAATTCTGGACCCGGCTTTGCGCCGCCGCGCTGCCCGATTTTTCCGCCGCACCAATCGACGATCTCACGGCTCTCGGCGTGCGTTACGGAAAAGGACTGCAACTCGTGAACATCCTGCGCGACCGTACGGGCGACGCGGCCATCGGGCGGGTTTACGTTGCGGACGCGAATTTCGCCCGTGTCAAAGAAGAGGCGGAAAATGGGCTGCTCGCCGGCCTCGAATGGGCGTCGCGGGTCGACAACGGACGGATCCGCTTCGCCTGTCTGCCCCCCGCCCGCATCGGCCTGCGCACGCTGGAAAAAATCACCGTTGATTCCGGTCCGGTCAAAATTTCCCGCGCCGAACTCCGCAGCGTCCTCGTCGAAACCGTCCCGGCACTGTGGTTCCGATCACGGAACTGACGGCCTATCCGCAACGGATCGTGGAAACTATTCCGAGGGTTCGATTTCGTCGGTGAGATCTTCTTCGGTGGCGAGTTTGGCCAGGACGGAGGCGATGGCGACGACGGCGGGGTCCTCAAGCATTTCCGCCGGAGAGCAGGGGACCTGGTAAAAATGGGCGTCGGCGCAGCAGGTATTCCACCCGGACTGCGCGTCGCGGAACGGCAGGAAGTCGTGCTCGGGCAGGAAAATGTGCGGAACGAGCGGTGAGGGGTGGGCGTGGTAACTTTGCGCAGCCTGGGCGTTGGCGCGGTAAACCGGAGATTCCTGGGCTTTGCGCTGTCGTATGGAAAGCGGTGCCTCGGATTTTTTGCCACCGAAGAGCGACGGCAGATCGCGAAGGGAGCGGCGCAGCCCCGAGGAAAAAGAACGCAGGCGATCCGACGGTTTTCCTGTTGAAGGCGGCTCGGTGCCAATGATGGCAAGGAATCCGACGGAGCGGCCGGATGCGGTGAGCTGCCGGGCCACTTCAAACGCGATCAATCCGCCAAAGCCAAACCCAGCGAGGTAATACGGTCCATCGGGATCGAAGACGTGGATGGCTTCAAGGTATGCGCAGACCATTTGTTCGATGTTTTGGTGACACGCATCGGGTTCGTCCACGCCGCGCGCGGTGAGTGCGTAGCAAGGTTGATTCGGTGGCAATTCTCCAACGAGGGCCTCGTACGGTTTGGCCGTGCCGTCGAGGTCATGGAAAAAAATGAGGGGCGGGAGCTTGCCGGCTGCGCGCAGAGGTTGGAGGGGTGTCCAATCGCCGGCCGGTGCGGCCGCGCGACCACGGATGGATCGCAATAGCGAACGAACCGAGAAGGCCGCGGTGAAATCGCTGGGCAGGACGTCGTGCCCGGACGCAGCCAGAGCCTCGTGCAGATTTTTGGCGATGTGAGGTTTGGTCCGTCCGTCGGTGATTTGTTCGTCAAGGCGAATACGGCGTCCACCAAGCACGCGGGAGATCGTGCGCTGCATTTCCTCTTCTTCGGGAGAACCGCCCGGCGTTTTTTCCGCGGCGGGTGTTTCGGCGTTGGGCTCGGGCAGGATTGCGGGATCGACGAGGCCGGCACGATTCAGCGTGAATCGGGGCAGGCAGGAGTAGCGGGCGGGCACAAGTTCACGCGGGAGCCGGTCCCGCAGGAAATTGCGAAAATTGAGCGGTTCGCCGCGGTCGGGTTCGCGCGGAACGATCCAGATCCATGGCTCTTCGCCCGTCGCACTCTTTCGGAACTGAACCACACAATCGAAGATGTCGGGATGGGCGCAGGCTGCTTCCTCAATGGCCTCCGCACGGGATGCAGACGACAACCGGCCCGTGGCGGTTTCGAGCGTGGTGCGGGAAAAAATCATGCCGTCGGCGTTCGTGAGGGCGTCGATGCCAGTGGACGAAAAATCCCCGGTGCCCGTTCGCAATTCGAGCCGGCCGGGGAAGCCCGAAGGAACGGGTGTGCCGGTGGGATGCGTGACGCGGGCGCTGGTCGATGGCGCTGGGCTGCCGAGCGGATGAGGGCCGGTGGACGCAGCCGCGGGATCAAAAACGAGCTCGGCACCACCGGCCGTTCCAAATCGGGTGACGAGGCGGCAGTCGCGGGCGGCGGCCATCCACGATGACAGCGCAGACGGAAAGGGGCGTCCGTCGCGAAGTGCGGTCACCCGCAACGATTCCGGCACGTGGAGTTTGAGTTCGCCGAGGTAGTGCGTCCATTGCGCCCAGAACGCCATGGGAATCGAGAGAGCGGTAATTTTTGATTCGTCGATGAATTCCTGGAATGCCGTGCGCGTTGTCCAGACGTCACGTCCATGCAAAACGAGGGTCGCACCGGAGAGGAGCGTGACGAACGTTTCTTCGATCGACTCGGGCGAACCGGCGGGGCCGAATTGAAGCACGCGGTCGGCTGGCTCGAGGCCGAGAGTCGAAGCGAGACTCTGGAACGCTGTGGCCAGTTGAAGGTGCGTGCAGGTGCGAAGCTCGGGTTTGGTATCGCCCGTAAACCACACGAGGGCTTCGGCAGTGGGCGTTGATTCATTCGGAATGCCGCGGGATTTTTCCTCGGCGATGGCGGCGGCTTCATCGTCGACAAAAACTTTGGCGAGGTCGGAAAGGTCTTCCGGGTGCTGCGCCGACGAGTCGAGAAGGACGACCCCGATCTTGTGGCGGCGGAGGAGCTGGGTGTCGCGTTTCTCGGCCAGCGGGTCAAGGAGTACGGCGCGGCAATTGGCTCGCAGAACGGCGAGGAGGCCGACGGCGAATCGCGGCGAACGGCCCAGCAGAATGCCAACCCGATCCCCGGCTTGAACGTTGCGCTTTTTGAGGTAGCGGGCGAGCTGGGTCGCCTGGGTGTTGAGTTCGCCGAAGGTGAGCGTTTCGTCGCCGGATTGGATGGCGGGGCGGTCCGAAAGTTCCGCGGCAATGTCGGCAAAGATTTCGTGCAGGCATTGGGGGACCAGACTGCGAAACTGGGTGGGAGTTTCGGGACCATCGACCACGGGATTTTCGCCCGGACGCAAAACTGTGATCTCGCGGAGCATCGTTTCCGGTGCGTCCGTGAATTGGTTCACGATGTGCAGCCAGCGGTCGAAGAGGCTCTGAGCGGCGGGACCAGATAACGAAGCGGGATCGTATTCGAGTGAGATTTCAGGTCGATCGGACGCAATGATCGCCAACGTGATCGGGAACGGGTGGGCAGCCGTGAGGCGGACGTCGGCGGCCATCCAGCGCGGCAGTTCGAGCTGAAGGTGGTCGTTGAGCGTGCCGTCCCGATAAGAAAAAGCCGCCGTGGGCTGGACGTCGGCAACGGGCAATCCCCGGTCGACGTGCGAAGTCGCAGTCTTACGAACCTCCGCCACAAATTTCCCGGCCGTCATTGCGGGATCGATCACCGTCCGCAGCGGCACGAGGCATTCGGTTCGGGCGATCGCAGTTGCGCCCGGTGTGGTTTCGTAAATCAGGACGTTGTCCGTCGTGGTCGCGCGCGAGAGCAGTAGCGTCCACGCGGCTCTAAAAAGCGCGGGAAGGTCACCGTCGGCTTGCGCGGCGGCTTGTTCCCATGCCTGGCGGTCGCTGCGCTCGAACGTTCGGGTTACCCGCGCGTGAGCCGAATTCGGGATCGTCAATTCCGGCAGCGGCAGGAGCAGGAGCGGGCGGGCCGGATGGTGGCCGTCGAAGTGATTTTTCCAGTAGTCGGCGTCGACGGGACAAACCTCCGGCGTCGCGGATAAATTTTCCGGCAGCTGCACCTGATCCGCGCCGGTTCGCAATTGGTCGTAGCCGATGAGCCACAAATGGAGCGTCCGCGAAATTGCCGCGGCGTCGAGCAGGAGAAGATTCACCGACCAAAGACCGTGGCCGTGACCATTGGGCAGTCGAATGAGGGTGAGCCGGGCAGGGGAATCCCATCCGACGGCTCGCGCGGCATCGGCGTCCACGATCGTTTTCCACTCACCGGCCGGATCGGCGGGGAGATTCGTCTGCCAGTCGAGTTCAACGAATTCGAGGTCAGCGTCTGCGGACGTCTCGCAGTGGGGTTCTCCGGAGCTCACGACGAAACGGGTGCGCAGAACTGGGCTGGCTTGCGCCAACGCCGTCCAGGCCCGCCGCAACGCAGGGACATCGAGGTTTTCGCCGAAACTGATCGACACCTGCGCGGTGTGGAAGGCGGAGCCAGCAGGATGACCCGAGACCGTGAGGAGATGTCGCGCAAGTGGCGGGAGTGGTGCGTCAGGCATGGGTCGACGAAGGGAGCTGGGGACGTTGAGGAGCCGGTGGTTCCGGGACAATACCCGTTTTCCGATCAAATCGCGGGCAGGCGTTCATCCCCGAAGAGAATTTTACGTTTATTCAGAGATCGGCGTCGGTCACCGCACCAGTCGAGGCGGTGGTGACGTGAGACGCGTATTTTGCAAGCACACCGCGGCGGTAGCGCGGCGCGGGTTTTTTCCAGCGAGTCAGGCGGTCCGTGATCTCCGCTGCGGGAATGTCGAGCGTGAGCTTGCGATTGACCGCATCGATCGTGATCGGATCCCCATTTTTCACGATGGCAAGCGTGCCACCTTCAAACGCTTCGGGCGTGATGTGCCCGACAACAAATCCGTGGGTGCCGCCGGAAAAACGACCGTCGGTGATGAGAGCAACCTCCTTGCCGAGGCCGAGTCCCATGGTGGCGCTGGTCGGTGAGAGCATTTCCCGCATGCCGGGTCCGCCGCGCGGCCCCTCGTAACGAATCACGATCACATCGCCGGATTTGATTTTGCCGCCGAGGATGGCACCGAGAGCTTTTTCCTCGGAATCAAAAACGCGGGCTGGGCCGCTGAAGCGTTCGCCTTCCTTGCCGGTGATTTTGGCGACCGCGCCGTCGGCAGCGAGATTCCCGTAGAGCACAACGAGGTGGCTGTCCTTTTTGATCGGTGATTTCAGCGGAAGGATGATCTTCTGGCCTTTTGGGTACTTTTTGAAGGCGGCGAGGTTTTGTTTGAGCGTCCTGCCCGTCACGGTGAGGCAATCTCCGTGGAGCAGGCCGGCGGAGAGCAGGTCTTTCATCATCGGCACAATGCCGCCGATTTCGACGAGTTCGCTCATGAGGAATTTTCCGCTCGGTTTGAGGTCGGCGATCACGGGGACCCGGCGGCCGATGCGGGTAAAGTCATCGAGCGCGAGTGGCACGCGGGCGGCGTGGGCGATGGCGAGCAGGTGAAGCACGGCGTTGGTCGAGCCGCCGAGCGCGATCACAACGGTGATGGCATTTTCGAAAGCTTCTTTCGTCATGATGTCGGACGGCAGGATGCCGCGTGCGAGCATGCGGGTCACGGCGGCACCGGCATTGCGGCAATCGGCTTTTTTGTGTTCAGAGATGGCGGCTTGCGCGGAACTGTTTGGCAGGCTCATGCCCATCGCTTCGATGGCCGATGCCATCGTATTCGCGGTGTACATGCCGCCACAGGATCCCGGACCCGGGATGGCGCACGCTTCGACGTCGCGGGCTTCCTTGTCAGAAATTTTTCCCGCAGCCTGCTGGCCAACGGCTTCGAACACGGAGACGACGTCGAGATTTCGTCCGTTGAGGCAGCCTGGCAGGATGGTGCCGCCGTAGACAAAAACTGCGGCGCGATTCAACCGGGCCATGGCGATCAGGCAGCCAGGCATATTTTTGTCGCATCCACCGATGGCGACCAGTCCGTCAAACCCCTGGCAGCCCGCGACCGTTTCGATCGAGTCGGCGATCACCTCTCGGGAAACGAGCGAATATTTCATGCCCTCGGTCCCCATCGAGATGCCGTCGGAAATCGTGATGGTATTAAAAATCGTAGCCTTGCCTCGGGCGGCGTCGATGCCGGCTGCGGCTTCTCGAGCGAGCAGATCGATGTGCATGTTGCACGGCGTGACCATGCTCCAGGTCGAGGCGACGCCAATCTGCGGTTTGGCAAAATCCCTGGTCGTGAATCCGACCGGATAAAGCATCGCGCGGCTCGGGGCGCGGTGCGGTCCGTCGAGGACGATGGAGGAATGGGGCCGCAGGTTCGGGGCTTTGCTTTTCGACTTCATAGCGGGGCAGACGCTACCGCGATCCCCGGGGAAACGGAAGAGTCATGACGGATCGCGCGTCCTGCCTTTTTGTCACGGCGTGACGCCCGCGCGAGCCGTGATGGTGCGAACGGCATTTTCGATATCGGCGCGCTGGGTTTCGCTGAGGCCAGTCTCGCCGAGGGCAGCCTTTAACTGATCGAGGGCCGGTTGGGGTTTGCCTTGTTTGGCGTAACACTGGCCGAGGTAAACCCGGTAGTCCGTTGCGGGAATGCCGGCCTGCTCAGCGAGAAGGACGAGTCGCTCGAGGGAATTCTGCTCACGGCTGAAGGCACGTGCAGCATTGGCAATTTGAGCGTGGAGAAAAAGGGCGTTCATGTCACCTGGATCGGCGAGTTCTTTGAATTGTTCGGCCGCGATCCAGGCGGCGTCGATCCGGCCCGATGCCGCAAGCGCCTGAGCCTTGATTTGGAGAGCCGGCACATTTTTTCTGTCGAGCGCGAGCGTTTCGTCGGCGGTGTCGATCGCCTCGCGAAACCGAAGATTTTGCAACGCGAGGTAGGCCGCCCGCGTGCGGACATCGGCGGATTGCGGAGCCAGATCCCGGGCAGTGGCGAGAAAATCCCGGGCGGCCCCGGCGTGACCTGCGGCGTCGAGCACGACCGCCATTCCTGCAAGATAGGCAGACCGCTCCTCCGCGTTGTCGAGATCGGTTGCGGTCTGTGTCACCTCGGGCGGCTGGAAAGGTTCGGGCTTTCCGCGAAGAAACAGGACGCCCCAATTGTCAAGGTGAGCGAGTCGGAAATCCGGGGAATCCCGCAAGTGTCCAAGCAGGGCAGCGTATTCCGAAGGCTGGCCGGCCAACGCCACGGCGTCAAAGCGATTGCGCCGATCCAATCGGCGCCAGAACGAAGGATCATCGAGCGCAGTGTAATCTTCGGGACCTGCCGGCGGCACCTTTCTCCCCGCCGCCGTGAGCACTTGCCGGGCGGAGGGATTCCAGAAAACCCGAGCCGCGCCCGCCTCGTCGGCCGCGTCCGCCAGAGCGATTGGCGCAATCATTCGACGATCCGGTGTCGGCGCCGGGCTGCAGGCCACGCCGAGGAAAGCGAGGAAGATGAGACCAGCAAAATGGGGAAAACGAAAAAACGGCATTTGAATCACGCTAGGGACGCCGCCGCGAAAAATCAAAATCTGTGCGGCAATGTCGCGCGTCCGGCACGTATGAGTTTTAGTGACTGTCAGCACATCATGCGTAAAACCCTTATCCTTTTCACAGCCATGGGACTTTTTGGAATCAATTTGAACGCCGAGCCGCTCGACGTCGGCGCGCCGGCCCCGGCGCTCACCGCTCCGGACGAAAATGGGAATCCGGTCGATCTTGCCGCCGTCTTCGAGCAGGGAATGACCCTCGTGTATTTTTACCCGAAAGCCGACACACCCGGTTGCACCGCTCAGGCGTGTTCGCTGCGGGATGAAATCGCCGATCTCACCACGGCCGGAGTGACCGTGCTCGGCGTCAGCAACGATTCGCCCGAAGCGCAGAAAAAATTCAAAGAGAAATACAACCTGCCGTTTACGCTTCTCGCAGATTCCGAAGGCAAGGTGATCGAGGCATTCGGCGTTCCGACCATGGTGATGGGTATCGCAAAACGCCAATCGTTTCTCGTGAAGGACGGCAAAATCGCCTGGCGATCGCTCAACGCCCAGACCGCCACCCACGCGGCTGAAGTCAGCGAGGCCGTGGCAGGTCTGAAATGATCCATCCGCGCGGGATCAAAAACTGGATTGCCCAGCGATTTTCGGACGCGCGGACCGGAATGAAGAAATCCGTTAAACGAATTCTTGCCGCGCCGCGAGCGGCACTCTAATTTCCCGGGTCCCAATTCCGGGTTGGTAGCTCAATGGTAGAGCAGTGCCCTTTTAAGGCATTGGTTGAGGGTTCGAGCCCCTCCCAACCCACTTCCGCTTTCGCAGGTCGTCGAAACGGGCCGCTTTCGAAGAGCCAACGTCTTTCTTCAGAATCGATAGCTCCGGAATAAAAGTGTTGTCACCCTTTCCGGGTTCGATATGGTCTCGGGTTCGCCGCAACCCCTGTCTCGCAATCCCGCCAGTCAGATTCCTAAAGGTCCGCCGGCAACTTAACGTTTGAACCTCAACCCTATGGCAGAAGTATCCCTGCAGGAATTGCTCGCGAATTCCGTTAAAAATTATCGCGAAGGCAGCATCGTCAAAGGCCACGTCCTCGAAATTCGGGCGCGTGAGTTTCTGATCGACATCGGTTACAAATCCGAAGGCGTCATCTCCGCCAACGAATTTGAAGACGCCGACGAAGTCGAAATCGGCGATGAAGTCGAAGTGCTCCTTGAGCGCCTCGAGAACGACGAGGGCATGGTTGTCCTCTCGAAAGAAAAAGCCGCCCAGCGCCAGAACTGGGTCAAGATCGTGAAGGTCTTCCAGGACGGCGGACTCATCAAAGGCAAGGTCAAGGCCGTGGTTAAAGGTGGTCTGACCGTGAATGTCGGCGTGGAAGCATTTTTGCCCGCCTCCCAGATCGACATCGTTCCCCCGCGTGACCTGACGCAATTCGTCGGGAACACCTACGATTTCAAGATCGTCAAGATCAATGAAGACCGCAAAAACGTGGTCCTCAGCCGCCGCGAAATCATCGAGCAGGAGCGCGCGGAAAAACGCTCGTCGTTCCTCGGCAGCGTCGCCATTGGCAACAAAGTCAACGGCACGGTCAAAAATATCACCGATTTCGGCGCGTTCATCGACCTCGATGGCATCGACGGCCTGCTCCACATCACAGACATGTCGTGGGCCCGGCTCAATCACCCGAGCGAAATGGTCAAGATCGGCGACCAGCTCGAAGTCATCATTCTCGATATCAACAAAGAGAAGGAACGCGTTTCGCTTGGTCTCAAACAGATGCAGGACAATCCGTGGGACAAGATCGAGGAGCGGTTCCCGGTCGGTCAAACGGTTCGCGGCAAGGTCACCAACCTCATGCCGTATGGCGCCTTCGTCAAAATCGAGCAGGGCGTGGAAGGCCTCATCCACGTGTCGGAACTTTCCTGGACCAAACGCATTGCGCGTCCGTCCGACGTGCTCACACTCGATCAGGAAGTCGAAGCCATCGTGCTTGGCGTCAACAAGGAGGAGCAGAAGATTTCCCTCGGCGTGCGCCAGCTCGAACCGAATCCATGGGATGAGATCGAGCAGCGTTACATGATCGGCAAGCAGGTCAGCGGCCAGGTCCGCAATATGACGGCATACGGCGCGTTCATCGAACTCGAAGAAGGTATTGACGGCATGGTTCACGTGTCCGACCTGAGCTGGACCCGCAAGGTGAACCACCCGAGCGAAGTCCTCAAAAAGGGCGACACCATCGAAGCCGTTGTCATCGACATCGACAAATCCAACCAGCGCATCAGCCTTGGGCTCAAACAGCTCGAGAACGATCCGTGGAAGGAGATCGAAACCCGCTTCAAGATCGGCGACCTCGTCAAAGGCACGGTTTCCAAACTCGCCAACTTCGGTGCATTCATCCAACTCGCCGACGAAATCGACGGACTGGTGCACATCTCGCAGATCAGCGAAGACCACGTTGAGAAGGTCAAGGACCTGCTCAAGGTCGGCGACGAAGTCGAGGCCCGCGTGATCAAGATCGACAAGGCCGAGCGCCGCATCGGTCTCTCGATCAAGGCAGCGAATTATTCGATGGAAGATCTCAAGAAGGAAAGTGAAGCATTCGATGGTCTCCGTCCCGGCGAAGACATGGTCGGACTCGCCGCCGCCTTCCAGATCGCCCAGGAAGAATACCGTCCTGGCGAGGGTAAGAAAAAATAACGGAACTCTCCGCTCTCCGAGCGTAACCTTTGAAACTTATGAGCAAGCCCGAAATCACCGCCTACCTCAAGACGCACTGCGGCTGGAGCAAAGGCGTCCGCGCCGTCCTCTCGAAATACGACCTCACCTACACGGAAAAAGACATCATCCAGAACCCGGCATTTCGTTGGGAGATGGAGCAAAAAAGCGGGCAGCCGCTGTCCCCGTGTGTCGAAGTGAATGGCGAGATGGTGGCCGACATCAGCGGCGAAGAGCTCGAGCAATATCTGCTCGAGCGCGATTTGGTCGGATCGTCCGAAAAGGCGACCGACGTGCCGCTCAACGCCCCTTGTTCCGACGAGGAGCACGCTGCGATGGTTCGGCTGAAACTTTGATTTTCCCCAACCCGCGTCCCGGGGTTTTCCCGGGATTGCAAAAAAACCCCTCCCGTCCCCTGCGGTGAGGGGTTTTTTGTGGACCGCCGCGGCAACTTGATTTCCCCGAAGTTCCGAGCCGTGTTTGTTGAGGAAATGCAACGGTTCAACCAGCGCCGCCGCTTGTCATCGTTCGCGCCCGCGTCTATCCATGGCCGCCTACCCGTTACGACATGCCCAACGACCCTGAAATCAATCCCCTGCGCGAAGGACTCCTCAGCCGCTCGATGCCGGAGCCGTGTTCGCTCGTCATCTTCGGTGCAACCGGAGATCTGACCCACCGCAAGCTGGTCCCGGCGCTCTACAATCTGGCCGCTGATGGCAATTTGCCGCCGTCAATTTCGGTGGTCGGCTTTGCGCGACGAGACAAATCGGACGAACAATTTCGCGAGGAACTCGAGGAAGCCGCGCGGAAATTTTCACGACAGAAAATCAACGACGAACTCTGGGGAAGTTTCGCCAGCTCGATCTTCTACCATCGCAGCGAGTTCAACAACCAGGACGGCTACGTGGCCCTGGCCGAGCGGCTCGACGAACTCGATGCCCAGCGCGGCACGCGCGGCAACCGTTTGTTTTATCTCGCGGCGGGACCGGATCAATTTGGCGTGATTCTGGAAAACCTGAGCAAGAGCGGTTTGAACCGGGCGAAGGACGGGAGCTGGTCGCGGGTGATCGTGGAAAAACCTTTTGGCACCGACCTGCCGACGGCGGTGGGATTAAATACGCTGGTCGAAGAAGCGTTCGCTGAAAAAGACACGTATCGCATCGACCATTATCTCGGAAAAGAGACCGCGCAAAACATCATGGTTTTGCGTTTCGCCAACGCAATCTTCGAACACTTGTGGAACTCACGTTACATCGATCACGTCCAGATCACGGCCAGCGAGCCACTCGGAGTGGAAGGGCGCGCGGGTTATTACGACAAGTCCGGCGCGATCCGCGACATGGTGCAAAATCACCTGCTGCAGCTCCTCTGCCTTACGGCCATGGAGCCGCCGACCGACTTGAGCGCCGATGCCATTCGCGACGAAAAGGTGAAAGTGCTCCGTTCGTTAAGGCGGGTGACCGGCAAGGACGTCGCCCGGCACGTCGTGCGGGCGCAATATTCGGAGGGATCGATCAATGGCAAGGAAGTCGTCGCTTACCGGCAGGAGCAAAACATTCCGGCCGAGTCGGAGACCGAGACCTACGTCGCGCTCGAACTCAACGTCGATAACTGGCGCTGGGCGGGCGTTCCCTTTTACGTGCGGGTCGGAAAACGGCTGCCCAAGGGCGGAACCGAGATCGCGGTTCAGTTTAAAAGTGCGCCGCCGATCTTATTCAACCAAGGCGCGAACGAACAGGCCGTAGACGACAACGTGCTCGTGATCAGGATTCAGCCTGACGAGGGGGTTTCGCTGCGCATGTCGGCAAAGTTGCCGGGTTCGAGTCTGCGCATTGAACCCGTGAAGATGGATTTCCACTACGGGACGTCATTTGGCAAAGCGACCCCCGAGGCGTACGAGCGACTGCTGCTCGACGCCATGGGCGGTGATGCCACGCTCTTTGCGCGCCGGGACGAGGTCGAGGAGGCGTGGAAAATCGTCGATGGCATCCGCGCCGCGTGGGAGAACGGGCTGGCACCGGTCGTTTTTTATCCCGCCGGCACGTGGGGCCCGGAGGAAGCTGACGATCTGATCAAGCGGACCGGCGCAACCTGGAGGCGGCTGTGAGCGTCGCCCCAGCCCTTCCGATTTCGCCCGGTCTGCCGGTTGAGATCGGGCAGATCGAAAAGGCGCTCGGGCGCTTATGGGAGGATAGCGGCGACACCAAGACGCGCGCCTCACTGATCAATCTCGCGATCTACACCGAGTCTTCGGATGCGGTGCAAACGAACACCGAGATTGTCTCGCAGATCGCCGGACAGCATGCATGCCGCGCACTTTTGATTCTTGCCAATCGCGAGGCTCCGACCTCAGCGGCGCGCGCTTGGATCAGCGCTCATTGTCACACGGAAGGCAAGGGGACGCGGCAGATTTGCTCGGAACAGATTACCTTCCAGCTCGATGGCAACCTTTCGTCGGCGCTGCCCAACGTCGTTTTTTCGCACCTCGATTCCGACCTGCCGCTCTGCGTGTGGTGGCAGGCTCCATTTCACGAACCGATCGACACCAAACTCTGGAGCTGGGTCGATCGCCTGATTTACGACAGCCAGAAATGGGCCGATCCCCTGACTCAGATCCGTCTTGCCCGGCAAATCGGAAACCTCGGCGACGCGCGGACGATTCTCTGCGACCTGAACTGGGCGCGGTTGGTGAGCTCGCGGTTCGCGCTGGCCAATCTTTTCGATCACGCAAGCGCGCTGCCCTGCTTGCGCCGGATCGACGACGTCGAAATTGCCCATGCGCCGCACGCGCGCACGACGGCGCTTCTGCTGTTGGGCTGGCTGGCGGCTCAACTCGGCTGGACGCTCGACTCGGTGCTGTCGCGGCACGCGTTCCGCGACACGGCGCGGCACGAGATTAATTTTCGTCTCGTGGAAACACCCGGGGCCTGCGTCTCCGCCGTGCGGTTGCGCGCGGGCGACGCTGAATTCGCGCTCACGCGAGACCAGGACGCCGAGTTTTTTCACGGCTCAATGCGTGGAGGTGGCGTGACCGAAACCACCCAGCTTTTCCCCGCAGGTCGCGACCGACTCACCGATGTGCTGCTCATGGAGCTCAGCCGCGGTGGCGTGCATCCGCTTTACCATAAGGCGCTCGCGGCCGTGGAGCCTCTGCTCGAGGCGTAAAATTCCCGCGACGGCCGCGCGCCGCCGATTTCAATCAAATCATTTCCAACCCCATTTTTTCCCGCCGTGCATTCGTTTCGCTACCTTGATCAGACCCTTACGTGTGAGGGCGTCCCGCTTGCTGCCATCGCCGACGCAGTCGGCACTCCGGCCTACGTCTATTCCGCCGGAACCATCCGCGAAAACTTCCGGCGACTCGACCGGGTGTTCGGCGGTCTCGACCACACGGTGTGTTACGCGATGAAGGCGAATTCCAACCTGGCGATTTTGAACCTGCTCGCGAGCGAAGGGGCGGGATTTGACATCGTGTCCGGTGGCGAGCTGTTCCGCGTATTGAAAGCGGGCGGGCGGGCGGATCAATGCACGTTTGCGGGTGTCGGAAAAACGCGGGCCGAAATCGTGTACGCGCTCGAGGAGGGGGTGCATTGTTTCAACGTGGAAAGCGAGGCCGAGCTGGCATTCATCAATGACGTCGCCGGTGCGGTCGGGCGCCTCGCGCCGATCGCGATCCGGGTGAATCCAAACGTCGATGCGGGCACGCACAAATACATTTCGACGGGCAAGAGTTTGAACAAATTTGGAATTGGTGTGGATCGAGTCGGAGCGGTTTACGCCGCTGCCGCGGCGATGCCTCACCTCGAGATCCGCGGCATCCAGACGCACATCGGCTCGCAGATCCTCGACCCGAAACCTTTCGCCGAGGCGGTCGCCAAACTCATTCCCATCGTCGAAAAAATTCACGCGGCTCACGAACTCGAGTTTTTCAGTATCGGTGGAGGAATCGGCATCGTTTACGATCCTGCTCTCGCCAGTGGCGATCCCGATTGGTGGAGGGCGAGGGACCATCCCCGACGCATCACGCCCGAGGATTACGCCGCTGCGGTCGTGCCGCTGCTCGAGCCGCTTGGTTTGCGCATCCTGCTGGAACCAGGGCGTTTCCTTGTCGGCAACGCGGGCGTGTTGTTGAGCGAGGTGCTTTACGTCAAAAAAACTCCGGCGAAGACGTTCACCATTGTCGATGCCGCGATGAATGATCTCATTCGTCCGGCTCTTTACGAAGGGCATCACGAGATTCATCCGCTGCGCTCGGACGAAGACGCGGCTCCGGTCGTCATGGACGTGGTCGGGCCGGTTTGTGAAAGCGGGGACTTTTTTGCCCAGGATCGTGAATTACCTTCGCTCGCGGCCGGTGACCGGATCGCGTTGCTGAGCGCCGGAGCTTACGGCTTCACGATGGCGTCGAATTACAATTCTCGACCCCGTCCGCCCGAAGTGCTCGTTGATGGCGATACGTTCGAAGTTATTCGCCCCCGCGAGACCTTCGACGATCTCGTACGCGGCGAAACGTTCGGAGCTTAGCAGAATTGACGGGATGAGATGGGGCCGGCGGGACAACGGCCGCTCTCACCACGCGAGGACAATCGGCGGGGCGACGATGGTCGTCTCATTGCCGGTGAGAATCGTGCCTTCGGACTGATCGAGTGACTCAACCAGATTGTCTTTGAACGTGACGGTCAGTCGGCCGACCGGCGTGCGCACGTAAGTCGTGGCGATGCTGAAGGTGCCGTTCGGATTGGCGATGTTGGTCTGCTGCGGGATGTTTGCGTATTTAACGTATTCCCACACCTGCTCGTTCTGATCCTTGCTCGCGCGATTGGTTTTTTTCTGAGGCCGCCCAATGCTCCGATCCACCTCGTCGGGCGTCATCCCGATGGCGACCTCTTTGCTCACAATCAGCGCTTCGACGGTTTGGCGGCGCTCCTCGCTTTTCTGCAGCAGTGCGAGCGTTTCCTTCGGAATCGGTTCGAACGCTTTGGGATCCACCCAGCCGAGAATCTGCCCTTGCTGGGCGAGGCCCCGCACCCGGTAAGCGCGATCCGATATCGCCTGCAGCTCGACAAATTGAGGCATGCGCAGGTTGCCGACGTAGCGCGTTCCGTTGAAATCGAAATACGCGGGTGCGGCGGCGATCACCTTGAGTTTCATCGGCTTGGTTTCGAAATCGGAGAGATAGATCGCACCGGGCTCGCGAATGATGGGATTGGCCCCGGCCGGCAGCACCCACGCAAAAGCCAGAGCAAGTAGCAGAGCAAAGTGGGGGAGCATTTTCATCGTTCCGCAGAATAATCCAAATGTCCCGGAATGCCAGTTTGCGTGCCGTCGACTGTCCGGGCAGACTGAGCGGCTCACCTTTTCAAGTTATGATGAACGACATTCAGGAATTTATCGTCTCCGGTTCGCAAAAAATCACGCCGTCCGAGATCGCCCAGTTTGAGGAAAAGCTCCCGCTCGTGCTCGCGAAGATCAACGAGGTCGATCCGCCCCGGCAGCCTCACCTCCAGGAACAGGCCCAATTTCTCGTTCGATTCGTCGAAGATTGCCTCGACAACAAATATACGCCGAATGATCTCGCGGCACTCGCGGAAGCGCTGTTCGCGCTGATGTATCTGGACAAGCAGGTGGACATCATTCCGGATTCCGTTCCCGAAATTGGTTACGCCGACGATTCCGCCGTGATTCGCACCGTTCTCGTGACGCACCCGGTGGAATTCAGCGCGTACGGCACCCACACCGGCGTCGAGTACACCGAACTCTCGCTCGAGGCCTGACTTGTGTTGCCGCTGCGGCCGTCCTGGTGATCAGTTGAGCGCCCGCCGATTTTCTGGCGTTGCCAAATGGCGGGGAACGTGGCGATTTGGCGGGATGAAGCGGATTGGCGTTGTGGTGATCGGAGGAATTTTCGCATTCACGGGTTGTGATCGAGCGGATGATCCGGCGGTCAGCACACCCACGGCGACGCCCAGTCCGGAAGTTGAATCCGCGGCGCAACTCGCAACCCCGACTCCAGCTCCAGTTGATTCTGCTCCGGTTGATTCCTCGGAGGCGACGGTGGGTGTCGAGGACGCCACGCCGGTCAACGTCGAAACGGAGGCCACGGTCGATCTTGACCCGCAGGCAGCGGAAAACCAGGCGGTGAAACGGGAGGTGCTCAAGCGGATCGACGTGATGCCGAACCTTGAGCCGGAGATGAAAGATCGCCTTTACGTGCAGGTCGACCGTGCGCGAGCGATGGGCAAGGTGATCACGATTCCGTTCGCGTCGGGGAGCCGCCGGGTTTCCGCGGAGCACGCGCGCGAGCTCGGGACCGCTCTGCAGCTTGCGCAGGTGAAGACCCTCAGTGACGACCCGACCGTGGTATTTGTCGTGCTGGGATTTGCGGACAAAAAGGGGGATCCGCAGCAAAATATCGAGATTTCGCTCCAGCGGGCCGACAGCGCGCTGGCGCTGCTGCGCGATCAGTTCAAACTCATGAACGTGATGCACGCCGTCGGCATGGGCAGCTCGGAAATGTTCGACGCTGAGGATCTCGACAAAAATCGCGTTGTCGAAGTCTGGGCCGTATTGCCTTGAGGGAGCCCGGCGATGCTCCGGTGGCGTTGCGCGCCGGCCTCGTTTTTGGACGATCCGCGGATGCGGACATTGTGCTGCCCGACGCCGCGGTGTCGCGCCGGCACCTCACGATCCACGCCGATGCGGCGGGATGGGTAGCCGAGGACCTCGGCAGCAAAAGCGGATCGTTCCTCAACGGCCAGCTCTTCCAGCGGCACGACCTCACGTTCGGCGACGTGCTTACGCTCGGGCCGTTTGGGTTTCGTTTCGACGGACGGAATTTGCACCGAATCGCCGACGCTGGAGGAGCGGCGCTCCAGGCTGCGGATTTGTCCAAAACCGCCAGCGGGCATCGCATCCTGGATGCGATTTCGCTGCGGGTTGAACCGAGCCAGTTCGTCGGTGTGATTGGTCCCAGCGGCGCGGGAAAATCCACGTTGCTCGACGCGTTGTGCGCCCTGCGGCCGGCGGATACCGGCCGTGTGACGGTGGACGGCCGCAATCTTTACGACAACTACGACCTCCTGCGGGATGAGTTCGGCTACGTACCGCAGGATGACATCGTGCCGCTGGAATTGACCGTCGAGGAGGCGCTGGATTTCAGTGCGCGACTGCGACTTCCGAAAGGCACACCTCCGTCCGAACGCCGAAAACTCGTTGCGGCGACGATCGAGGATCTGGGACTGGGGGAACGCTCCCGGACACGCGTGGGTCGGCTCTCGGGCGGGCAGCGTAAACGGGTGAGCGTGGCGGCGGAGTTGCTGGGACGTCCGCGCCTGCTTTTCCTCGACGAGCCGACGTCAGGCCTCGACCCGGCGGCGGAATTTTCGATGATGGAATTGTTGCGACGCCTGGCTGGCAATGGCTGCACGGTCGTTTGCACGACGCACGTGATGGAGAATGCGCACCTCGTCGATCGTCTTGCCGTGCTTTACGCGGGGCGGCTCGTTTTTTTCGGCGAACCCCAACAGGCGCAGGATCACTTCGGCGTCGAGCGACTCACGCAACTTTACGATCGGCTCACCGAACGCCCCCCCGACGAATGGGAGCGCCCGGCCGCGCCACCGCCACCGGAAACACGCACCGAAGCCGATCAACGGCCCTCCCGACGGCCGGCCGCGCTCCCGATTTTACTGCGCCGCGAATGGGCGGTGCTGCGCTCGGATTGGAAAAATCTCGCGCTGATTGCCGGACAGCCCGTGCTGATCGGTGTGCTGGTCACATGGGTGAGTCAGGATCCGGCCCTGATTTTGTTTTTCGCGTACATCGCGACGTTGTGGTTCGGCTGCGGAAACGCCGCGCAGGAAATCGTGAAGGAGCTGCCGATGTTCCGCCGCGAGCGTTTGATTGGCCTGGGACGCAATGCGTACTTGCTGGCGAAATTCCTTTCGCTGGCCCGCCTGACGACCGCGCAAAGTTTGCTGCTCTACGGCGTGATGCAGTTGTGCACGGGCGGCATCGGCGGGTCGGTCGGCTGGCAGGTTGGGGGACTGATCGCGCTGTGTTTCGCAGCGGTCGGCATCGGGCTTGCGATCTCGGCGTTGTCGCGATCCGTGTTGCAGGCGGTGATGCTGGTGCCGTTGGTCTTGATTCCGCAAATCCTGTTTTCCGGCTTCACACCGCCGGCCGGGAAAATGGATGATGGTCCGTACTGGGTGTCGCGCGTGATGCCGAGTGCGGCGATCCAGAGCGTGATGGACGTGAGCCTGCTGTGGGGTCAACCGATCTCGGGTGCAATGCTCTACGATTACCCGGCCGCCTTCGCGAATCTCAATCGCGACAAATCGCTGAAAAATAGTCAGATTTTCGCCAACGCGCGACCGGCGGTGAATGGTCTTCTCGCGCTGGTTGCGTGGTGCCTGGGGACGTATGGCCTGGCGTGGACCGCGCTGCGGGCGAAAGAGCGCGGCTAGCGGGTGGCGCAATTACGCGGGCTTGAGTCCAAAAAGCCGGACGAGCTGGTTTTTGCCTTTGAGCTGATGTTCCCCGAGGTCGTTGTAGGCGGATCCGGGTTCGTTGAGTGCCGTCAGGAAGTCGGACGAGAGTGCCAGCGTTTGATTGAGCGGCTTCATGACGGTCTCGATCCGAAATGCGGTGTTCACCGCGTCGCCGATGATGGTGGCGTCTCGTTGGGCGACGAGCCCGATGTTGCCGCAGGTCACCGTGCCGTGATGCAGGGCGACGGCGATGCGAAAGGGACGGGTCTCCGGATCGGGCCAGCGCATCTTCGCGGATCGCTCAAGGAGCTTGTGCCCGGTCGTGATCGCGGCGCGCGCCTCGGCGGAATTTTCGTCGAATCGGGTCCAGTACGCGAGGACGGCGTCGCCGATGAACTTGTCGATGGTGCCACCGCTTTCCTGCACGCAATTCCCGGCAAAACGAAACCATTCACCAAGCGTCTTGGCCAGCGTGTCCTCGGGCAGGATTTCCGACATCGTTGAAAATCCGCGAAGATCGCAGACCATGATCGCGACCTTCGCAGATTCTTCGAGACCGGTATCGGTCCCCGCGGCCAGGGTGACGTCGTAGTGCCCGTCGTTGTGCGGCTCTTCGACCTGCTCGAAATGCAATTCGTTGCTCGTGATGCGAATCACGGATCCATGGCGAAGGGTCATGGGCGTGATCACGCGGCGGCCATCGACGAACGTGCCGTTTCGGCTGCCGAGATCCATGATCTGGTATTCGAACGCGTTGTGGCAGCGGATGATGGCGTGCTGGCGCGAAACGTGGGGGCTGAAATGCAGGCTCACCGTGTTGTCACGGCTGCGGCCAATGGTGGCCGTATTGGCAATTTCGACGTCGAAGGCTTCGCCGTCGGCCGGGTGAATTCGTAACTTCGCGCGCATGAACCGGAAATTTTACACGCCCACGCAACGGTGGCGAGTGGCGAGTCACGTGGTGCTGCCGTAGTATCTTCGTCAAATCGATTGCCAGGTCGGGCTTGCGCCGGGGCGGGTGCGGCAGCACCGTGAGGCCATGAACATTTTTCGGATGATCCGCTCGTTTTCTCTGTTGGCTGTGATGGCGTTGGCTTCCGGGGCTTTTGCCCAGACCGAAGCTGCCATGCCGACCGAGAGTACGGTGGTGGCAGCGAGCGAGACTGAGGAATTGAAAAAACTCACCGGACAAACGGTCACGGTCGAGGGCACGGTCACGCGCGTTGGCTCGACGGAGTCCGGCGGAATCACGTTTCTGAACATGGGCCCGGCACCCGGAGGATTTGTCGCCGTCGCCTTTCAGAGTGTTTACAAGCTGTTCCCGGACGGGTTCGAAAAATTCGCGAACAAAAAAGTGCGCGTGACGGGGGTGATCCAGCTTTACAAGGACGTTACGCCGCAAATCGTGATCGAATCGGCGGCGCAGATCAAAGTCGTCGAAGCTGGCGCGGCTCCGATGCCCTAACCGTTCGCGAGCGGTGTGTAGCCGAGGCTTCGCTCGGCGTATTTTGCGAGCACGTCGTACTCGACGTTCACCATGTCACCCACAATCAGGTCGCCGAGATTGGTCAGCGAGCGCGTGTGCGGGATGATCCAGACGCGCAGCGATTCGGGATGAAGGTCCGCGATAGTGAGGCTGACGCCGTTGATGGCAATCGAGCCTTTGGCGATCACGTAGCGGCTATAGGCCGTGGGGAGGGCAAACGTGAGTCCGAGATCCGGCCCATCGGCGTCGATTGCAGCGACCGGAACCGTCGTATCGATGTGGCCTTGAACAAAATGACCGCCCAGCCGGGCGTTGGCCGCGAGCGCGCGCTCGAGGTTGACGGTCCTTCCGGGCGCGAGCGCGCCGAGATTTGTGCGGCGCAGCGTTTCGGCGAGCAAATCAAAAACGAGCACACCATCTTCCGTGTCCGCAACGGTGAGGCAGCAGCCATTGACCGCAATGCTCTCACCGAGCGCCGCCTCGGCCGCGAGGGTGGGGGCTTCGATCCGGAGGATTCGCCCCGCTCGCGTTTCGGTGAACTTCATCAAAGTGCCGGTGGTTTCGACGAGGCCGGTGAACATGCCAGACACGAATCGCCTGCCCGCCGTCAGGCGGCAAGCGGGAACGCGAGGGCGCGGAATCTGGAAACTCGCGGTTCCGCGCAGGACCATGGAAAGTCTGGTCAATCGCGCGGCGGCCACGCATTCTCGTGGGTTACGGGCGATGCCCGGTGACTTTTCTGGAATACAAGTGAGTAATCTTCCCATTCCTTCCCCCGGAGAGTTCCTTTCCGCACTCGATGTTTTAATCGTCGAAGACGATCCCGTCACTCGCGCGTTGCTTGATCGATTGCTGAAAAAGCGCGGCCACCACACCGCACCGTGCGAAAGCGCCGAGGTCGCGCTGACCCGGCTGATGGAGCGATTTTATCCGATCATCCTGCTCGACGTGCAGTTGCCGGGCATGAGCGGACTCGACCTGTGTCGCCACTTGCGGGCGCAGCCCGACGGCGATCAATATTATGTCCTGGTCGGCACGGGGAATGACCGCCCGGAGGATCTTCGTGACATCCTCGACGCCGGCGCGAGCGACTACGTTGCCAAACCGTACCAACCGGATTTCCTGAACGTGCGCCTGACAGTCGCCGAAAAGCAGGTCAAGGAAATCGCCGCGCGCAAACGCCTTGAACGCGAGTTGAAATTTCTCGCGACCCGCGACCCGCTCACGAAACTTCTTAATCGCAGCCAGCTCGAACCCGCGCTGGCCGCCGCAATTCACGCCGCGCAGGAAGGCCGACCGGGTGCCGTGCTCTACATCGATCTCGATAACTTCAAGGTCGTCAATGACACCCTTGGCCACGACGCCGGGGACCGCTTGCTGACAACCCTTTCGGGATTGCTGAAGAGTGCCACCCGACCGCAGGACGAATTGGTGCGATTTGGCGGAGATGAATTTGTGGTCATTCTCACCGACGCAACGATCGAAGCGGCGATGGCGGTCGCCGGCCGACTCTGTGAAAAAGTGGACGAATTTCGCTTCCTCGACACGGGCAAGTCGTTCCGCGTGGGGGCCTCCATCGGCGTGGCACCGATCAATCCAATGTTGACGCCCGGTGAGATCCTCGTCGCGGCCGATTCGGCTTGTTACGCGGCCAAAGCGCACGGCCGCAATCGGGTCGAGATTCACAACGAGACCGATAGCGAGATCGCGCGTCTGATCGCGGAAACCGACTGGGCGACCCGGATCCAGGAGGCGATGCGCGACGGTTGCCTCGACCTGTGGTTCCAACCCGTGATTTCCACGGTCAACGGCACGATGCTTTATCAGGAAGCCCTGCTGCGCTACATCGATCCCGGCCACACGGTCATCGTGAGTCCCGGGGCATTTTTAAATTCCGCCCAGCGGTCCGGTCAGGGCACGAAGCTGGACCGATTCGTCGTGGAAAAGGCGATGGAAATTCTAAGCGCGCACCCGGCCCTCGTCCTTGGCGTCAACCTCTCGGCTCCCTCGTTCAACGACACCGATCTGCTCGATTTCCTCGAGAAATCGCTCTCCGATCATTCGATCGAGCCCGAGCGCCTGCATTTCGAAATCACCGAAACCGAAATCATGTCGAACCTCGAAAAAGCGCGCGAAGTCCTCGAGGGGCTCAAACGCATGGGGGTGAAGGTTGCGCTCGATGATTTTGGCGCCGGATTTTCGTCGCTCGCCTACCTCAAACACCTGCCGGTCGATCACCTCAAAATCGACTGTGCGTTCATCCGCGACCTGCCGAAAAATTCATTCAACCAGGCCATCCTGCGCGCCATCCGCGAAGTGGCGAAAATTCGCGGAATCAAAACCGTCGCGGAATGTGTCGAAGACCGGGAGCAATTCGAACTCCTCGGCGAACTCGGCATCGATTACGCCCAGGGATATTTTATCGGCAAACCGCGCTCGCGTCCGTACCTGGCCGGCGAGGTCAATCCTGCGCTGGTGCGTTCGCTCAACGCCGGGGCGTAACCTTTTCGTTAGCCCGTAATACCGGGCAGGACGGCAGCAATAATCGGATCGCGCTTCCGCTTTGCTCACGACGCAGGTCCGGGCTAAACAGGAGAAGATGAAAATTTTCCTGAGTTTTGTGATCGCCGTGGCGGCGTCTTTGAGTGGGGTTCGTGCGGCCGATCCGTTGGAATTCACCGTTGGCGGGGTGACGTTTCAACGGCCAGACGGTTGGGGCTGGGTGGTGCCCAACTCCCCGATGCGCAAGGCGCAACTCACACCACCGCCGGTAGGAGAATCCGCCGCGGGCGAAGTGACATTTTTCCATTTCGGGCCGGATCAGGGTGGGACCGTGCAGCAAAATATCCAGCGTTGGGTGGCGCAGTTTCAGGGTGGTGCGGACGCCCTCCAGAAGGTCGAGGAATACGCCAGCGCCCAAGTCACCTACGTCACCGCCGCGGGCACGTTCAGCAGCGGCATGCCGGGCGGGCCGACCGTGCCGCTCGAGGGATACGGTCTGCTCGGCGCGATCCTCGAAGGCCCCGAAGGCAATGTCTTCGTGAAAATGACGGGCCCGGAATCGGTCGTGCGTGCGGCGACCACGGCGTTCGAAGCGATGATGGCAGCCGCGGCGGGCGGGCCGAAGCCGTAGTCGCGCCCCGCAAAATCATTGATTTCCTTCTGGACTTGCGACACCTCTGCCCAAATGAGCGCGGCTTCAGTCACTGAACTCGTCGTTTTCAAAACTCTGCCGTCGGTCCAGGCGGCCGCCTTCCATTCCTGCGCAGAAAATTCGACCCGTTTCCTGCGCACGTGCCCCGGTTTTGTCGCCCGTCATTTGACGCGTTCCGAGGAATCCGGCGAGTGGATCGACGTCGTCCTCTGGACCGATCTTGCCTCGGCGGAGGCAGCCGCCCAGCGGTTCCTGTCGGCTCCCGAGGCGGGTGAATTCATGGCCTGCATCGAGCCGTCATCGGTGCAGATGCGTCACGGCAGACCGTATTTTTCCGCGACCTAGCCGATGAGCCGCCCATCTGCCCGAGCGTTTCGATTGGAGGGTCTGCGGAATCTCGGGCCAAAAAGTGCCGAGATGCTGGCGGGTGTCGGGATCACGACCCGCGACGGCCTGGCGAAAGTGGGAGCCATGGGCGCCTGCCGCCAATTGCGCGCGGCCGGGCACCCGGTTTCGCGGAACATGGCGTACGCCATCGAGGGAGCACTGATGGATTGCGACTGGCGCGCGCTTCCCCTCGACTTCCAAAAGCAGATTGCCGTCCATTTTGCCGCGATGAAGCGGGAACTCAAAAATGCCAGCCCGGAGAAGGCGGAGATCGCGCCCGCGCGGCTGCGATGACAACGTGTGCCACCGGCCGGCTCCCGGCCTGGTCGAGCCAGCGATAAGGCACTTGAATGCGGGTCGCGGTCCCGGTGAGACTGCGCGGATGATTCAGACGCTTTCCGAGATTCCTGGCGGCCCTCCGGCCATCGGCCCGTATTCGCCCGCCGTGATCGGCGAAGGGAGGTTTTTGTTCGTGTCGGGGCAGATTCCGTACGACCCCGGCATGGGTGGAATTGTTCGTGGCACGGTAGCCGAACAGACCCGCATCGTGCTCACAAATTTGCGGCGGGTGGTCGAAACCGCTGGCGGCACGCTCGCCAACGTCGCGTCCTGTCGCGTGTATCTCCAGGATTTCACCCCCGAAAATTTCCAGGCCATGAACGGGGTTTACGCCGAGTTTTTCGGCGAATCAAAACCGGCGCGAGCCACGGTCGGCGCGCAATTGCTTGGGTTTGACGTCGAGATCGAGGCGGTCGTGGTGCTGTGAGGACCGCTCCCCCGATCCCGGTCCTGCCGCTGGTGCGGAATCCGGGAAGGGACTGGCTGGGAATTCACCGCGTTTTCCGTCAGCGACCGAAAATCGCGCTGGGGCAATCGTGGCTGGCCGCTCCGGAACCGCGATTTCGTCCGGGCTTTGTCCGCCTCGGGCTCACGGGCATGAATCTCGCCGTCCTCGCCGTTCTCGAAGATCGCGACGTTTTTAATCCGGTTACGCGGTTTAACGTTCCGGCATTTCCGCACGGCGACACATTCGAGATTTTTCTGAAGCCTGACGGCCAGGACGCCTATTGGGAATTCCACATCACGCCAGGCAATACCCTGCTCCAGCTCCGCTACCCCGAGCCGCTCCGGACCATGATTCCGCAAATCGAATGGGAATCACCCGGTGATCCTCTGCAGCAACTCAAAGTGACCCGCTGGCGCGTCGCGAGTCAGGTGCGCACTCATGGTAAAGGTTGGGAGGTTTTTGTGGAAATTCCGCTGGAGCGTCTTTTCGAAGCGGGGGCTCCCTGGTCGGGCAGTGTGCTGCGCGCTTCGTTCGCCCGGTACGACCACACGCGAGGCCGGCTGCGGCCGGTCCTCTCGTCCACGTCAAACCACCCCGTGCCCGATTTTCACCGCCAGGACGAATGGACCGCTCTGGAACTGGCATTCACGCCACGTTGAGATCCCAAGCAGATTTTCCCGTTGCCCGGTAGGATCGTTTCCTCCAAACCCAACTCCATGTCATCGAAAGTCATCATCGTTACCGGAGCGAGTTCTGGCATTGGTCGGGCAACGGCGGTTGCGTTCGCGAAACGGGGAATGAAACTCGTCCTCGCGGCCCGGCGGGCCGAAGACGGAGCTGAAACTGTGGCGATGGTCGAGGCTGCCGGGGGTGAGGCAATCTTCGTTCCGACTGACGTGACGCAGGCTGCACAGATGGAGGCACTGGTCACCAAAACTCTCGAAACGTTTGGGCGGCTTGATGCGGCGTTCAATAATGCCGGGTCGGGCAGTCCCTCGGCATTGACCGAACTTACGGAATCGGCTTGGGACTACGAGATTGCCGTCAACCTGAAGAGTGTCTGGTTGGGACTCAAATACCAGATCCCCGCGATGCTTCGGACCGGGGGCGGCGCGATCGTCAATACGTCGTCGCAAGGCGCCATCCTCGGTGTGCCGAACTACGCGGCTTACGGTGCCGCCAAGGGTGGCGTGATATCGCTCACCCGCGCAGCGGCGGCGGAATACGCCTCGCAGGGTATTCGGGTGAATAGCGTCAGCCCGGGAGCGGTGAAGACTGATCTTTGGGCGGCGGCTCCACCGGACATGCTCGCCGAAGTCGCCGCTGGCATCCCGTTGAAGAGGATCGGCGCACCGGAAGACATTGCGGAAACGGTGGTTTGGCTCTGCTCGGACGCGGCCGCTTTTATCACCGGACAAAACATCGTTGCCGACGGCGGCTACACTTCGTCCAACTGATTGAGCCCCGTCTGCGTTGTGCGATGATCAATTTCGAAGCGACCCTGGCGGCGGCGTGGCGGCGGACACGCCATCAGCTTTTTCAGCCGTTTTCCCTGCGCAAGTGGCTCGTGCTGGGATTTTCCGCGTTCCTCGCCTCACTGATCGGCGGCGGCTGGGGCGGCGGCGGGTTTTACGGCGGCGATTATCGCGAAAAAATTGCCCAGCCAGCGCAATACCCGGCCTGGCTGCGTGAGCTGCTTGCGTTGGATCCGCTCCTGATCGTCGGCGTCGCGATCGGCTTCGCGGTATTCGTCTGCGCAATCCTGATCGCCTTGTTGTGGATTGGCGCGAGGGGTCAGTTCATTTTTCTCGATAATGTGCGGCACAATCGTGCCGAAATTGTCCGGCCGTGGCGGGATCACCAGAAACCGGGCAACGCCTTTTTTGCCCTCTACCTCTGGATCGTGTCACTGCCGGCCATCGGTGTTCTCCTGCTCGTCCTGGCGGCGCTGATCGTGTTTCTGCCTGCCATCACCGAGCAGCGCACACCCGCGTTCGCAGAATTTCTGCCGTGGATCCTGGTCGGCGCAGCGCTTCTGCTCGTCTGTCTGATCTGGGCAGTGCTGATGACATTTTACCGCGAATTTGGTGTGCCGATCATGGTGGTCACTGGCTGCGGAGCGGCGGACGCCTTCTGGCGGGTTTGGGCGCTGCTGCGCGAACATCCCGTTGATTGTCTCGTTTACGCGCTGATCCGCCTGGCCATGGAAATCGTCTTCGGGATCCTGACACTGGCGGCGGGCTGTCTGACGTGTTGCGTCGGGTTTCTTCCCTACGTGAGTTCGGTGCTCACGCTGCCTTTCCCACTTTTCCGCCAATCCTTCACGCTCGACTGCCTGACCCAGCTCGTCCCAGACATGGCATTCTGGCCGGCGGCGGAGCTGGAATAAATCTTATCGACTATGTGGAGATCGCTCGACTGGGCGGACGTCGCGCAAGGCTCATTTGACGGTTGTCACAATCACGGATTGGCCCGTGTCGTCGAAAAGGGTGAACGCACAATCGTTGAGCATTTGGTAAAACCAGATTTTGCCGTCGCGAGTGACAATGACACCAAATGTACTGAGCGAGAGTTTTCTCAGGTCGGCTTCGTGGGCCCGAGCGGCGTGGGTCGGTCGAGTTTCGTTAGGATCGTTCAAAATCGTGCCGGATTTTGTGGTCAACTCACACGCTTTGAAGATTTCGCCTCGCCGGGAACTTTCGACCAACGACCCACGCGCCAGAAGATTTTTAATGACCTCTGGAAAAACGACGAACGTCGCCGGTTGTGGGCCGGCAAAACCCGAAGGAAACGGCTTGACCTGGACGATCTCCGCGGCACGAGGTGCAACCAAATCGCTCCCGATACACGGCAGCGCGACGAAGAACGAAAGGTGGGTCAAATAGCGTTTCATCAGGGAAGGGACGATTTGCCTGGGTCGAGAGTGATCAGGCAAAGCTCCTGGTCCCCGCCTTGCACCAGGAGGCAAACATCGGAAATCAACCTCCAGAACAAAAGCCTCTCATTGAGGACGAAAACTCCGCTGATTGTAACGATATCTTCGAGTTCGAGGTTTGTGTTCCGTGCTTTTTCTTCCATGAATATCCGGCGCTCTTCGCTTGTCGATACCGGCAGCGTTAAGGACCCTGTCTTGTATTCGGCAATCAGTTCGGGATCGGAAATCGATCGCACGGAGCGCGGCAGTTCGAGGAATCTTGCGATTTCGCTTCTGCTCGCGATTGCGTGTAGCAAAGTGCTGTCTTCATAAAGAAATCCCGAATTAGCGAAAGCTGTTATTCGCGGATTTCCCCGCAGCAAGTCGGCCAGTTGATCCGGAGCGTCCTCGGCTGGGAATGCATTCCCGGCCGAATGTGAAAGCAGGCATACGAAAACCAAAATCAAGTTGTGCATGTTACGCTGGGGGATGATCGTAATTTTGGTTTCCTCCTGAACCCGTCGTTAAACGGGTTTCCAGGTATATACGCGGAAGTTTGGGAGGATACAAAGATTCCGATCAGGCGGGCGGGCGTTTAAAAACGTCCGCACCCGCGGGGCGGTTGACACCCTCCGGAGGGCTGATAGCCTCCGCAGCCATATGAGGTTTCCACTCGCTCTCACGGCGAAAATTGCGAGTTACATCATCGGGAAAAAACTTCGCCGGGTGGAGAAATTTGCCACCGTTCTCCAGCTCGAGCCGCTGCACACGTGCAACCTGACGTGCACCGGTTGCGGACGGATTCGTGAATATTCCACGTCGTTGAAAGACGTGATGTCGCTGGAGGATTGCCTTGGGGCGGCGCGCGAGTGCGGGGCACCGATGATTTCCATCTGCGGCGGCGAGCCGCTCATTTATCCGCACATCGAGCCGCTTGTGTCTGGCCTGCTGAAGCAGGGCCGGATCGTTTACATCTGCACGAACGGCATGTTCATGCGCAAGAAGATGCGCGACTACCTGACCTACGAATACGCCCGGGAGCCGGACGACATCCGTCCGTTGATCCAGGCGTTGGTGAGTGAGGAATTGATCACGCCCGCGCAGGCCCTGGAAATTCAGAATCCGAAATCGTGGCCGGACGGTCCGGTGATTCGTCCGACGCAGTGGATGTATTGGAACGTGCACCTCGACGGCCTCGAGCGCACGCACGACCTCATCGTCGAGCGCGAGGGGGTTTTTAAGGAATGCGTCGCCGCGATGCGCATGGCCAAAATGCTCGGCTACCAGGTTGCGACCAACACCACGGTCTACAAGGAGACCGAAATGAGCGAGCTCGAGCAGATGTTCGATTACCTTTCGTGGATCGGCATCGACGGTCACACGATTTCTCCCGGCTACGACTACGACTCGGCCAAGGAGGATATGCGCAAACGCCTCAATCTCGACCCGGAGAATTTTTTTCTCACGCGGGAGATGACGCGGGAAAAATTCAAAGACATCCGGGCCTGGGGTGAAAAGTTTCTCTTTTTTGGCACCCCGATTTACCTCGATTTCCTCGCGGGCAAACGCGACCTCACGTGCTCGGCCTGGGCGATTCCAACCCGGAACGTCCGGGGTTGGAAGGGGCCGTGTTACTTGATGACCGACGGGCATTTCGCCACCTACCGCGAATTGCTCGACGAAACGAAGTGGGATCAATACGGCGTCGTCGATGGCGTCGCCCGGGATCCGCGCTGCGAAAATTGCATGGTCCATTGCGGTTACGAGCCCAGCGCCACGCTCGGCCGGGATGCCCAGCCGGGGGATACTTGGGAAAACGTGCGGTTTAATTTTGGAGCCAAACCGCGGATGCGGACCGAGGGTGCAAACGTGGATGCCTTCAATGGCGTCAGCGCCGGCAACGGCCATAAGACCGGCAAGCCCGTAAAGAAGGCTCTGACGCCGACGGCATGAACGCCGCCGGAGCCGCCGCGAAGATTGTCCCGTTTGTCGGACCACTGATCGATGCTGCGCCCGCCGCGGACGTTGCCGAAGCGATCGAGCTCGCTCAGGATCATTTGCTCGGCCTCCAGCGCCCGAACGGCACTTGGGAGGGTGAACTGACCGTCGATAGCACCCTCTGCTCTGACTACATTCTTTACCTCCACTGGTCCGACCGGGTGGATGCGACGCTCCAGGAAAAGTGTGCCGCCCACATCCGGCGCCGCCAGATGCCCGATGGTGGCTGGAACATCTACGTCGGCGGTCCGAGCGAGATCAATGCGTCGGTGAAAGCGTATTTTGCGCTCAAGCTGGCGGGGGATTCGCCCAATGCTCCCTGGATGCGCGAGGCTCGCGCCAACGTTCTGCGGCTCGGCGGCATCCCGCAGATGAATACCTACGGCAAACTGTATCTCGCGTTGCTGGGCCAGTTTCCGTGGAAATATCTGCCGACAATTCCGCCGGAAATCTTCCTCTTTCCCAACTGGTTTTTCTTCAACATCCACGAGATGTCGTCGTGGACGCGCCCGATCCTCGCGCCGCTCGCGATCCTGAATCATTTTCAGCCGGTCCGCACGCTGCCCGCCGACAAGCAGCTCCACGAGCTTTACCCGGCCGGATTGGAAAACACGAACCTGTCGCTGCGCAAGGACCCGCGATTTTGGGCGTGGCGGAACTTTTTCCTGCGCTGTGATCAAATGCTCAAAATTTACGATCGCCTTCCCGTGCACCCGCTCCGCGAGCGTGCCATCAAGGCCGTCGAAAATTGGATGGTCGAACGTATGGGCGTCGGTAGCGACGGCATCGCCGCGATCTTTCCCGCCATGCTCAACGCGATGATGGCGCTGCGCACACTGGGCTACGGCGAAGATCATCCGCTGGTCAAAAAGGCCGACCACGACTTTGCCGGACTTTTTGTGGATGATCCTACGGATTTCCGCATCCAGCCCTGCCTGTCGCCGGTTTGGGATACCGCCATCACGACCATCGCCCTGGCGGAATCCGGCGTTCCCGGTGACCACCCCGCGCTGCGTCAGGCCGCAGACTGGCTCGAGACAAAGGAAGTTCGTTTTCACGGGGATTGGACCGCCAAAAATCCCGACCCCGAGCCGAGCGGCTGGGCATTCGAACACGAAAATCGTTTTTACCCGGATACTGACGACACGATGATGGTGTTGATGGCGTTGCGCCACGTGACCTCGGCGGATCCGGTTCGGCGGAAGGAACAATTTGACCGCGCGCTGCGCTGGTTGCTCAGCTTTCAATGCGCCGACGGTGGCTGGGCTGCCTTCGATAAAGATGTGACCGCTTCGTGGCTCGAACACGTGCCGTTCGCCGACCACAATGCCATCCTCGACCCGACGTGCAGCGACCTCACTGCCCGCGTGCTCGAATTGCTGGGCCGCATTCATTTTGACCGTCAGAGTCCGGTGGTGCGTCGAGCCGTGGCCCATCTCCGGCGAACGCAAGAGCCGGACGGCTCGTGGTACGGCCGCTGGGGAGTGAACTACATCTACGGCACGTGGCAGGTCCTGCGCGGACTCGCTGCCATCGGCGAAAACATGGACCAGGAATGGATTCGCCGCGGCCGCGACTGGCTCGAAAGCTGCCAGAACGACGACGGAGGTTGGGGCGAAACCTGCGAATCGTACGATTTCCCCGCGCTCAAGGGAGTCGGCCCCAGCACGGCCAGCCAGACGGCGTGGGCGCTCATGGGCCTTTGCGCCGGTGGTGATCCCGAGCGTCCGTCGATCCAACGCGGCGTCCAGTGGCTCGTCCGGACGCAACGTCCCGACGGATCGTGGACCGAGAATCAGACCACCGGGACCGGGTTCCCGCGCGTCTTTTATCTCAAATACGACATGTATCGCCTGCACTTCCCGCTGCTCGCTTTGGCAACGTTCCGCAAACTCTGCGGGTAGGCTGAGGCGCGGTTTCGCCGCAGCATCCGGGCTCGAACGAGCTCGGGAATACCAAATCCGTCACCATCTCGGCGGCAACGATCGCGAATTTGGCTGGACCTCCTACGATTGTAAGAATATCAACGCCTACATGCGTAAGACTTCGAGGGGAAACGGCATCAAGTCGATTTCTGAAAGCGAGTGGGTGGTGGCCGACATTCTTTGGAGTGAGGATAGTCTGACGGCGGCAGAGGTCGCGGCCCGTTTGACCGACACAACGTGGAAACAAAAAACGGTGAATACGTTTTTAACGCGGTTGGTGAAAAAAGAGATTTTGAGGGTCGAGCGGGATGGGCGGGCCAACAGGTATTTTGTGCGAGTTCCCCGCGAGCGGTGTGTACGAGCCCAGACGGATTCGTTGGTGCAGCGGGTTTTCCGCGGGGCTGCGGCACCGTTACTCGCGCATTTTTGTGAGACGGCAGCCCTCACCGACGCCGAGATCGGAGAGTTGCGCGCCATCCTCGAACGCCGGCTCGCCACGAGCGAATCGAAAGCCCACCGCAAATGAAAATCAGCGTCCTGTCGGTCCTGATTCTTTTTCTGTATCAGACAAACGCGATTGCGCAGGAACCGGTGGTTTCCATCGACGCCCGGGTCGTGCGTGCCAGTCCGGCGCAGATCGAACGAGCACTCGCCGGGGCGGACAATCGGCTGACTGCGGAACAGACCGCCAGCGTGCTGGCCGCATTGAAGGACTTGAACGTGGAATTTCTCGACCAGCTTCGCGCGGTGGTCCGCGCCGGGCAAACGGCGAAGATCGATGCCGTGCGCGAGGTGAGGTTTCCAATCAAGTTCGAAGCGGATCCAAAAACCGGCGGCAACGTTCCGACGGAATTTGCGACGCGCAACGCCGGCGTCGCGCTGGAGTTTGCCCCAGTCGTGGATGACGGCGGTCAGATCGAACTCGGTATCATCGCTTCGGTTGTCACGTTCCGGGGATTCGTCGACTACGGTGAATCCAAGCCTGGATTGGACGCCAGCAATCAGGACGCCATTGAAGAATTACTGAAAGCTCCCCTGACTCAGGGTGGGCTGTGGCAGCCGATTTTCACCGAAAAGGGCGTGAACTCCACGGTGGTGCTCGCTTCCGGTCAGACCGCGGTTTTTGGTTTGCTGACCGCTGCGTCTGCGGACTCGCGTTCGAATCGCGAAGCACGCGACTCAGGCCCGGCCGAGCCGACCGATCACGAAATCTTCCTTTTGGTGACGGCGAAAATTCTGCCGGATTGAGTCGAGAAGAATGTCATTCACCACCTAATCAAAAAACCAAAATGAAAATTCCCTTTTGTCTTCTCATCGCCCTGACCCTCGTCGTGCCAAGCATTTCGCACGGCCAGAACACCGCTCCGAAGCCGTCTCTCGAAGCTCAACTCGATTCCATCGTCCTGCCGACGGTCGAATTCAAAAAAGCGTCGATAATTTCGGCAGTGAACACCTTGAGGGATCTCGCCCGCGAGAACAGCAAGGACGGAAAAGGAGTGAACATTTTTCTGCGGATTAATGACGTCACCCCACCAGCCAGCGTGACTTGCATCCTGACAAAACCGACGCTCCGGCAAGCAATCACGGAGGTCGCGAGGCAGTCTGGAATGAAAGTGAGGGTGGATGCCGTGGCGGTCTCGTTGAACTAGGAAATGACCTCGCGTGCAAATCACTGCTGTAAACAAAAGGGAGAGGGGAGGTCCGCGTCCCCTGGATGGGCCGACGAGCAGACGAGACGTCCGAACACACGTTGCTGAGCCGCTCGCATGACCCTCTCCCCCACATTTGCCGCCTGGTTGCTCGACACGACTCTTTACGGGTCGGTGGCCATCGTGGTCGTGCTGGCGCTTGGGCCGTTGATCAGATGGACGTGTGGAGCGGGAGCGGCATTTTTGCTCTGGAGCGTCGTGCTGGTGCGTTTGCTCCTGCCGGTTTTTCCTGACTTTCCATTTTTTACGCTGCGGCAGATTCAGTCGGCCGGTCCGGCGTTGACGTATACCGCATCGGCTCGGGTGGAAGAGTTGGGCGGTGATTTTCAGACCGTTTCACCGTCGATCTCCGCGCGTAATGGCCGTCCGCTGAATCTCTGGATCGTGATCTGGAGTGTGGGGGCTGGAGGGACGCTGGCGTTTTCGCTGGTCGGGGCCGTTCAGATCGGGCGCATCCGTCGGCGGGCGCGCGACGTCACGGTTCACGTTTCGCGGCGGTTGCCGGAGTTACCCCAGGGTATCCGAGTATTGACAACCTCGGAGATTGGCAGTCCGGCGCTTTGCGGAATCGTTCGCCCGGTGATCCTGTTGCCGGACGGCTGGTTGGAACGACTGAGCGACGGCGCGTTGCGGGGTGTTGTGCTCCACGAAACGGGTCATCTGCGTCGAGGCGACCTGGTCTGGCGGTGGGTTTTTGTCGTCGCGCGAGCGATACATTGGTTCAATCCGCTCGTCTGGCTGGCTGAGCGCCGGGCGCGCACGGATCAGGAAATGGCGTGCGACGAATGGGTGCTCACGCACGGAGGTGGAGACGTTCGCGCGTACGGCGAAGCCTTGCTGGCCGCGTCCCAACTGCTCGGAACGCGACAGTCCGGCCCGGCGGGATTGGTCGCCATGGCGGAATCGAAAGCTGGTCTTGCCCGGCGGATCGACTCGCTCGCTCGCTTTCGCACGCGCAGCCGCGCGGCGTG
>JBGTDR010000030.1:0-6982 GCA_041748215.1 Chthoniobacterales bacterium
TCCGCCACCCCGCGCACTTCACCCTCTGGTTCACCCGCCTCGCCGGTCAGACCCCTTCCGCTTGGCGCTCGCGGGAGGAACGCCCCCCGCCGAAACCAGCATCGGGCCAGATCAATCCGAAGACTACATCCGCCCCAAATCCCCAACGCGGCTCGCGTTCTCTCGACAATCGGTGACGGGAACCACCGGCTCCGACAAAACCTGACGGGTCACCCTCGATCCGGTGCCAACCAGTCACCCCGGAAAAATTTCGCTCAGGAGGTTCACCACCATGATCTCGCGGGGGACGTTTTTGTCCGCCGCCGAATTACATTACCTCCAAAAGATGTCTTGTCAGAAGGTAAAGATCTCGGCTATCGAAGCTTACAGCGACATCCCCGCCCTCCCCCTCCGAACGTCGACAGAGCCCCCGCCATCTCTCTGCGTCTGTAGCTGTAGCGCGACTGTCTAAAAAATCCCACCCCACCTATCCCACAAATGAAAATTCGAAAATCACTGCGCCATACGGCGACCGCCGGCCTGCTCGCCACGCTTGCCCTTTCCGTTGGCTCGATGTCAGCGCAAACGCTGACCTACAATGCCTCCGCACCGGCCACCCCGCCCACTGATGGCGCGGGAGCGGGTTGGGACACGTCCACCCTGAATTGGTTCGATGGCGTCAACAATGTCGTCTGGCCCGACACAACGGCTGCCACCGCCATTTTTGGCGTGGGCGGAACCCTTGCTACCCCTGCTGCAGGTCTGGTCACCGTCGGCACGGTCAACGTGGGCACTATCCAATTCAACACAACTGTGACCAACGGATACAACCTGAGTGCTGGCACCATCACCTTGGGGACCGGCATCACACTGAACAGCTCGCTCTCCCCCACAACAGGAAACATATCAAACACCATCAGCGCGAGAATCACCGGCACCAACGGACTGGCCTTGAACGGCACGGGCACAGGGGTCGTCAATCTCTCGGGTGCGACGAATGACTACACCGGTATCACCACGTTGAGCGGTGGAACCGCGCGCATCAACGTCAGCAGCAACTCGGCCCTCGGGTCGTCGGCCGGGGCTTCGGCGAGCACGCTCGGGACGGACTACACCGAAATCGCCGCTGGCAACGGCGTCGGTCTCGCCGGGGACGGCCGCACCGTCTCGGAGGCGTTTATCATCAACGGTAGCGGGACCGGCTCCGGGTCGAACGCTCTCGGTGCGCTGCGTTTCGTGAATAGCAACATTACAGTCAATAGCCTCGTTCGCCTCGGCAGCGATTCGTTGTTCGAGGGAGCCTTCTCCACGAATAGCGCGATTAACGGCAACATTGAGCTGCAAAGCTTCACACTCTAGACCCAGGACCACAGCGGTGCGATCAATGGAGTCATCAGCGGCACGGGCGGCGTCACAATTCTCAACAACTCAACTTACAATATCACCAACACGGCCAATAGTTTTTCGGGAAATCTGACCGTGAGCGGCGGCAGCGCTGTCGTGGGTTTGGGTAGCAACGGCGTGCTTGGCACCAGCACTGTAGTCTTCAACGGCGGAACAATCCGAAGCACCGATGCCACCGCCCGCACTATCAGCAACGCCATCGGTACCCTCACCGGAAATGTCACCTTTGGTGCCACGACCGTCCAGACGGGCACGCTGAGCTTCACGAACACCACCGCTGCTTCCCTGGGCACGGCCGTCAGAACACTCGCCACCAACGTCGACACGACGTTCGCTAATGGTTTCAGCGGCACAGGCGGCATCAACAAGACCGGACTCGCCAACCTGACGCTCAATGGTGCCAGCACCTACACGGGCGTGACGACCGTGACAAACGGCATCCTAACCGTCGGCGCCGGCGGCACGCTGGGTTCCGGGGACGTTAGCGTTCTGGGAACGGCCATCAGCCTGACCATTCTGACGGGAGCCGGCAACGTGATCGCAGACACGGCTACTCTCACCCTCGCGGGTGGAACGACGTTCGGTCTCGCCAGCCTTGGCGCAGACGTCAACGAAGTGGTTGGCGGTCTGACGCTCACCAATTTGGGCGCGCAGGCCCCCGGCACCTACGGCAGCTCGTTGAGTACGGCAACATTCAAGAATGACTTCTACTTCTCGGGAACGGGCGTTTTGACCGTCGTCCCCGAGCCGAGCACTTACGCTGCCGCAATCGGTGCGCTTCTCCTTGCCGTGGTGGTTTTCCGCCGCCGCCGGGCCGCCTCCGTGCAGAGCTGACCTCTCAAGCAGGTCTTCCTCTTCAGAACGGCACCCGCTCCGGTGGGTGCCGTTTTTGCATTTTGGGATGGTGGGCGGTAAAGCGGGCAACAGATAAACCGACCCCTACTCCAACCCCCGAGACGCAACTCGCGTTCCTGACCATGTCAGCTACGATGTGCTGACCTCACTTAATTCGCTCGATACCTGAAAGATTCGCCGTGGCCCAGTTCCCCTCTCGTATTGTTTTTGCGGTCGCGCTGTTTGCTGCGGCCCGACTCTCCGCCGCCGTCACCCCCTCGCCGCTCTTCGGCGATCACGCCGTCTTGCAGGCTGGCCGGCCAGTGCCGGTCTGGGGTCAAGCAGATCCGGGCGAAACGGTCACAGTGACGTTCGCCGGACAGACCGTCACGGCAACCACCGGCTCAGACGGAACCTGGCGGATCACCCTCGACCCTCTGAAGGTCAGCGCCACCCCGGCAAAACTTACCTTCACGGGGAACACGACCATTGTCTCCGAGGACGTGCTCGTCGGCGAGGTCTGGCTTTGCTCCGGCCAGTCGAACATGAATCTTAAACTCGCGCAGTCCGCCGACGCCGAAGCCGCGATCGCCGCAGCGAACGTGCCACTAATCCGCTACCTCGCCGTCCCGACTCTCGCGGCAAATGAGCCGGCATCAGCGCTGAAGGCGAACTGGGCGATCTGCACGCCGACAACCGCGGGTCAGTTCACCGCCGTTGGGTATTATTTCGCACGCAAGATTCACGAAACCCTTGGGATTCCGATCGGCATCATACACGCCAGCGTGGGCGGCACCGACATCGAGGCCTGGATGACCCCCGCCTCGATCGCCGACGACCCGGCGCTCCGCTTCGTGGGACCAAACTGGCAAAAGCGGCTCGACGATTTCCCGCGCCTTCAGGCCGAATTCGAAGCCAAAATCGCTGCCGCGGAACAACGGGCCGCCGAGGCCACGGCAGCCGGTAAACCATTCAAAAAGCCGTGGATTCCAAAACCACCAAACCCCGATGGATCGCCCCACCGCGACAAACCTTCGGCACTTTTCAACGGAATGGTCCACCCGCTTGTCCCCACCGCGCTCGCCGGTGTCCTTTGGTATCAGGGAGAAAACAACATCACCCGTGCGGAAGAATACCGCCTCCTTTTTCCCGCCCTGATCACCGGATGGCGGGAGGTGTTCGCACGGCCGGATCTCCCCTTTTTCTGGGTTCAACTCCCCAACTTCAACGGCTTCAGCCCCGGCAGTATTGCTGCTCTCCGCGAGGCCCAGACAACCGCCCTCACCGTGCCCGGCACCGCCCAGGCCATCACCATCGATATCGGTGAAAGCAAGGACATCCACCCGAGAAACAAACGGGACGTCGGCGAGCGTCTCGCCCGGATTGCGTTGAAGAAAACCTACGGCCAGCGCGTCGTTGCCTCAGGTCCCATTTTTGACCGCGTCACGTTCTCCGCCGGCAAAGCGGAGATCAGCTTCACCGAAACCGCCGAAGGTTTGAAGGTTCGCGGCGACACCCTCACGGGATTTGAAATCGCCGGTGCCAACAAAACCTTTCACCCCGCCACGGCGCAAATTTCCGGCACGACCGTCATTGTCGAATCCCCTGCCGTGCCGGATCCCGTGGCGGTGCGTTACGCCTGGCAAAATGATCCCCAAGCCGGACTTGCCAACTCCGAAGACCTGCCCGCCGCTCCGTTCCGCAGCGATTCGTGGTAAATCGAATACCGCCTCCGCCTACACGGCGTTGCGCTCGGGGTCATTCCCGTTACCGTCGCGGGCGAAATGATGTCCGCCGCTGACGCCGCGATTGCCTCCTGGGCGTTGGAGCCCGGCGTGCTCTTCGGATTGTCGCTCGCTGCGATCATCTACCTGCGAGGCTGGTTGCGCGTGCGACGGCTGGCGCCCCATCGATTTTCGGGCTGGCAGCTGGCGGCATTTTTTTTCGGACTTTTTACGATTTACGTCGCGGTGGCATCACCGCTCGACGCGTTCGCCAATTTTTTGCTGTCGGTTCACATGATTCAGCATCTCCTGCTGACCATGGTCGCTCCGCCGTTGATCCTGCTGGGCGCGCCATTTCTGCCTCTGCTCACAGGCCTGCCGCGGTGTGTTCGGGTCGACGCACTCGGTCCCTTCCTCATCTGGCCTCCGCTGAAACGTTTGGGCGCGCTGCTCGTGCACCCGGCATTTGCCTGGCCCGCGTTCATTATCTCCAACGTCGCCTGGCACCTGCCGCCGCTCTACGAGTTGGCACTGCGGTCCGAGTTCTGGCACCGGGCTGAACACGCGTCATTTCTCGGAACAGCCATCCTCTTCTGGTGGCCCGTCATCGCGCCGTGGCCCAGCCGCATGCCCTGGCCACGCTGGACCATGATCCCTTACCTGCTACTTGCTGATCTGCAGAATACGGCCCTCGCGGCGTTCCTTTCTTTCTATGAGGCGGTGCTCTACCCGACCTACGCCGCCGCTCCGCGCATCTCCGGTTTGTCGGCCGTGCAGGATCAGGCCGCAGCCGGCGCGATCATGTGGGTGCCCGGCTCGATCGGGTTTTTTGTTCCGGCGGGATTGATCGCCCTGGAATACCTCGGCCCGAAACGCCGCACCCCGCTCACGCACCCCGTTCGCCGCGTGGCAACGCGTCCGCCGCGTGAGTCGGCGTTGGTTCCGATCACCCGGTTCCTCGCGCGACGCGGCCGGCCAATTTTGCAAATTGTGCTCCTGGCCCTGGCCGCGCTCGTGGTCTGGGACGGATTCACCGGTCCGCAAGTTGGAGCCATGAATGCCGCGGGCGTATTACCGTGGACTCACTGGCGCGGGTTTACGGTCATCGGTCTGCTGCTTGCGGGAAATTTGTTCTGCATGTCCTGCCCGTTCATTCTGGTGCGCGACGCGACCCGTCCGTTGACCAGGCTCCTCCCCCACGGGAAATGGCCGCGAGCGCTCCGGTCGAAATTCCTGCCCGCGGTGCTCCTCGTGATTTACCTGTGGGCCTACGAGGCGTTTGGGCTCTGGGACGATCCGTGGATCACGGCACTGATCATCGTCGGATATTTCGCCGCCGTGCTGGTGATCGATGGAATTTTCAGCGGAGGAACATTTTGCAAATTTGTTTGCCCGATTGGGCAGTTCCACTTCGTTCAATCGCTGGCGTCTCCCCTTGAAGTCCGGGTGCGCGAGCCGGATGCGTGCCGGTCGTGCCGGACGTACGACTGCCTACGCGGCAACGCCACCCAACGCGGCTGCGAGCTCGAACTCTTCCAACCTCGCAAAGCGGGCAACATGGATTGCACTTTCTGCCTCGACTGCGTGAGCGCGTGTCCGAAACAAAATGTTTCCCTTCTCCCGGTCGTGCCAGGCGCGGATCTCTGGGCGGACGGTCCGCGATCGTCGGTTCGGAAATTCCGCGACCGCCCCGATCTCGCCGCCCTTGTTGCCGTGCTCGTTTTCGGTGCGTTTGCCAATGCCGCTGGAATGATTGCGCCGGTGCGCCGCCTCCAAGAGGCCTCGGGCCTTTCGCACGTCGTTTTCACGACGATCTTCCTCGCGCTGGCTTTGCTCGTCCTGCCTCCGCTCCTGCTCGGCGCGGCCACTACCCTCTCGCGACAGCCCGGCCGAACCGGCGACACTCCCGCATTTCTGCCAACACTCAGCCGGTTTACGGTCGCGCTCGCACCGCTCGGCTTCGCCATGTGGATCGCGCATTTTGTTTTTCATCTCGTCACCGGCCTGCTCACGCCGATCCCGGTGGCGCAGCGGCTTTTCGGTTCAGCCGACCCGGACTGGGCGCTCCAATCCGCAGCCTGGCCCGGCTTGGTTGGCCTCGAGATTTTGATCCTCGACGCCGGATTCTTGCTCACCCTCTACGCCCTGTGGCGCGTCGCGCGCCAGCCAGGCGGATCCCCGTCGCGTCCCGTGCGAGCATTCCTGCCGTGGGCAATTCTGGCGGCTATGCTTTACGCGTTCGGTGTGTGGGTTATTTTTCAACCCATGGAAATGCGCGGCACCCTTCTCCCGGGATGAAAATCGCCACACCTCCGCGTTTGATCGTCCTGCTCGTTGCCGCCCTTGGTCTTGCTGCGATAACGTCGAATGCCCGGGGTGACGGCGGCGTCGTGATCGACCAGGCGGAGTCCGGGCCGTATCGCGTCACCGTTTTTGCCTCCCAACTTCGAGCCGGCCCGACCGACCTGAGCGTGATGGTGCAACGTGCAGCGACAAACGAATCCGTGCTCGACGCGAAAGTGGAATTTGCACTCGAGGCTCAGACTTCCAGCGACCCGGCCACGCCGCAGTCGGCGTGGGTGCCGCCGTGCTGCTCGATGGAATCAAAAACCGACCTCACCGCGATCCCCGCCACCCGCGAGGCCGCGCAAAATAAGCTCCTCTACGCCGCACTCACCACGTTGCCGGCTTCCGGCGATTACCTGCTGACAACTACAGTCACGACCGCCACTGGCGCCGCGCGGCTCACCACACCGTTGCGCGTGGCACCGCCACCTTCGCCCGCGTCGACCTACTGGCCCTTCCTTGCGCTGCCTCCCGTTGCGATCGTTGGATTTGTTTTGCGATCGCACGTTCGGCGCCGACCGGAGGCGTGAGTGACGCCGATGTCGCGTATTGCCCAGCTCGTCCTCGAAATCCCCCGTGGCACGCCATGTGCTGCTCCGGTATTACGGAACTAAAAATTCGTATTACCGAATCACCATAATGAAATTGACCCACACCCTCACCACCCGCCTCCTGAAGCCTCTCGGGAGCCTTCT
>JBGTDR010000031.1:0-22226 GCA_041748215.1 Chthoniobacterales bacterium
GCGCAGCCGCGCGGCGTGGTTCATAGCCGGGGCCGCAGTCGCCGGGCTGCTCGGAACGATCGGTCCGGTGCAGGTCGTGGCGGAGGAATCCTCCGTGAACGTTGCGACGCCAAAGACGCCGGACATCGCGACAGCCGAGCGTTCAGAAGCCCTGGGCTCACAAGCGACGCAGGTCGAAATCGAGTCGAAATTTATCTCCATGCCGCCAGCACTGGCGGATGAAGTGTTTGCCAACCAATCCGGGGATGAAGAAGGTCCCTCACTACAGGCGGTCTTAAGCCCGGAGCAATTTCAGGCTCTGATTCGCCGACTGGACCAGAAAAAGGGCATCGATCTGCTGACGGCACCAAAGGTAACAACCCGCTCGGGCAATCGCGCGGTGATCAATATCATACGGGAGTTGCGTTACCCCACGGAATTCGACCCGCCAACGCCGCAGCACGACATCGCGACGCCGAGTCGATTCGAAACGAAAAACGTGGGCGTCGAACTCGACGTGACGCCGACAATTGCGGATGGCGGCCGCATCGATCTGCACCTCTCACCGCGGATCACAAACTTCGACGGGTTTATCAATTTCGCCGGCGAACGTCCCGAACGATCCACTGCGAGCGGTGACGCTGTTAATGAGGCAATGCGAGCAGACCCGTCCTCGCAGCGTGCGATCAACCAGCCCATCTTCAGCGTGCGTCAGATTTCCACCACCGTGACGATCCGCTCTGGCGAAGCGGTGGTTCTGGGTGGGATGCGCAGCGGTGATCTGCCCAATGTCGAAAATCCTACTGCCGAGGGATCGAACAACGATCCGGAGAAAGATGACATCGTTTTCATTTTGGTAAGTGCGCGCCTGATAAATTCCGAAGGGCAACGCGTTCCGGAGGACGGCACCCAGACCGCACCGCCTGCGCCGACGCCACCGGCACCGGTGATCTCTCCAATTCCTGAGGGCGGGATGCCGTACGGTACGCCGGTCCCGGGCAAACCCGGATTTGTGACGAGTCCGCACGCGCCGAATGCGGGTTACGTGGACTTGCGGGGATTTTCACCGGGCACAGAAGTGAAATGCCCCTACACCAAGCGAATTTTTCGAGCGCCGTAAGTGGATCTTCTCCAGTCCTAGCGATGAGGGATTTCTTCGCTGCGGCGATGTTATCTTTTCGTCTGCTGTGGTTGGTGTCAGCCGCTCGCGAATCGGGAAGTCAATCTGAGGGTCAGTCTTTTTAATAAGATCCGCGAGGCACGCGTCGTTGCTGGCGTGAGCGATTGATAATGATGGGATATCTTCTTGCCGTCGTTGCGATTCTGGTGCTCCTGGTGATCCTGATCGCTGTAATGCCCCAGCTTCTTGGCGGTGCAAACGCGGGTCACACTCCGGACGGGGCGGAAGAATTACCCCGGCCCGAAAAACAGCAAATGGACGAGCCGCAGGAAGAATTTATTAGCGACACACAGTCTCCCGGCAGCGGAGAGCGCGAAGACCGGGACCCTCCGAACGACGGGTAATTCCTGCGCGGTGGAATCCTGACGGCACCTCCAACTGCGTGATCCGAAAGTTGATTGGTCGCCCAAATTCGGGTTTTGCAGGATCACTTGGCCTCCGGCTCGCGGTCGCGAATGTAGCGCACAATCAGACTGACTTCGTCCGGGGTGAGGGGATTTAGGGGAGCCGGCATGCCGTGTTCGGGCAGGCCTTCCGCGATGATGCGAGACAATGACGTGTCGTCGGTGGCGTGTTCCCACTGTCCATCCAGCAGGCTGCTGTGGAGTCCGCCGCTGAGTCCGGCACCGTGACAACTCGCACAATTGGCGCGGATTAATTTTTCGATGGCGGTTACGGCGGGGGAGGGGGAAAACGCGCCGGGCGGTTCGGGTTTCCATTCCGGGAAAGCCGACGCCGGTGCGCTTGCCGGAACGATACGCAGGATCCGGTCGTATCCCGGCAGCGGACGACCCTCCGGGGGATCCTGCTGGGAAGTGCTCACGTAGAGGTAACCCTCGGGAGATTCGACGACGTCACGTACGCGGCCAAAATTTCCCCGGAAGAGCGCGCTAAACGATCTGAGTGTTTGCCCGTCGAGTTGCACGCGAAGCAGGCTCTGCCCGCGCAGACACGACACCAAGGCATCGCCCGCGAGTTCGGGAAACGCTTTGCCGGAGTAAAAGATCGTCTTACCCGGCGCGATTGACGGCGTGAATTCCAGAAACGGCGGCTCCATTCCGTCCTGCGTCCGGCGGTGGGAAACTACCGGCCATCCGTAATTGGCTCTGCGTGTGATCCAGTTCAATTCGTCACCGCCGTTCGGGCCATGCTCGGACGAAAGCAAAGCGCCGGTGCGCGGTTGAAAAGCGAGGCCTTGGGGATTGCGATGACCGTAACTCCAGATCTCGGGCCGCGCTCCCGAGACACCAATAAAGGGATTGTCGGCTGGAATGGAGCCGTCCGGCTCGAGGCGCAGGATTTTGCCGTGGAGTTGACCCAGATTCTGACTTGGCTCGGGACGATCCGCATCTCCAGTTGTCACGTAGAGTTTGCCGTCAGGCCCAAAAACGAGACGGCACCCGGTGTGATTGCTCGCGGCCGGTATGTCTTCGACCAGCACCTCGGGATCGACCAGACGGTTGTTATCCTCCCGGTAACGCACCACTCGCAGGCGAAAATCCGGCCGTCCTTCGTTGGGCGCATTGGTTCGGTAGTTGTAAGCCAGCGTGACCTGACGGTTTTCCGCGAAGTTCGGGTCGGCGACGATACCAAGCAGGCCCATCTTGTTGCCTTGCGCAACATCAAGCTCAAGCGCGGGTTCAGGGAGGAGCTGATCATCCTTAATGATACGAACCGAGCCCGTGCGCTCCGTGAACATCATCCGTCCATCCGGCAGGAACATCATTTCCCACGGAACCCGCAAATCCTCGGCAACCACCTCGATTCGGTAAGGCGTCTCGAGCTGATCCGGCGGAACCTCGGTTTTGACGGGGGCTTCAGGTTCACCTGCAAAAGTCAGGCCTCCCGTCGCGAAGAAAATCATTAAGGTGAAAAAGGAGAGCGATCCAAATTCGAAGCTCCTGGACTCGCTAATGTTTATCCGGAAACTACGTAACATTAGTTCTATCACATTCATTGGCAATATAAAGCGGCATATTGGTTTCGCTTTCTTTAAGGCAGGCCAGCAGCTGCGCTACGGTTGAGGCCTGGCCGGGTAGAATGCGGGCGGGAATGATATCTGCGAGTGGAGCGAGCACAAAAAGCCGGGAAGTGAGGCGGGGATGGGGGATCACCAGATCCAGCGAATCGACGATCTGATCGCCAAAATACAGAATATCGAGGTCGAGCGGCCGCGGACTGTTCACGTCACGCACACTCGGGCGGCCGGCCTCACGCTCGAGCTCTTGCAGGTTACGAAGTAAATCCAATGCCGTCAGCGTCCAATCTATTTCGATAGCGGCATTGAGAAACGTCGACGACCCGGGCGGGCAATCCACGGGATCAGTCTCGTAAATCCGGGAAACGAGAAATGATTCTCCAGGTGTCGCCAACTCGCGCAGCGAATCAACTGCTTGTTGAAGGTGGGCGTGGCGGTCGCCGAGGTTGGACCCAAGGGCAATGCCGACGCGCACGGGAGGCAATCGGTTTACCGCAGGTCGAGAACGTCCTGCATGTCGTAGAGCCCCGGCGTGCGGCCAACCGCCCACTGCGCGGCGCGCAGGGCTCCGTTGGCAAACGTGTCGCGCGATGAGGCCTTGTGGGTGAGTTCAACCCGCTCGCCAACGTTGGCAAAAACCACGGTATGATCGCCAACCACGTCACCGCCACGTAGAGAATGCATGCCAATCTCGTCAGTCGTCCGGGCACCCACCATGCCCTCGCGGCCGTGTCGGACGTCGTTCGCGTAGCTGAGCTCCCGCGCATCGGCAAGGATTTCCGCCAAACGCCGCGCTGTGCCGCTGGGCGCGTCTTTTTTGAGTCGGTGATGCATTTCCACGACCTCGAGGTCAAACGCCGGGCCGAGGATGGTGGCCGCTTTTGCCGTAAGCCAGAAAAGCGTATTCACCCCAACGCTGAAATTGGGTGCAAAAACGATGGGGATGCGGTCTGCGCAGGCATAAATGGCCGTCCGCTGCGCGTCGTCATGACCGGTTGTTCCGATCACGAGGGCCTTGCCAGCCGCAGCGCAGGCTTCCGCAATTCCAGCTGTCACGGTCGCATGGGTGAAATCGATCACCGCGTCACAGCCCGGCAGAGCGTCCGAAAAGTCATCCCCTTCATCGACCTCGGCACTGACATCGAGGGTGGGGTCGGCGGCGGCGCAGGTTATGAGCGCCTGGCCCATGCGCCCGCGGGCACCATTGATGAGAAGTCGGACGGCCATGGTTTCAGCGGACGGTGATGCCATGGTCACGCAGGGAAGCGAGCAGGCGTTCCTGGCTGGTAGGCGTCATTTCGCAGAGCGGCAGGCGCACTTCGGAGGTCATGCGGCCCTGCTGGGCGAGCGCAAACTTAATGGGTGCCGGGTTTGGTTCCATGAAGATGTCGTGGAAAAATTGGTAATACTTCCGGTGGATTTTTTGGGCACCGGCGGGTTTACCCGCGAGCCAGGATCCGACGAGATGGACCATTTCGCGGGGAATGATGTTGGCGGCGACGCTAATGACACCGACCGCACCGGCGGCGAGAAATTGCAGCGTGGCGTAATCATCACCGGAGAGGATTTCGAATTCCTCGGGCAGCCGGGTGCGGAGCTGATTCACGCGGTCCATGCTGCCGCCGGACTCCTTGATCGCAACGATGTTGGGACAGTCTGCGGCGAGGCGCACGACCGTTTCGACACCGATCTCGATGCCGCAGCGGCTCGGAATGCTGTAGAGCACGACGGGAATTTCCACGGCTTCGGCGATGGCGCGGAAGTGGCGGTAGAGGCCTTCGGGCGAGGGTTTGTTGTAGTAGGGTGCGACGGAAAGAACGGCGTCGGCTCCGAGTTTGGCGGCCTCCACCGAAAGCGCGATGGCTTCGCTCGTGGCATTCGATCCGGCCCCGGCGATCACTTTGCAACGCCCGGCGGCTGCTTCGACGGCCACTCGGATCACTTCGTTGTGTTCGTCGTGGGAAACCGTCGGTGACTCTCCCGTGGTGCCGACCGGAACGATCCCGGAAATGCCTTCCGTGATCTGAAATTCGATCAGGTCACGAAATGCGGGAGCGTCGAACGCCCCGTCGCGAAAGGGGGTGACAAGTGCAGTGTGGGTGCCTTCAAACATGGAAAAGGAGAGCAATCAATCAGAGCGTGATCGCTCCGTCGAAAACGAAATCGGCCGGTCCAGTGAGCGTGACCGCGCCGAAACCGCCGGAAGCCGGCAGCGGTTGGAATCCGACGGTGAGCGTATCGCCGCCCCGCACACGCACGTGAACGGGTGAGGGAACGCCGGTCTCGACGTGGTGAATGAGCGCGCAAGCGACGACGCCGGTGCCGCACGCGAGGGTTTCGTCCTCGACGCCCCGCTCGTAGGTGCGGATGGCAATCTCTCCCGGAGATTCGACCTGGACGAAATTGACGTTGGTGCCCCGGGGCGCAAAATGCTCGTGATGCCGGAGGGCTGCGCCGAGGCAGCAAACGTCGGCAGACTCGAGATCGTCCACAAAAACCACGGCGTGTGGCACGCCCGTATTGAGAAAATGCACGTCGAGCTTGCGGCTGGCGACGGCGAGTGTCGCGGCAGGCGCGTAACCGTCCGGGGTGCTCATTTCGAGTTCGATGAGCTCTCCGACACTCCGCGCTCCGATCAGCCCGGCGAGCGTCTCGAAACGGATTTCCGCGCTGTTGCCGCCGGTGAGTTTTCCAGCGAAGCGCGCAAAACACCGCGCGCCGTTGCCGCACATTTCCGCTTCGCCACCGTCCGCGTTGTAGTATCGCATCCGAAAATCGGCGTCGGCGTCGGCGGATTCGACGATCAGAACGCCATCCGCGCCGATGCCGCGATGGCGATCGCAAAGACGCGTGATATCCTCCCGGGTGAGCGTCAGCCCTCCGTCACGGTTATCCAGCATCACAAAGTCGTTGCCGGCACCGTTCATTTTCGTGAATTCCAGAGTCATGGGAGGATGGAGACTAGGACGGGATGCGGGTGCAGGCAAGTGGTCTGGCGCTCGCTCCGGGCTCGGGAAATGCTCATGATGGTCGTTACGCTGCCATGGAATGTTCCGAATTGATAACGACGATCGCCCGTGAGAAACGGTTTTGTGGTGTGATTGCGTTGGATCAGCCGGGCAAGGCCGGGATCGACGCGGCATTTGGATTCCGCAACCGGAGTGATGAACTTCCGAACGGGATCGAGACGCGTTTTGGCACCTCGTCAGGCAGTAAAATTTTCACCGCGATTGCGATCGGGATTTTGATCCAGCAAGGGCGCTTGTCCCTCGCCAGCTCGCTCGCGGACGTTGTTCGATCCGAGACCTTTCATTTTGGCCGGGACGTCACGGTGGGCCAATTGCTCAGCCACACGTCGGGCGTGCCGGATTATTTCGATGAAGAGGTCCAGACGAGCTACGCGGACATCTGGCAGGACGTGCCTTGTTACCGCATGCGGTCCATCGGTAATTTTTTACCACTCTTCAAAAATGGGCCGATGAAATTTCCGCCGGGCGAACGATTTGCCTACAGCAACGCGGGATATCTCCTGCTCGGATTGATCGTCGAGGAAGTGGCGGGTATCAGCTTTCCGGTTTTTGTGCAGGAGGCGATTTTCAAACCTTTGGGCATGGAGCGATCCGGTTATTTTTCCCTCGACCAACTTCCGGAAAACTCGGCGACCGGCTACGTGCCGCGCGGTGGAGGGCGATTGACGGCAAACATTTATTCGATCCCGATTCGCGGCGGCCCGGACGGCGGGGCGTTTGTGACTGTCGGCGACATGCGGAGATTCTGGCAGGGCTTGATGGGAGGGCGGCTTTTGAACGAGTCACTGCTCGAGACGTTCCTCGATCCCCGGGTGCAGATCGATCCCAGCGACCCGGTCCGCCATCACGGATATGGAATCTGGGTGCGCAAGGGAACCGAAAGAGATCTCCAATATTCTGTGGTCGGCAGTGATCCCGGCGTCTCGATGATATCGAAAATCAGTCGCACGCAAGGCTGGCATCTTACCGTACTTTCCAACGTTCAGGACGGCGCATGGTCCACCGCCCGCCAGATCGGCAGCCAGATTTTAGGTCTGTGAGGTCCGGGCTGCCGCGGCGAGGGGGCGGACAAATTCTTCGACGCGCGCCGCGAGGTCTGGCGAATTAGAATTTTCCGCGATCCGTCTGACGATGGCGCTGCCGACCACGACCGCGTCGCCGTGGCGGGCGACCTCGGCCGCCTGTTCTGGCGTGGAAATGCCAAAACCTACCGCGATGGGCAATCCAGTGTGGCGGCGCAATTCGGCGACCTGGGCGGCAATTGTGTCCGCGAGCGTTGTCTGTTCGCCGGTGACGCCTTCGCGCGAGACGTAATAAATAAATCCTTCGGCCAATGCCGCAATCTGCGCCATGCGGGCGGGCGGAGTGGTCGGTGCGATCAGCTGAATCGCCCGCAGTCCGTGGCGTGCGGTGAATTCCGCACTGCGCGCTGCTTCGTCCGGAGGCAGATCGAGAATGAGAACCCCGTCCGCGCCGGCCGCCGCAGCGTCCGCGTGGAACCGCTCGAATCCGTAGGTGAAAACCGGATTCAGATACGTAAAAAGCACGAGGGGGACTTCGGATACGAGCCGGATTTTCCGAACCACGTCCAGCACGCCCGCCACCGACGCGCCGGCCGCCAAAGCCCGCCCCGCCGCAGCCTGGATCGTCGCACCGTCGGCAAGCGGATCAGAGAAAGGAACTCCGAGTTCGACGATGTCGCTGCCGGCCCGTTCGAGCGCGAGCACAAGCTCCACCGAGCGGTCGAGATCCGGATCACCTCCAGTCAGGTAAGCGATGAAGCCAGGCGTTTGGTTGGCGAGAAGTTTCGCGAAAGCGGTATCGATGCGATTGGACGGCACGAGAAAAAGTAGGTGAGCGGTCGAGAACAGAGATCACGCGACGGCGTGTCAATCGCGTTCCCGATCACCCGACGACCGGGCCGCGGATTCGAAGAAATCTGATTCGATCACGACGGAAAGATCGTCCGCAGATTGGCGCAGATTTTCACAGAACAGGTTGCTTCGTTCCGCTTCGATCTCAGGACAAACCCGTTGACGCTCAATTGATCGGGATCGTGAGCGTTTGGAAGGTCAGCTTTTTCGGGAGCACGGTCATCGGTTGGGCTCCAGAGACCGGGGCGGGGTCGGTGGAGCCATCGGGATTGAGTCGATAGAAGTGCGCGTAGCGAGTGGTCCAACCCGGATTGTATCCAACCAGTGTCGTCTGAACATTGCTACCGACCACCTTCGAAAATACCGCGGAAAACACGATGGCGGTATCGTCGGGAGCACCGGCGCTGTCCGTTGCTTTGGCGATGTAGGTCCAGTCAGGCGTGCCGTAGTAGTCGAGTGACAGGAGGAAGCTGAGCACCGAGCTTGCCGTGAATGCCGGTTGTTTGGCGGCATCGGCACCCGCCGCGCTGTTCAATGTGACCCAACTCGACATCAGGCGGGTGATGTAGGGAAGCGTCGGTGGATTGTTTGGCTGGGTGCCGGTCAGCGGGTAGGGAGTGTCACCCGGATTGTACGGCACGCCGGCGAGCGCCGCGGTCGTCGCCATCGCCAGCCAGTTTGCCGGTTGGAAAAGTGCGGAATTGCGCGCGGCCGTCCATTCCTGACGCATCATGGAACCGGCCCAGCGCCGCATGTAATCGGTGTGGCGCGATATGCTCAGCGTCCACGGCGACGGCGGGTACGCCTGAATAAACTTCGATCCCGTCGGGTAGGCGTAGAAGAAGTTATTGAGCGTGTTGGACGTTTTTTTGATGAGCGACTGACCCGCACTGGCCGCGCCACCAAAAAATTCCGGTGCGGTGTAAAACGCGGCCGGATTGGTCTCGTTGTAGTCGGAATTTGCTGGGGTGAGGGTATTGCCGCCGTTTTTATTGACAGCGCTCGCGTCCACGGTCGTGACCGGAGCCCACGAAAATGCGTTCAGATTGGTCTTCGAAAAGTTGTAATTTTTATCGAGGAAATATTGGTCGCCGGCTGCCATTTCGGTCGTGAGCAGATAGATGCCCACGTCGACCACGGCCTTCCGCTCGGTCGCTCCGCCCCAAAGAATGGCCGCGGACCAGGCCTGAATGCCTTCGTAAATCGAATTTTCGTTTTCACCGTCGAAATTGAAACTGCCGGTGCCAAAGGAATTCCAGACCGACCACGGGACGTTGTCGCCAAATTTACCGTCCTCCACGTCACCGGCTCGACCCGGCGATGTCCCGGTCGCCCAGCCGTGGCCGTTCCATTGATCGAAGAAGGAAAATTTCTGATATTTGAAATCCGCGGCGGCATCGACTTTGTAGAGAGCGTTGTCGAAAGCGGTGTTGTCCGGATCGTACGCAAGTGTCATGAGCCATTGATCGACGGCCGTACCCATCCCGCCGGGATCAGCCCAGACGCTGGGCGGTTTGCCATTGATGGTTGTTTCCCACGATCCGTCGAACATGGCGGCCAGCGCGGCGGTGCCGAGGTAATATCCGTAGAAATAATGTTGATCGTTCCATTGATCCGAAACGCCGAATCCGCTCCAGAGTGCGCCGCGCGTCCACTTATTGAGGCCCGTTTTGCTGGCGTTTTCGACATCAGGAATGCTCGGAGGACTGCCATTGGAACTGACGACACCGAGCACCGGGATCGTGGCCGTGGGATTGATGACGACGCGTCCGGCTTTCGTGTCGAAGAGTGAAAAATAGCTGAACTGCCAGACTTCGGGATCGCTCGGGTTGTTGCCGTAGGGATCTTGCGAATGCAGGAGTGAGACCGTGCGTTGCAGGCCCTGGACGGAGCTCTTGAGCGCACCGCTCAGCGAAATGAGCGGGCTGTGCTCCTGGTAAATCGAAAATTCGAACGCGCCGGGTGCCGTTCGCGCGGCATTGATGGCGAAGTCGCTCGGGGAAAGACTCGACTGGTCGCTGCTGCCACCAGCCGGCGACGCGACGAACTGCTGGAGATTGAACAGGTCACCGATGAACTTGGTGGAGGCCGAGAGCTGGTTGCCGAGGCCGTAGCCATCGGGTGCGCCGGCGCCGCCAAAACCGCCGCCGAAGGGCCGGACGTTCGCTGAAGTGTAGTTGGTGTATTGGGACGTCAGCGTATCGACAAATACCTGCTGCACGTTCGTCGTGGGCACGAGGACCTTGCCGATGTAACCCGAGGCATCACCGCCGGGCACCGCGGCGGGCGCAGGTGAGAGGAATTGGATGCGGGCGGAGGGGCTCGTCGGGGTGGTTTTTTCCTCGGTCCCGGGCAGGTAGTTTGCTCCGGCGTTGGCGAGGTTGAGAGCGGAGATTCCGCCGTTTCCATCAGTCCCGAAAACCACTTCCGCGACCGCGCCTTTCGGATTGTTGACCACCACCGGATCGTTCCCGCCGGGGCTCGAGACAAATTGGATCGACACGTCTTTGTAACCCGCGCCGCCATTGGCGACGTTGACGGCTTTGATCGAGCCATTCTCGACGACAACATCGAGCTGCGCGGGCGTCGTGCTGGCGCTACTGATAAAGGGATACACCTGGCTAAGGTAGTTGTTGCCGCCTCGCAGGACTTTTACCGAAATGATCGTTCCGTTCTGGTTGAGAATCGGGGCGACCAACGCGTCGTATCCGCGCCCACCGACGATCCGGAAATTCCCGCCGTAGGTCCAACCGGTGCCCGGCGAAACGACCCTCAGCGTCGCCGGATCATTGTCGATGGTCCCGTCTGGATTGATGGCGAAGGCGATTTCAGGCAGGGTGACGCCCGGAGGCAGGATGATGCCGCCGTCGCAGTTCACCTGCACATCGGTGGCGTAGCCGCCGACGGAGGGCGATCCAAGAGCGATCCCGCTCACCGCCGCGACGGGATACAAAAACACCACGGCCTTTTCGGTCGGGTCACCTCCGGAAAAGATGACCTGTTTGGGCGAGAGCAGCTTGTAGATCGAGGGCGGATTCGTGGGAGTCACAAACACGTTGATCACGCCGCCGCTGCCGGGGTCGAAATTGAGCGAAAGCGGTATGTCGACGCCATCGTCATCAACGAATTTTGCGGTTGGCTCAGATGCATACTGGCCGCGCTTGACGACGGCCGTGAGCAGACTCGAACTCTCGAATCGCACGGTGCCCGCCGCAGGCTCGGTGGGATTTCCCCCCGAGAATACGAGTGTCGCCTGGGTTCGCATCTTGTAGGCTGGCGGGTTCACTCGCGGCAGGCTGAGGCTGGCGACTTCGCCGTTGCGGAAATCGACGGTGAGCGGAATGACCTTGTTGTTTTCGTCGGTGAACGATGCCGTCGGGGCAGACGTGTATTTCCCCTGGTTCGTGAGGTTAAAAATCAGGCCGCCCGTCTGGTTGACTTGGGAAACCGAGGCAGTTTGCGCGGTCGCATCGGCGACCGGCGGAGGCACGCGCACATTGATTCGCGCTGCATCCGCAGAAGCATCACCCGTCGACGGATAGCTGCCAGCGACGGTAAATCCGGCTGCGGGGGCATCCGTAATGGAAAGGATACTCTGGGGTTTGACGAACTCGGCAACTGCACCCTTTCCGGTTCCGACAACGGTGAGTTTCGGCGGATTGGCCGGGTCGCTGAAATCAAAACCGGCACCGTTCGAGATGACGTTGGCCGGACCAGCGAGCATATTCCCGGCGCCGTCAAAATTCGGAATGATGATGGCCGGGTCGGTAATCACACCTTCCTGGGTCACCTGGATCGTGGGCGAGTAGCCGGCTCCCGTGTCCGACATAAAAACCGCGAGCACGTTGCCCCCGCCCACCTGCGCGTACGCGGTTGCCTGGCGGCCGGGTGCGTAGCTGGGACTGCTGATGACGACTTTGAATTCACCCGTTGGTGGCAGCCCGTCCGGATAACCCGAGCCCTGACTGATCACGTTGATTTGCTGAATTTTCCCCGTGTTGGAATCGACCAAAACGCGGAGTGTCGCGCCGCTGCCCGTATCGGATTTGATGTAGGCCGTTGGCACCTCCGCGACCAGACGGTTGCCCGTGCCGACGTCGGTGATGTTCACCGCCTGCAATCCCGTCTGTTGATAACTCCGCGCCCAGTCCGGCGGCGGCATGACTGGCAGGAAATTCTGGAACGGGTGTTTGCTCGTAAAACCAGCACTGATGATCGTTTTGAGATTTCCTTTCAGACTCCAATAGTCCCAGCGGCTGGGCGCTTCCGGGGTGGATTTATTGGCGTTGGGCGGCGAGGCAGCGGGAATCGGGAATTCGGCGTCGACGCCACCGAGCGGATTCCACAGCACTTGGGGTCGGGCGGTTTTTGTCAGATCCGGACCGAGCGTGAGTGGCTGATACTGGTGCGGCTGGAGGCACATCACCGTTTGTGTCGGGCTGGCCGTCATCGCAGCGGCGTCGGGTGCACCGGTCGCGACGTAAGGATTGGCAACCGTGGTCGCGAACGTCGTTGTCGCGAGGTCCATGTTGGTGACCGCATACGAGATCTTCGTTCCCGTCAGGAAATTGAACGCGTATTTGCCGAGTTCGTCCGCCCACGCCCGGGCCGCCGGAACAAGGAGATCGACGCCGTCAACGGTGACGCCGGTATGGTAATAATGCATGACCGGGATCGCTCCGACGACAAACCAGTTTTTGCCAGCGTTCGCGAATTCCAGATACCCAAACGGATTGCCCTGCGAATCCGTCCCGCTGTTAAATCCAGTCACCGCGGAGTCCCGGTAAAACACCGCCGTGTAGGTGAAATTGTGCTGCTTGCCAGGCGGGTTGAATCCCCCGGGCACGCCACTCGGAGCATCGTAAAACCACGGTTCGACCTGGTGATACCACTGGTTCGGATTGGTGTGGTCGCCGTAAAAAAGCACGTATTTGACGCCGGTCACCCCGGGCACGGTGAAGGGGCCGCCGGGTACCATTCCGGCGTCGGTGCCGGTATTGTTGGCGATCTGACCCGCCAGGTTGGTTCGGATCAGGTTGTAAAAGCTGACAAATTTATTGTTGTTCGTTTCGCACCAGACGTAAGGCGAACCCTGCGCCACCGTCATTTTGAGGTAGTTGCCGATGCCAGGTGCGTTGAACGTCGAACGCTGATAGCGCTGCGTGGCGTAGGTCGGTGACCGGGTATTGGTTCCCTCCCAGATCAGGTCCGTGTCCCAGTCACCGATCCGGTCCACCTGGATCGCGAACGGCGTTTGATCCTTCGGTAACAGGTTGTCGTCCCAGACGGGGTAGGGGAACGGCTGAAAATCCGGCGTGGCGACCGTGCCATTGTTGTTCCAGGTGCCGTCCTGCAACAAATCATCGCCGACACGATTTCCGGGGACGATGACGAGTGTCTCGAGGGGCCGCATCGCGCTAAAAAAGAACGACTCGCGCCACGTGTCCGGAATCGCTCCGCTCGTGACGCGATCTCCGTACTGGTAAAAAAACGGATTCGCCTGCGAGACGTTCGGGCCGCGTACGATGGTTTTGTCCTGCCAATACTGAGTGTTATTCGGGAAGGGCTTAAGTGGCTTGGTCACATAACCGAATTGCCCGGGCGGCCACGCGTAATGCAGTGTGAGTGGGTTCGCGTAGAGCGGAGCCTGGTCGACTCGCAACGGTTTCCATTCCCCCACCGCAAAGGGGTCCTTTGCCTTTGCCGAATATTGAAAGGAAAAGAAATCCCACGGTTCGCCGTTGTAGTTATCCGTCACGGGATAGCCGGGGCTAACTCCCGGCGGCGGGGTGCCGTTGCCCCAAAGAAACCAACCGAGCCAGGATCGGCGGCGCGGCTGTTGTCCCGCGGCACTGGCTTCAGCCAGCGCGGCTTCGGTGAATGCCGTGAGCGATGTGCCGACGACTTCCGGAAATTTCGAGGTATTTGGAGTCGGATCCGTCGAACTCACCGGGGGCGCTTCCGTGCGAATCACCACCGACGGCAGCGCGGGCAAACCCTCCCATTGGGACCCCACGTTCGATCCCACTGTGACCGGCGCGCCAAAGATCGTCACGGGCTCTCCGCCCGTCGTTACGGTGACTTCCAGCCGGTAAAAGAACGGAACCTCACCTTGAGGGACGACGTATCGATACGTCGTGAATAGACTCCCGGCCTCGACGCTGGGCTCGACCGTCAGCGGCTCCCATTCGTCCAAATTTTTCGACTTCATCAAGCGGGTCGTCACCGAGTCGACCGCTTCAATGTCGGCGCCATAGACCAACTGGCTCTGAGAGCCCAGGCTCTCCATCTGCAGCGCGTTGGGGGAGGGCGGATTGGCCGTGGCCGGAGATGTCCCGTAAAAATATTCGAGCGCATTGGGATACAAATCCTCGTCCGGATCCGCGCCCGGCTTGGCGTCCGCGCCTTCCAATTGATGCAATTCAACCCATTCGTCGTACGTGGCAGCGCTTCCACCAAAAGCGGCGAGCAGAAAAATGGTGACGGCGGCCAGGCAAACCCGGGGCCGCGCGTCCAACGAAGCGGCGATGCGATTCATACTTTTGCATTTCGATATCGGAATCTCCGCCTCAAGACTACGATTTTACGGGTGGTTCGGAGAAAACCACACTTCCCAACAAAGGCGTTGACTCACCCGACGGTGCCGGGTGTTCTCGTGCCATTCTTACAGTCATGAAAAATCTCCGGACGGCCGTTTCTTTCTGCGCGATCCTGCTTTCGGCCTCCGCGTGGGCCGACATCGATCTTTATTCCGGAACCCTGAGTCCGACCGGGCCCCGCTACAACCGCCCGGTGCCTAATGGAAATCTGCCGCCGGTCACGGTCGCAGCGAATGCGGTTGGTTACCACGTCATGCCATTTTTTGTGACGTCCGCCGGAGAGCTCGACGCCGCCGTGATCGACGCGCTACCCGTTTTTCCTCCGACTTCGGCTTTCGATCCAGTCTTCATCCTTTACCAGGGCGGCTTCGACCCGAGCAATCCACTCACCAATGCCCTCATCGGCAATGATGATAGCCTCAATCGCGGTCCCGGCGGAATCTGGCCGGAAATCCTCACCGACATCGTTCCGCTCACCCAATATTATCTCATCACGGCTGGCTTCGACCTTCCCACTGGCTTTGGAGACTTCGTCGTCGAGCTGGAACATCCCGGCACCATTGCCCTCGGCCTTATCGCCAACGCAACACCCAGCGTCAGTGTGGGTCGTGTTCAAAATCGCCAGCGGCGGGTCATCATCCGCGGCACGGTCACCGGGCAACTCGGGGCCAACTCGGTGCAATACCGAATCATCGGCGAGCGCCGCCAGCGTCAGGCGAACCTTCAGATTCTCGACGACACGAACGGTCAGTGGACAGTTCGTTTTCCCAAGCGCGGGAAAACGGTTTCCCGTGTGAACATCCGCGCCACAAATCTCCTCGGTCAGGTCTCGGTCGCCCAGCGCATCCGGCTGCGATAGTTCCGAAGTCGGCGGGCACAAGCCCCGACAATCACGTCCACCCAACGGGTGGGCTGCGAACCTTGAGACGATGAACACGACTCTCAACGGTAAAAAAATTGCCATCCTTGTGGCGGACGGATTCGAACAGGTCGAGCTGGAGGGTCCCCGGGACGCCCTCCTTAATGCGAGTGCCGAAGTGACGGTGGTCTCGATTCATCCGGGAGAGGTCGTCGGCATGAATCACACCGACAAAGGATCACCGGTTACGGTCGACCTCACCCTCGAAGAAGCCGACGCAAGCGACTTTGACGGTTTGCTGATTCCGGGCGGTCTCTACAATCCCGACACTCTGCGATCCACGCCGGCGGCGGTTCAATTCACCCGTGACTTTGCAGATGCCGGGAAGCCGATTGCGGCAATCTGCCACGCGCCGTGGGTCCTGATCGAGGCGGACGTGGTTCGCGGGCGGCGCCTCACGTCCTGGCCCGCCATTCAAACCGACATCCGGAACGCCGGAGGAGATTGGGTGGACGAGGAAGTCGTCGTGGACAACGGGATCATCACCAGCCGCAATCCCGACGACATCCCTGCCTTTAATCGCAAAATGATCGAGGAATTCAGCGCTGTTTCGGATCCCGTGGCGGCGTAAGCATGCGCGGGCTGTTGCGCCCGCGGCGATGTGTCGCAATTTCGTCGATGCAGCTTGCCGACCCGGTGCGTCTTGCCGGAAATTCGCCGAGTGAATTCTTTTTTCGAGGACCTTGGCCGGACGGTACGGACGAAGTGGCAAAGCGTAAACTTTTCGCTGCCCGCGTTTCCCGCCATCGCGCAAGCGACCCTCGAAGAACACCCGCCATCGGAGCATCTCGATCTCCCGAGCCTCATTCAGGACTTCCTGCTTGACGACGAACAACCGACACAGAGTTCCTCAGGATTTGGTCAGCCGGAACTGATCGTCCATCACGACACCCGTTTTTACATCCAGATCCTTTTCTGGTTGGACGGCACGACGGACATCCACCAGCACAGCTTCTCCGGTGCATTTCACGTAGTCGCCGGTTCGAGTCTGCACGCACGTTATCGTTTCGACAACGTCCGCCCCGTCACCGCGCACTTCCAACTCGGCGATCTCCAGCTGATCGAAACGCGTCTGCTCGAAACCGGTGCAACCGTTCCCATCACCTCGGGTCCGGGCTGCGTCCATTCGTTGTTTCACCTCGATACACCGTCGATCACGGTCGTGATTCGCACCCACTGTGATCCGGGCAGCTCGCCGCAATTTACCTATCTCCCGCCGCACGTTGCCCTCGATCCCGTGCAGGATGATGCCCTCACTTTGCGCCGCAAACAGCTCCTGGACGCGCTCGAACGGACTGGGGCGCCGGAATACCCCGACCTCGTCCGCTCCATGATCGAACGCCTCGATTTCGAACGCGGATTTTTTATCCTGCAAAACAGCTTCGCCTGCCTGCGCGAGCTCGGGGTTTGGGATGACATCTGGGAATCGTTCGCGGACAGACATGGTGACCTCGCCCCGTTCGTGATGCCGACCCTGGAGGACATCATCCGCCGCGACGCGCTGGTCGCGATGCGCGCCACGTTCGACGACGCCGAACACCGGTTTTTTCTGGCGCTCCTGCTCACCGTGCCGGATCGCGCTGGTATCATTCACCTCGTCGCACAACGATTCCCCGGGGACTCAATCGGGAACGTGCTCCGATGGGCAGCCGAGATGATCGTTTGCACCGACACCGGTACCTGGATTCTCGACGCGAGTTTTCCTCCCGACCTCAACGTGCCCGATGAAGACCAGCCCGAACTTTTCCTCGCAGCGCTCAGCCATGCTGTGAAAGGAGGCAAAATTCCCGCCGAGCTAAGTGCGCTCAACGCTTCCGATCGCGCGCTCCTCAAGGCCGTTCTCGTCGACTCGAGCTGGCGCGCGGTGCTTCGGTAGCCCGCCTATCTCGTTCGCGTCGGGTCACCGATCTGCGACAGCTGTGTAGAAACTCAGCGCTTCGTTGACCAAGCTTTTCCCATCGAGACAAGACGAAAGCCCGCTCCCAGCGCCCCGAGATTGATCGCGGCCCAAATGGCCGTAATCGGGATGCCGGTGAACGGTGCAAAGGTCCGCCCGGTGTCGTTCGTCAATGCCCGCATGACCTCCCGCTGCTCCGAAGTGATCTCGCTGCTCGTGAACACACCATCGTTGTTCAAATCAAATTCCCGGAGCCGCTGCCGCAATTCGGACTCCCGGATCTGGACGGAACCGATCACCAGCACGTAGCCGATGATCGTCGAAAGCAGAAACGGAATCCAATACCGAAATTTTCCGCGATAAATGCCGTATGAAATTCCCACCACCGCGGGAAGAACGATCCAGATCAGGCTCAGGATTTGGCTGACGGTCATATCTTTGAAACGCGGGCGTCAAGATCGGGTCGGTTCAAATTTTTGCCACGAATCGGTTAGCCGCCCCCCGAATTGGCACGCCACCAGAGGATGATAGTCAGCCAAAACGCAAAGACCAACGTCTCGAATGAACTCCAGCGACCGCTGATCACAGCTCTCCGCGTCCAACCGTGCACGGGGCGGATCGACACGTTGGTCTCGTCGCCGATCAAAATGATTTCCCGGCTGAAGATCGAGGCCGGCCGAAGCGTGAGCCGATCGTTTCCGCTGCGGATCCGGATTTCGTGTGGGACGTTATTGACCCACTGCCCCGTCGAGTGGTCCTGACCAGCCGCGTCAATCATCGTAAATCGGGGCGAAATCAGCCCGGATTTCGAAATCTGAAAAAGCCGATTTCCCACGAGAATCGACCCTGATTCAAAACGCATCCGGGTCGTTGCAGGCAATCCTTCGCCCTCCACCGTGAAATTCCACGAACAAATTCCGGTCGGTTTACAAGTCAGCATCGAGCTAACGAACCTCCGCCTCGTGCGGCATCCGGCTCGGGTTTCCGACCGTCTCCGACTTGACCGGAGAAGCGTCGTGTTTTGGAGCGCCGTTGACGTGAATTCGTTTAAAAACGGGTCGCAGGGCGACTCCCCGTTCGAATCCCACCTCACTTTGAACATGAAAATGAAGGTGAGGCTCGGAAGAATTTCCCGAATTTCCACAGAGCCCGATGACCTCACCGGACAGGGCGACCTCACCCGTCTTCTTCTTAAGCGTGCCCTGCTTCAAGTGGGCATAGACGGATACATAACCCGATTTGTGCTGAATCATGAGGGTGTTTCCGTAAACCATTTGCGGATTCATTTCTCCCGGCGCGTTATCGGGAATCCCGTCGGCTGAAATGACAACAATTCCGTCATGTGCGGCCATGATGGGCTGTTCCCAACAAAGATAATCTTCGTTGATGCCGCCTTGGGCGTGGTGGGTTTTTTCCTCGCCAGAAGTTGAGATCACGAAATCCAAAGCAAAGTGTTGAGTCGGAATTCCGTGGTGGGCGTTTTCATCGGACGTGCTTCCGCCCCAAAACACAAACCATTCCCCGTCAAACGGCAGTTGATCGAGGGAGACTTCGGAGAAATCTGTGGGAAGTGAAATGGCCTCGGATTTTTCCTGAAACCATGCCCAAATAAATAAGATCCCAGCTCCCATTAAAACGCCCGTGATAAATACTAAGATGGAATTCATGGCGCGGATTCTGGACGGTCGTTGTCAGCATCGAAAACATCTTTTCCCGAGTGAGACCCGCGTCGCAACGTGAGTCGTCCCGGCACGCGAAAAAATTGATCTGCACGTCTCGAGTTGGGCCGCCGCTGGCGTGATCGCTTGCGAAGCAAGCCATCTTCTGCATCTTCGTTGACCGACGAATCGAACCAAAGCAAAGCTTCAGGCCGACCTCGTCACGGGCATCAAGGTCACACGAAGCAAACCCGGAGTGGCGGTAGAGTCGAACGAATCGTGGTCCGCTTCAGGGCTTCGCTGACAGTTCTGCTGGCAAAACGCCCTTTCTGTGGGTTTTCGTCGCCTTGGGAGCGCGTAAGTTACTGATTAAAAATCAGTTACGATATGGCTCCTGAGGTAGGACTCGAACCTACGACCAATCGGTTAACAGCCGACCGCTCTACCACTGAGCTACTCAGGAATTCTCCGGAACTTGCGAGTCGCGTAGGCAACCATGGGTTGCGGGGAATTTCAACACCGGATTTTGGGAATCGTGGATTTGCTGGTCGGGGGGCGGAATGTTCGCGAGAGGTGGGGCGTCGCGGGTGGGATGGGAGATTTGGTTCGTTTTGGTTCGGCTTGGATTGGAAGATCGCGGTGGTAACGTGGCGCGCGTGACGATGCGGGACGAGGTGCTGGCGAAATTGAAGGAGGTTTTTGGCTACGACGGTTTTCGGCCGTTGCAGGAGGAAATCATTGCGGATGCGCTGGCGGGACGGGACGTGTTTGCGTTGTTGCCGACGGGCGGAGGCAAATCATTGTGTTACCAGCTGCCGGCGTTGTTGCGTCCGGGACTCACGCTGGTGGTGTCGCCATTGATTGCGTTGATGAAAGATCAGGTCGATGCGCTGCGGGCGAATGGCGTGGCGGCGACATATTTAAATTCGACGCTCGACGCGACGGAGTCGCGGTCACGGTTGCGCGGGCTGCACGCTGGGGAATACCAGCTCCTTTATCTCGCTCCAGAACGCCTGCTGCTCGACGGCATGCTGGACGACATTCGCGGGTGGAATGCCGGACTGGTCGCGGTGGACGAGGCGCACTGTATCAGCGAGTGGGGGCATGACTTCCGTCCCGAGTACCGGCGACTGGCGGAATTGCGGGCGGCCCTGCCGGATGCCGGGGTGATGGCGCTGACGGCGACCGCGACCGAGCGGGTGCGTAGCGACATCGTGCGGTTGCTGGGATTGCGCGATGCGCGCACGTACGTCGCGAGTTTTAACCGGCCAAATTTGCTCTACCGGGTGACACCAAAAGCGGGTGCGAACGACCAGCTGCTGGCGTACGTGCGGGCGCACCCGGGAGACGCGGGCATCGTGTATTGCGCGTCACGGAAGGCGGCGGAATCAACGGCGGCAAGCCTGTCACGCAGTGGCGTGCCGGCCTTGCCGTATCATGCCGGGTTGACGAGCGAAGTGCGGGCGGCGAACCAGGAGTCGTTTTTGCGGGACGAAGTTCGGGTGATGTGCGCGACAATCGCGTTCGGCATGGGGATTGACAAATCGAACGTGCGATTTGTGATTCACTACGATCTTCCGGCGAGCATCGAAGGGTATTACCAGCAGACTGGACGTGCGGGGCGCGACGGGCTGCCGGGCGAATGCATCCTGTTTTACGGTCGTGGAGACATCATCAAACAGAAACGATTCCTCGAGGAAAAGAGCGAGGAGGAACGGATGGTGGGTCAGCGCCAGCTTGATCAGCTTGTCGATTACGCGGAAGGTGCGACCTGCCGCCGCAAGGTGTTGCTCGCGTATTTCGGCGAGACGTTTCCCGAAGCAAACTGCGGCGGCTGCGACAACTGTCTCGCGCCGCGCGAGCGGGTGGACGCGACGGTCGATGCGCAAAAATTCCTCTCGTGTTTGTACCGGGTGCGGCAGATGAGCGGCACGAGTTTTGGTGTGAATCATATCGTGGAAGTGCTGACGGGGGCGGAGACGGCGGGGGTGCGGTCGCGCGGCCACGACCAGCTGCCGACCTACGGAATCGGCCGGGATCGGACGGCGGCGGCTTGGAAAGAACTGGCGGGCGAGCTGATTCGCATGGGATTCGCGGCCCGGTCGGAGGGACGATTTGCGACGGTCGATCTGACGGACGAGGGCCTGGCGGCTTTAAAGGATCGGCGGGCGATCGCGGTGACGCGGGCACCGGAAGTCGAAAGATCACGTCGGAAAGTGCGTAGCGTGGATTTCGAATACGACGAGGGGTTGTTCGAGCGGTTGCGGGTCGTGCGGCGCGAGCTGGCGGAGGCACGCGGCGTGCCGGCCTACGTGATTTTTTCCGATCTGACGCTGCGGCACCTCGCTCGGGAATACCCGACCACGCGGGAGGAATTTCACGAAATTCCGGGAATCGGGGAACGCAAAGCAGAGGAATTCGCCGCGGAATTCCTTGCGGTGATCGCGGAGTTCGGCGGGACGAATGGGCGGCGGGAATTTCGCGACGCCCGGCCTGACCGCGCACCGGCGCCGTCGCCAGCGGCGCGGGTGTTGTCATCGGCCGACACGGTGCGCGAGACGGTGGCACGGTTTCGTGCGGGCGATGATATCGAGACCATCGCGAACGAGCGGAAAGTAACGACGGGCACGGTGGTCACGCATTTGGTGAAAGCGTGGGAGGCCGGCGAAGATCTCGATCTGGAGGACCTCGTGCCGGCTGGGCTGCGGCCGGAGATCGAGCGGGCGTTTGGCGGGGCGCCGGCGACGCGACTCGGAGAAGTAAAAGAGCGATGCAGCGACGCGGTGCGTTACGAGCACCTGCACATCATGCGCGCGCTGCTTCAACGGCGCGGCGCGGGATCTTGAGTTGGTAAGCGGGACGGTCGAGGAGTCGAGGATGGAGAAAGAACAGCCAACGGGACTGGAGGTGCGGTTTGACCGCGAGCTGGCGGCGACGATCAGCGGTTGGCGGAGCGATTTCCCGGACGAAATCCCGGTGGCAGTGCAGACGCGATCGTGCGTACAGCCACCGGGACAACGGATTTTGCGGCGTCATCGTCCCGACGGACGGAAAGTTGCCGCCGGGTTTATCCGGCGGGCGTCGGGGAAGGGTAAGGCGTCGGCGTGAGGGCG
>JBGTDR010000032.1:0-4246 GCA_041748215.1 Chthoniobacterales bacterium
GTCCCAAGGGTTCGGCTGTTCGCCGATTAAAGTGGTACGCGAGCTGGGTTCAGAACGTCGCGAGACAGTTCGGTCCTTATCCACTGTGGGCGCAGGAGAGTTGAGGGGTTCAATCCTTAGTACGAGAGGACCGGGATTGACAAACCTCTGGTGTTCCAGTTGTGCCGTCAGGCGCAGTGCTGGGTAGCTATGTTTGGAAAGGATAAGCGCTGAAAGCATCTAAGCGCCAAGCCTCTCCCAAGATGAACTCTCCCTGAAGAATCGTGGAAGACCACCACGTTGATAGGCCACGGGTGTAAGCGCAGTAATGTGTTCAGCTCAGTGGTACTAATATTCGTTCGGCTTTTTATTCTGAGCATTTTCTCAGAATGTGTTGTTGCTGCGTTACCCCATATGCGGATGTCAGAGAATCTCGGTTCTTTGAGACATCATTAGAGATCCGGTTCACAAATTTTGTGGACCGTCCTCTGGTGATCCTTGCACAGTGGCCCCACCCGTTCCCATCCCGAACACGGAAGTGAAACGCTGTAGCGCCAATGGTAGTGCATCTCTAGGTTGTGCGAGAGTAGGCCGTTGCCAGTATTATGCCCGATTCGTGGGAAACCACGAATCGGGCTTTTTTTGTTTGGACGGGATGCGAGCGTATCTTGAATCGTCGGCGGCTCGTCGTCCTGTGAGTCGAGGCATACAGGTTGGGAGTCAACGTTTGCCGAACTTTGACGCCTGGCGAAATTTGTCGGTATTCGCACTTTTTTCGGTTCTGGTGAACGGGCTTTCTCCGCTTTCCAAGTGTTCTTTACGGTAATCGAGGTGGATTAATGGAGCAGTCGCGAAATTCCGTTTGTCTTAACCGCGACGAATCCGACGAAGAATTCATGTAGTCTTGATGATTGCGAGGTTATCGGGCAGGTTGACAGTCCCCACCCAATGTTCCGCATTGTCTTTTTCTTCGTCCTCTCTTGTTTTCTGTCATCCATTTCCGCGGCCCCGCAGGTCGTAATACCCCGGATTGCCGATGATATTGATCTGCGTTCGGTCGAGGGTCTCGCCCGGTCCTCCGCATATCGTGTTGAGGTTCGTCCGATTGGCGGAATGGAATTCTCGCGAGCCTTTGTGTTTGAAACAACCAACAGCTGGACCCTTCGCGACTATCCTGGCGCCGACCCAACCCGGATCCTGCGCGGAGCGCATGAGTTCGGTGAAGATAAGGGTGAGATCCGTTCCGCGTCGTTCACGCGATTTTCCTTTGCCGACACCGCCATTGAGGTTCGCGTAACGCTGCTTGCTCCCGATGCTGTCGCTCGTTCTGTTGATATTCGTCCGTTGCGACATGCTCTCACTGCGACTATAGCGGCCGATGGTCGATCATTCATTTTTGTGTTGCCGCGACCGCTCAAGGTGTCGGTGGAGGTCAATGATCGTCTTAACCCGTTGTTTTTCTTTACGGACGCTCCCGACACACCGGATCTGGAGGCAACGTACTATTTCGGCCCCGGTCTTCACCGGCTGCCCGGGGACGGTCAACTCACACTCGCATCCGGGGAGCGAGTTTATCTCGCTGCGGGTGCGATTGTGGAAGGGCGATTCGTTCTTGCGCCTGGTAGCCGCGACATTGTGATTCGCGGCCGAGGAATTCTGAGTAACGGCGAATGGCCGCACGAGAGTTGGGACGTTCCTTATCTGATTAAACATGCCACATTCTATTCCGAGGGAACGCACCATTTTCACCTTGAAGGATTGACCCTCGTGAACGCTACCGGCTGGACCGTTGCCATTGAGGACCTCGCAGGCGATCAGACGCACGACAATCGCTACGAAAATCTCAGCATGGTTCATTGGGCCGGGAATTCCGACGGCATCTGGATCACCGGCGATCGTAACCGCGTGGACGATTGTTTTCTCTTCATCAACGACGACGGCATCGTCACGAAAGGCGGCAACGGATCGCTCGTGACAAACGTCGTTTTTTGGGGCGGCATTTGGGGTCACCTTACTCTTTGGTTCAATTTCGGCCGGGACATCACCGACCTGACGTACGAACGAATCGACGTGATCGGCAAGGAAGGTGGCCGCAGCCTCATTTGGGGACGAAAGATTCGCCGCGCGCCAAATATCAATTTACGCAACATCACCTTTCGCGACGTGCGAGTCGAAGATCGCCGCCATCCGGAAGGTCTTCAATTGAGCCGCAACAACCCTAATCGACTGATTCTCGTGGAGGGTGGAGATCGGGTGTCCGGTCTCCGCTTCGAAAATTTCCAACTTTCCACGCGGGTCGCCGATGAAGGTTCAATCGGCCAGATCGTTGACGGAAATGGTGACGGCGTCGTTTTCCAGGATTTTCGAATGGGCGGCCGCCTCATCCTCTCGGCGGAGGAAAGTCACATCACCTTCGAACCTTCGGTCGACAACGTACGATTCCTTCCTCCCGCTTCGGAGTGATCCCGTTCCATCCGTGTTAAGTTGAGCGAGTAACCGGGACTTTCCGCTTTCATTCCGGCGCGAAAATCTCCCCCTTTGGTGTTTCCGAGTGGTCGGTTGGCATCAGCTCGGAACCTCTCTGTAAATGCGAGTCCGGCGACACACTTCTGCGCGATCCCGACGCGTTCGGAGGAGTGGCTTGCCTGCGGTCCAGGCGATAAGTTGACGGTGGTTCCCGACGAAAGCGAAATGCCCGTCGACCCATAATAAATCGGGCGCGACGGGCAATTGAGATGGTGGGCAGGACAGGATTCGAAAACGCAGCGATTACAGAGTAAATTGACAATTTATGCGTTTGGGTGTCAAATGGGTGACAAACGAGACCCATTTATGGCACCCCCACTCAAAGGCAAAAAAGAGCGCGGCCCGGTCGCGGTCATCGAAGGTAAAGGCGTCAAAATTCCGATCTACTTCTCGCCCCGTCGCGGGGAGGAAAGTTACCTGCTTGCCTACTACGCCGAAGGCCAGAGGAAAAGGGAAAGAGTCTCGGGGCTGGAAGACGCGAAAAAGCGCGCCCGGCAACTCATTGACGATTTGGCGGGCGGCCAGGTTCATGTTGCCACCTTCACCTTGAAGCAAACCGTGGCGATCACGGATGCCGTGGAAATTCTGCGTCCGCTTGGAGTCAGCATCACGGATGCCGTCCGCCAGTTCGCGGAGGCTCACAAGATTTTGGCCGGAACGCCGGTTCTCCAAGCCGCGCAATTTTACGCCAAGCACAAGGAGCAGGAAACGCAGATGGGCGCATTACGGCCCATCACCCTGCCCGACCTCGTGGAAAAATACATGGAGTCCATCCGATCCAAAAAGTCGAAGCGTTATGTCGCGGACCTGCACGCCAAATTCGGGCGCGCCTCCAAGGCGTTCACCGGCCAGATTCGAGAAATCCGAGCCGACGACATCGACAAATGGATCGACGACATGAAGGACGCCGGGGAGCGCACCAAAAACAATTACCGCCGCGCTCTGCTCACCCTCTTCTCGTATGCGCGGAGCAAAAACCACCTGCCGCGCGGAGAACAAACCGAGGCGGAATTTGCCAATCGGTTTGACGACAAGAAAAGTGGAGCCATCGGCATTTACACGCCGGAACAGTTTGGCGTTCTTCTAAAATATGTGGACGAGCGGTTTGTGCCGTTTGTTGCGCTGGGAGGCTTCGCGGGTCTGCGGAGCATCGAAATTCTCCGGTTGGAATGGCATGATGTTTGGTTTCAAAAGGGCCTTATCGAGGTCGGAAAGGATAAATCCAAAACCGCCACAAGGCGGCTGGTTCCGATTTGTCCGGCCTTGGCGGAATGGCTGAAACCCTACGCCAAAAAACACGGCCCGATCCTTCCCCAGTTTCAAAATGAAGCTCAATTCACCTGGGCTTTTGGACAGGCAAAACCCGTCCTCAATGACGAAGATGGCAACCCGAGGGTGAAACTCGTTCACAATGGACTGCGACACTCGTTTTGCTCCTATCGCCTTGCCGTGACCAAGAGCGCGGCGCAGGTGGCCTTGGAAGCTGGAAACAGCCCCAAGATGCTCTTCGAGCACTACCGGGAGCTGGTGACGGAGGCCGAAGGAAAGAAATGGTTTTCTCTCACTCCCAAGTCAGTGCGGCGGAAGCCATCGACACAAACAGCGCAATAATTGCGCTGTTTGTGTTAAATTTGGCTTCTTTCCCAAGCTTTTGCCGAGGCCAGAACACGAGGACTCGTCACCGAAAAGGATGTTGAGCACTACCGCGACAAGCTGCCCGCATTTCTTCTACGAGACTCTT
>JBGTDR010000033.1:0-8499 GCA_041748215.1 Chthoniobacterales bacterium
CCCGCGAGGAATCGGGCCGGATGTCGATGGGCAAACGGCAGAGAATGATCGGAGAGCTCATCCCGGGGAGCTAGCCTTGCGGCGCTCCGTGAGCAAGGCGCTTTCGTGTTTGCGCATTTCCGCGAGCGAAAGCAGGAACGAAAGCATCGATTCCGCACCCTGGTTTTGATTCACCCGATCGATGTGCAATCCGTCGCGGCAACCGCCGGTTTGCGGGTCGTAAACTTCCGCACCAAGATCGTTGCTCCCGAGAAACCAGTCGAACGCGCGCCTCGTCTCCGCCAGCCAGAGTGGGTCGCGGGTCACGCTGTAGGCCTCCAGACTCGCGCTGATCATCGCGTGCGCTTCGATCGGTTGCTGATCGAACTTCGCGGGTTCGCCGCCCCGTTCCCAAAATCCTTCGGATCCAATCGGGCGGAACGTTCCCGTTTCACTCGTTTGCGCAGCCGCCAACCACCGCAACGCCCGCAACCCCGTTTCCAGAACCTCCGGCTGGCCGGTCCACCGGCCCGTGAGAATGAGCGCGTGGGGGAGTTTGGCGTTGTCGTAGCTGAGCGTATTCTCGAACCACGGCCAGTCGTCGCCGGACACGCTGGCGAAGAGTTGCACGAGCCGGTCGCTCAGCTCTTCGCGGATGCGGTTGGCCCGCATGTCGCCGCTGAGCGTGCGCAGATATTCGTGCAGGCCGAGGATCGTGAACGCCCACGCCCGCGGAGAGGTGAACGATTCCACCACCGGCAGCGAGTTTTCGAAAAGTTCCGCGGCCCAGCGGCGCAGCCCGCCCTTCTCGACACGACCGACGCAGGTGCCGAGCGCCCAGAGCGTGCGGCCGTGGCTGTCCTCCGACGGAATCTCGTCCCACCACGTGCGCTGGTACGTCATGAAATTTCGGAAGCGTCCGGTCGTCCGGTCAAACGCATGCTGCACGAAGGCCGCGTAAGCCGCGGTGAGGCGGTCACGATCCGGAAAATCGACCCCAATCTCCGAGAGCAGCGTCGTGAGAATGAGGGCGCGCGCGTTATCGTCCACGCAATAACCCTCCTGATGCAGCGGGATCGCGAAGGTCGCGTGCTGGATCAGGCCGGTGGGATCGCTCATGCGCAGAAGGTGATCGAAGCGCCACGGCGGCAGCGCGCCGCTTTGACGATCGAGGGTCGGGGCGGCGAGCCGGTCGATACGCTCGGCCCGGTGCTGCCAGCGAGCCCGGCCAAAGGTCTCGACGTACCGCTCGGCCGTCCGGGACCAGATCATTTCGCGGCCCAGCCGGTACGCGTTGCGCCTCATGGCGTGGCGGCGGCTTTCGTTGCCGAGCAGCTCACAAATCGCCACGGCCATCGCATCGGGATCGCGGAAGGGCACGAGCGATCCGCGGTCGTCCGCCAGCAACTCGACCGCATGCCAGTACGGCGTGGAAACAATGGCTTTGCCCGCGCCAAAGCTGAACGCCAGCGTGCCGCTCGTGATCTGCGCTTCGTTCAAATACGGCGTCACGTACAGGTCCGCGGCACCAATAAATTCCGTGAGCTCGCGCTGTTCGACGAATCGATTAAAAAAGATGACGTGCCGCTCGACGCCGAGTTTTTTTACCCGCCGTTCGAGACTCAGGCGGTACGTTTCCCCCTGATCACGCACGAGATTCGGGTGCGTCGCGCCCAGGATTACGTAAACGACCTCCGGGAATTGTTCGACGATGCGGGGAAGGGCATCGAGGACCGTTTCGATACCCTTGTTGGGCGAAAGCAACCCGAACGTCAGCAGCACGAGCCGCCCTTCGACGCCAAACTTGTCCTTGAAGAAATTCGGGTCGACGAAGGGCACGTCCGGGATGCCGTGTGCGATCACGTCGATCTTGTCGTCATCGACTCCGTAAATTTCCCGCAGGAACGTTGCGCCTTTCTCCGCCATCACCACCACGCGGGCCGAGAGTTTGACCAGCTCGTCGAAGACGCGGCGCTGCTCGTCGTTCGGGTTGGTGAGAATCGTGTGCAGCGTCGTGACGACGGGCATGCGCGCGCCCTGCAGCAAGGCGAGCAGGTGACTGCCGTGCGGTCCGCCGTAGATGCCGAATTCGTGCTGCACGCACAGGATGTCGGCATTCGTGAGATTCAAAAAATCGGCCGCGCGGCGGTAGGCTGGAAGTTCCTGCTCGCTGATTTCGAACCGCACTTCCGGCGGATACGTGTAATCGCCGGGTCGATCACTCACGGCGATGACCGGGCATTCGAGGTCGGAAAACTGACTTTTGATCGCTGAATGCAGGTCGGTGGTGAAAGTCGCGATGCCGCACTGGCGCGGCAGATAGTCCCCAAGAAAAGCGATTTTGCGGAGCTGGGTGGCGGATTCCATAATTTTTCCTGAGTGGTGGCGGCGGACAGCCGGTGGCCAGAATCATCGCAGCTCGACGGTCCGCTGCTCCTGTCGCCCGAAGGAAATCGGCTGCGGATTGGACAGCGTCGCGCTCCCGCTCTAAATAAGCGACGACGAAATCTCCCTGAAACCGTGAAATTCCTTGCCCTCCTTCTGATGTTCGCCGTCGCTTCCACTTCCGCTTTTGCCAATCGTTTTTACCTCGGGACCTATACGTGGGCGCCACCGAGCAAGGGCATTTACACCGGCGTGATCGATCCGGAGACTGGTGAGCTTGGTCCGCTGGAGCTTGCCGCGGAAGCCGAGAGCCCGAGTTTCCTCGCATTCTCACCGGACGAACGGTTCGTTTACGCGGCGATGGAGAGCAAGGACGGCGCGGTTGGTGCATTCCGGGTGGAACCGGATGGAAAACTGAGTTTGCTGAACGTGCAGCCATCGGGGGGTGCGGGTGCCTGCCACGTCTTTGTCGATGCGACGGGGAAAAACCTGCTCGTCGCCAACTACACAGGGGGCACCATTGCCTGTTTTCGCATTCTCGAAGACGGATCACTCGGTGATCGCACCGCATTGGTGAAATTTGAAGGCAGCGGCCCGGATCCCGATCGGCAAAAGCAGCCGCACGCGCACGCAATTTACGCCGATCCTGCGAGCCGGTTTGTGTACGCCTGCGACCTCGGCACCGACAAGGTCTGGACATTTGCGTTCGATCCGGAGAAGGGCACGCTCACCCCGACCGACCCGGAGGCTGGCGTGGTCCCGCCCGGCGGCGGCCCGCGGCATTTCGCCATTCACCCGACGCTGCCATTTGCCTACGCCAACAACGAAATGGGGCTGAGCGTGACCGCGTTTGCCCGCGACCTCGAGACCGGCGTCCTCACACCGATCCAGACGATTCCAACCATCGAAGGCGAACGTCCCGATTTCGAAATCAAGACGGCGGAAATCGAAATCCATCCAAATGGCAAGTGGCTGTACGTCTCGAGCCGCGGTGATGACACCCTCGTCGTTTACGCCATCGGCCAAGACGGCCAGCTCACCCGCAGGCAAATTGCTCCGGCGGCGGTTGAGGTCCCGCGGGGCTTTTCGATTCACCCGTCCGGAAAATGGCTCATCGCGGGCGGCCAGAAGGACAATCGCCTCGTCGTTCACGCGATCGATCTGGAGACGGGAGCCGTGTCGGCGACGGAGGAATCGGCGGAAGTCGGCCGTCCGGTGAGCGTCCTCTTTCAGCGGAAGCCGTGAGAACCGCGCCGGGTGGCCCTTGCATCGACGGCGAATATTTTGCGATAGACCGGGATGCTTTCCATTTCCAGCGTTTCCAAATCCTTTGGCGGGCGCGTCCTGTTTGAGAACGCGTCGGTTCAGATCAACCGTTCGGATCGCGTCGGCCTGGTCGGGGCCAACGGTGCCGGCAAAACGACGCTGTTTTCGCTGATCCTGAGTGAGGACACTCCGGACGACGGCACGGTGAGTTTTCAGCGCGGGGTCGAGCTGGGATTTCTGCCGCAGGAAAGTGCGCCGGTCGGCGAAGAAACCGTGCTGGAGCTGGCAACGGGACGGGTGGTGGTCGGCGCGGACGAGGCCGATGATTTCGAACCCGATTACGAGGCCGACATCGCGGCGCTCGGTCGCGAACCGAAGGCCAAACGCATTCTCGCGGGGCTGGGATTCCGCGACACCGATTATGACCGCCAGGCGCGCACGCTCAGCGGCGGCTGGGTGATGCGCGCCCACCTCGCACGATTGCTTGTGACCGAGCCGGATTTGCTGATGCTCGACGAGCCGACGAACCACCTCGATCTCGAAGCGCTTCAGTGGTTTCAAAGTTATCTCCGCGGTTACCCGGGCGCGTTCATCGTGATTTCCCACGACCGGGCCTTTCTGAACGCGCTCGTGAATACCGTCATCGAAATTCGCAACCAGCGGCTCTGGCGGTATACCGGGAACTACGACGATTACCTCACGCAGCGCGAAGCCCAGATCATCCAGCACCGCGCGGCTTACGAGAACCAGCAGCGCGAAATCCAGCATCTCCAGGAATTCGTGGATCGATTCCGGGCAAAGGCGAGCAAGGCCGCGCAGGCGCAGAGCAAGATGAAGCAGATCGAGCGCATGGAGCTCATCCCGCCACCCGAGGAAATCGCGCGGGGAATCAGCTTCAAGTTCCCGCAACCGCAACGATCCGGCCAGCGGGCGATGACGCTCAAAAACCTGCACCAGGCGTACGGTGACCATTGGATTTATCGCGATCTGAATTTCGAGATCGAACGCGGTCAGCGCACCGTGCTGGTCGGCCCGAACGGTGCGGGCAAGTCGACGTTGTTGAAAATTCTCGCCGGCGTCATCCCGTATCAGCAGGGCGAGCGTATCGAAGGGCACAACGTGAAGGTTGGCTATTACGCGCAGTACCGCATCGACATGCTCGACGAGAGCCGCACGGTGCTGGCCGAGGCACGGGCCGGGTCGCGTGGGGCGTCCGAGGAATTTGCGCGTACGGTGCTGGGGGCGTTTTTGTTTCGTGGTGACGACGTTTTCAAACCAGTGAGCGTGCTGAGCGGCGGCGAGAAGAGTCGTCTCGCCCTCGTGAAATTGCTGCTCGATCCACCGAACTTATTGCTCATGGATGAGCCGACCACACACCTCGACATTCCGAGTATCGATGCCCTGATCGCGGCGTTGCGGCAGTTCGAAGGCACGCTCGTATTTATCAGTCACGACGTGTATTTCATCCGTTCGCTGGCGCAGCAGGTCCTGCACGTCCAGGCCGGACAGCTTACGCCGTACGCGGGAGATTATCAGTATTTCCTCGATAAAACGTCGGCCACTTCCGAACGCGAGGCGCTGGTTTCCAGCGATCCCAGGTTATCGAACTTTACCCCCGGCGGGCCCGTGGCCGCACCGGCCGCGAAAAAACCGAGCCTGTTCAAAACGAAGGATCAAAAACGCGCCGAAGCTGAAGCCCGCCAGGCGCGCTCCCGCGAACGCAAGGAACTGCAGGCACTGGTCGAATCACTCGAACGCGAGGTGTTTCGCCTCGAAGCCAGCGAGAAAGAGCTGGCTGCAAAACTCGAAGATCCCGCCACCTACGACAACCCGTCACTCGCGGTGAACATCAATCGCGAGCTCGCGGGAGTGAGCGATTCGCTCGCCATCGCCAACGCAAAGTGGGAGGCCGCCGCCGAAGCACTCGGAGCTTTCGACGGCACCGCGGTGACCGCGTAAAGCCGCGTGGCACGTCAGCCCCAGGCTCCTCGACGCTCACGAATCAATCGACCGCGGACGCCCGCACGTACGCCAGCACTTTCGAATCGTCGTCGCGAGCACTCCAGACGACGCGCAGGAAATCCGCGGGATGCACGTTGTGGGCTTCGAGAAATCGACGGTCCCCGCCGCAGCAATACATGACGTCGGAAGCCAGTTCACCGCGAAGGTACGCGCGGGCTTTCGTGAGGATGCGCGGCAGCCACGGGATGCCATCGAGATCGTCCTTGCGGAGCGGCAGCGTTGTTTCGGCGATTACGTTTTTACTGAATTCCCCGTTTTGTTCGTGGAGGAAAAAGTCGCGCCGCGCGGCGGCCATCAAAAGCGTGGTTTCCCAATCGGGTTCCCCGGATCCGACAAAATCTTCCGCGCAGTCGTAAACGTGAATCGGGCGCAGGCCGATCGAGGCAAGGAATGCCGTTTCGTTTTCGTCGAAATACGTTTCGGCGCCACGCTGGCCGTCGCCGTAGAGGGTGACGGCTTTTTCGAAGAGGCGGCGGAGATGCTGGGTCCAGGTGTTGAGTGCCATGACGGAATTGCTACGCCGAATTGGCGACATTGTCATTGCCTCGCGGCTGGCGTCGGACGGGCGGGGATGGGAGAATTTTGGCGATGAGCAAACAGCAGGCGGCACCCGGACAGCGGTGGGTGAGTGATAGCGAACCGGAACTCGGCCTTGGCCTCGTGCTGAAGGCGGAGTTTGGCCGGGTGGAAATTTATTTCCCGGCCGCCGCCGAACACCGCCAGTACGCGTTGGATTCGGCACCATTGCGCCGCGTCACGTTTGCGCCCGGAGATCGGATTCGCACGCACGCCGGTGATGAATTGATCGTCGAGTCCGTGGTGGAAAATCAACGGTTGCTGACGTACCGAACGAGCGGCCGCGACGTTGCCGAGGCCGAGCTGGCCGATTCGATCAGCTTCAGCAAACCGGAGGACCGCCTCTTTGGTGGGCAGGTGGATGATCCGGCGACGTTCGATCTTCGCGTCGAAACGCTCGCCGCACGCAGCCGGCTGCGCCAATCGCCCGTGCGCGGATTTACGGGTGGCCGCATGGATTTGATTCCACATCAGCTCACGATTGCCAGCGAAGTCGCCGCGCGGTTGCGCCCACGGGTCCTGCTGGCCGACGAAGTCGGGTTGGGAAAAACCATCGAGGCGTGCCTGATTCTGCATCGGCTCCATCTGACCGGGCGCGCGGATCGGGTGCTGATCCTGGTTCCTGAACCCTTGGTGCATCAGTGGTTTGTCGAGCTGCTGCGGCGCTTCAACCTGCTCTTCAGCCTTTTTGATGAAGAGCGTTGCGCGTCCATCGAGTTCAACGATCCGGAAGCCAACCCGTTTCTCGACAGTCAGCTCGTCCTCTGCAGCGTGGCGTTTCCGGGTGGAGATCCCGATCGCGCCGCCCAGATCCTGGCGGCGGGTTGGGATCTTCTCATTGTGGACGAGGCGCATCACCTGGCGTGGACGCCGGACGAGCCGAGTCCGCATTACCGACTCGTGGAATCGCTTGCCGCGCGCGTCTAAGGGCTGTTGCTGCTCACAGCCACGCCGCAGCAGCTTGGATCCGCGGGACACTTTGCACGACTGCGGCTGCTCGACCCGGAGCGATACGCCAATCTCGACCAATTCCTCGCGGAATCGTCCCACTACGAACAGGTCGCCCGGGCCATCGACCGGGTGCTGACCGGAAAGTCGCTCGGCAAGGTGGATCGCGACGTCTTCGCGGCAAAATCGGCGACCGTGCGCGAGCTCGCCGCCGCATTGGAGGGTGGCGAGGAATCCGCGCGCCCGCGTCTCGTCGCGGCCCTGCTGGACGAATTTGGCACCGGCCGCGTGATGTTTCGCAACACGCGCGCCGCGCTCTCCGGATTTCCCAAACGCCGGGCGTCGCTCGTGCCTCTGGCCGCGGCAGATTCACCGACAGACGAGCTCACCGCCCGGGTCCGCTGGCTCGTCGCGTTGCTGGGAAAGCTGAAAGACGAGAAGGTGCTGGTCATCGGAAGGACGCGCGAGCTGGCGGAGGAATTTCACGCCCGCCTTCAGCGCGAGATCCGGGTGCCGGCGGCGCTGTTACACGAAGGACTCACGCTACTTCAGCGGGATCGCAACGCCGCCTTTTTTGCCGAACCCGACGGCGCACGCGTCCTGATTTGCTCGGAGATCGGCAGCGAAGGTCGCAATTTTCAGTTCGCCTGTCATCTCGCGCTCATCGACCTGCCGTCGGATCCCGAGGTGCTCGAGCAGCGAATTGGCCGCCTCGACCGCATTGGGCAGATACGCCCGATCACGATCCACGTGCCATACACGCCGGGATCCGCATCCGAGGTGCTCGCGCGCTGGCACCACGAGGGACTTGACGCCATCGAACACACCCTGCCCGGAGCCGCCGAAATCGTCCGCGACTTGCAGGCGGGTGTGACCCGGTTGATGGAAATATTCTCCGCCTCGCAGCTCGACGCGCTCATCGAGCGATCACAAAAGTTGCGCGCTGCGGTCGGCAAAAAACTCGCCCGCGGACACGATCGGCTGCTCGAGCTGAATTCCCACCGCCCCGAAGCCGCCGCGGCGCTCATCGAGGCCATTCGAGCCCGGGACACCGACGCCGAGTTCGAAGAATATTTCCTGCGCCTGCTCGATCATTTTGGCGTTCACCTCGAAGAACTCGGCCGCCGCAGCTGGTTGCTGCGGCCGGGCCAGATGGTGAGCGACGCCTTTCCGTCACTTCCAGATGAAGGGCTGTCGGTGACATTCGACCGGGCGCGGGCGCTCAGTCGGGAGGATCTGGGTTTTCTCACGCCGGACCATCCACTCGTACGCAGCGCGGTCGATTTGCTCCTGGGTGCAGAGACCGGAAACGCGTCGTTCGGC
>JBGTDR010000034.1:0-3020 GCA_041748215.1 Chthoniobacterales bacterium
CGCGATTCGCACGCCGCAGTCCACCCCGCCGGGCGCTGCGACCGCCGACGGCGGCAAACTGGTAGAAGGCGACGTGTTCATGCTCTGGTTCGATCACGGCAGTAACCTCCATCGGGGCCAGACGTACGCGTATATCATCGCACCTGGTCTCGCCCCCGCGGCGATCGAGAAATTTCGCGAAACTGCGCCGCGCATCGTCGCCAATACCCCCGCGCTTCAAGCCATTACCGCCCCTGACCTGCTGCAATGCGTCTTTTATCAGCCCGGCTCGCTTTCTCTGCCGGACGGCCGCCGGATCACGGTCGATCAACCCAGCGTCGTCCAGATCACGCGCTTGCCCGGATCTTCGGCCTGGACACTATCCGCCGGAAATCCGACCCAAACCGTTCGTCAGTTGGTCGTGAAACTCGAGCGCCCCGGCCAGCAAGCCGCGGATTTCAAACTCGACTTCCCACCAGGCCCCACAGCTGGCCAGTCCCAGACCCGCGATCTCGCCGACTGGTAATTTCTCGTCGCCGCAGCGCCACCCAGCTGCGTACGCTCCGGCATGGCTCCCGCATTTTTTTCCGCCGACAGCTTCTGGAATACGCCGCTCCCACCCAACGCTCCGACGCATCCCGATAACGTCCGCTTTATGGAATTTTCGCGCCGCTCGACCACCGAGCCCGGCGTTCACCTCAACCTTACCGCGTGGACGATTCCGCTCTACAACACGGACGCCGAAACTCCCCTCCGCCCCGTCGCACGCCGTCTGGCGACCGAGGAATCGGGCCGTCTGTTCCGTGCCAATTCCCTGCCGTATCTGCATCCCGGCCACCGCGAGGGCCACGATCCGAGCTTCGGCCCGGAAATTCCGATCCCACCGGCAGCGGAGCCGGACGGTCAGACGGACGCCCACCTCGCGATCCTCGATGAGGAACGTCGCGTCGCCTGGGACATGTGGGCCGCCCACCGGACCAGCGGCGGCGACTGGGAAGCCTGCACGGGCATCAGCTACTCGCTCGACGGTACGGGGGTCTTCGATCCCGCCGATTTCCCGATCCGCAACGGGGAGAGCATTCACCTTTACGGCCCCGGACGCGCCACCGGCGTGCCCATCATCGCAGGCCTGATCCTGCACGACGAAATCCTCGCCGGTCGCATCGAGCACAAACTCGTTTTTGCCTGCAAAAACAGCGGGCTGCTCGCGCATTATTTTCCCCCGGCGATCTGGACCGACGGCGGTGTCCCCGGCGGACTTCCGGCTGGCGTCATTCTCCAGCTCGATCCCACCCTCGACCTCGATGCACTCGAACTCACTCCCGGAGCGCGCGTCGTCGCCCGCGCGTTGCAGGAATACGGAGCCGCGCTCGTCGATTACGCCGACGGCTTCACCCTCTATGGAGAAGGGCTCTGGAGTGATCCCCGGGGCCGCTCGTGGCAGGACACCCTCGGCGAAGACGCCCTCTTCGGCATCGACTGGAGCCATTTTCGCTATGTCGATCCCGCCGCCCTCGGCCAGGTCCTGGTGGAAAAAGGCATGATCCCCCTGCCGCACAACGCAATCACCCGCGCCTACCGCGACGCCACGGGTGTGCCGCCGGTCGGGTAATCGCTTTTACAAAATGCCACCGCCGAAAATCTTCGCCCCGGGTCGGGAGAATGATCGTCTTTGATTTTTTCCGGCAGACGGTGACGCAAATCCGGTCCATCGTTCGGCGTTCCCGCTCCGCGATCTGACTCATGAAATTTCCCCTCCTCCCGCTCGCCCTTCTCGTTCTGACCCTCGCCGGCTGCCAATCCATGGAAATGCCCGGCTCGGCGCGCTATTTTTCGAACCAGCCGGACGGCCAGCCGTTTTTTAAAGTCACCTCGGGCATGGGCAGTATGTCGATGGCCGTTCTCGAACCGGGCGGGACATGGACACCGCCCCGCGCAATGAAAGCGATCGGAACGAACGATCCGCCCTTGAGCACGGTGCCGGGACTCGCCGCCATGGTGCAGTCCGCCTATCGCGTGGACGACTACGTTTTCCTCGAGCTTCGAGCCGACGCGCAGGCGCAGGGAAAGCCCGTCCCGTCCCGTTATTTCCTGCTTCCGGGCGGATTCGCCTACCCGGTGCAGCCGGTGCCGTAACAGGCCGCCGCCCGCCCTCGATCCCTCCGCGAAAAAGCTTGTACCGTGCACCGCTAAAGGTGCGGACATTTGTTGACCGATGTCGTATCGTCCCGCCCTAATTCCCGGCGTGATGCCCCCCAATATCCACCAACCAACCGCAACCGCACTCCTCTCAACGCCAGCACGCGTGCTGATCTGACTCCTTCCCGGCGGCCGGCCATTCTGCACTTTTTCTCCCCATGTCATCGACACCCCCTCCGCCCGCCCCACTTCACTCGCAGGAAGCCCCGCCGCCCTCCGCATCCGATAAAGTCCCGCTCCGCGAAAAGCTCGCGTACGGAGTCGGTTCACTCGGCGGAGCGCTGCAAAGCGGCACCGACGACCGCCTGCTCCTTCCGATCTTTGTAAACACGCTGCACGTGTCGCCGGCACTGATGAGCAGCATCCCGATCTTCTACCGGATCTGGGACGCCATCACCGACATGCTGGTCGGCTGGGCGTCTGACAATACCCGCTCCCGTTGGGGCCGCCGCCGTCCCTACCTCCTCGTTGGCACCATTTTATCAGCCGCCGCGCTGCCGATCTTCTGGACGCTCAATCCTGAGTGGGAACTCCGCACCATCATCCTTTGGATGATCGGGGGCCAGCTGCTGCTTTTTCTGGCAAACACGATCTGGAACATCCCGTACCAAAGTCTGCTTTTCGAAATCACCCCCAGCTCCGTCGAACGCACCAACGTCGCCGCCGTCCGCAGTTATTTCGGCATGGTTGCGGCACTGCCCCTCGCGTGGATGTGGTGGCTCACGCTGCTCCCGATCTTTAATGACGCCGAAGGTCAACCCGACACGATCAAGGGGGCCATCTGGGTCTCGGTCGCCATTGGAATCATCGTTCTCATTTGCGGCGGCCTCACGACCTACTTC
>JBGTDR010000035.1:0-10652 GCA_041748215.1 Chthoniobacterales bacterium
CCCGGCCGCCGCCGCCCCAGGTCGCCGCGGCGCACCCAATACCGACCTTCACCGGCCCCGGTGACGTGCCCGGCGCCCGATATTTTTCCTTCCATTCAAATCGCTCCATTGCGATTTCGTATTCGCGCTGCCGGATCGGAAACGGGTCGTTTTTGATGCGCAGATCCATCGGATCCATTTCGAGCTTCACCGCGAGATCGTCCAGAATGCTCTCCATGCCGAAGGACGATTGCGGGTGGCCCGGAGCCCGGAATGCGCGGCTTGATCCGGCATTCACCGCGACCCCGGTCTGCCGAACGCGCGTATTCGGGATCTGGTAAATGTAGGGAGCCGGAAATGCCGCTCCGCCGCCACCGCCCGCAGTCGATCCCCCCGCGGCAAATCCCGCGGTCCCGAACGAAACGAGATCAAACCCGGTCAGCGTGCCGTCGTTTTTGGCGGCGAGCTTGATGTGCTGGAACGACGACGGCCGATTGCCCACGGCAAGGGATTCGTCGAATCGGGTGAGCATGATTTTGACCGGAGCGCCGGCTTCTTTCGAGAGCCGTGACGCGAGCACGCCTTCGACGCCCGGCCCAAATTTCGCGCCGAATCCGCCGCCCATGTAATGACTGAGGACCCGCACTTTCGTTTGGGGAATGCTCAGGTTGTCAGCGAGGCCGTCGCGGACGCTGGAAATCCCCTGCGTGGAGGCCCAACTCGTGAGTTCTTCGCCCGCAAATGCCACGGTCATTCCGTGCGTTTCCAATGGCTGGTGAATCTGGACCGGTGTGGCGAAATATCCTTCGACCGTGACGTCCGCGTTGGCAAACGCGTCGTCCGGCTTGCCGGTTTCCTTGAGCTGAGGTTCACCGACGTTCGGCGAGTCAGCAAAAACTTCGGGTGCGCCCGGCAGGATCGCGGCCGTTTCTTCGACGACGAAGGGCAGCGGCTCGGCGGTCACTTCGATCGCTCGCAGAGCATCGAGGCACGCTTGTTTGCTGGTGCCCGCAACGGCGGCGAGTTCTTCTCCGCAGAACCGCACGATGCGCTCGCCTTCCTGAACGAGCACCGCCGCGCGAATGCCGGGAACCTCCCGCGCCTTCGAAAGGTTGATGGATCGGATCTGCGCAGAGGGCCATTTCGACCGCAGGATCATTCCGTAAAGCAGGCCCTCGGGCTGCTGATCGGACGAATATTTCGCCGCTCCGGTGACCTTCACCGGTCCGTCGAGGCGGGTCCACGACTTGCCGATGACATTGAGAGGGGTGGGCCAATTAGACATTGTCCATGAAGATAACTTCCGCCTGCGCGGGGGTGGATTCGACGCCCGCGGCCGCCAGAGCCGCCTCGAACACTTTCGGATACGTGCCACAGCGGCAAAGATTGCCAGAGCATGCTTTTTTTACTTCGGCAGTTGTAGGCTGGGGATTCGTCTCCAGCAGCGCAGTGACGCTCATCACAAATCCCGGCGTGCAATAGCCGCACATGAGTCCGTCACACTCGACAAACGCCTGCTGCACCTTCGTCAATTCACCAGCCGGAGCCAGGCCTTCGACCGTCGTGATTTTGCTCCCCTGCACGTCGATCGCCAGCGTCATGCACGCGTAAACGGGAGTGCCGTCCACAAAAACGGTGCAGGCCCCACAGGTCGCCCGGTCGCAGACTTCTTTTGCACCCGTTAGCGGCAGGCGATTTCGGAGCACATCCAGCAACGTTACGCGGGGTTCGATGTCGAGGTCGTGGACCGTGCCATTGATGGTCAACGAGACCTTGACCGGTCCCGGGCCGAATCGCTTTTCATCGTTGAATTTTTCCAGCTCGTCGGCGGCGGCCTTAAGACGATTGACAGCGGTAGTGGCGACGGCAGCGGAGCCAAGACCTTTAAAAAATGAACGTCGGGAGAAACGGTTATTTCCGGGAGGGGGAAGAGGCTGGCTCATGCGGCGATCAATGTGGGTTGGCGGGCGGTGAGGTTGCGGTAATCGTGCGGGTAATCGAGATCGGAGCAAATCCCGGAATCGTCACAATCCAGAAACGAGCGGGGCTGGCTGGCGATCCAATCTTTGAGGGACGTCAGGGTTGTGTCGGCAATTTGGCGAAAGCTCGTGGCTGGCAAAAGGACGGGATGCCCGTGCCGGCCGCAAAACTCGGGCTGGCACAAGGTGTCCCCGTTTTCCGCGCAGAATGCGAGCAGGGCGGCCAGCGTTGCGGTGGAAATATGCGGCTGATCCACGAGGGCGATGCCAATCGTCTTCAAATTGGGAGTCCAGCCGGACCAGCCCGCGGCCGCCCGCACCGAAGAAAACATGCCGCGCGTCGCCTGTGTATTCGGAATGCGCGCCGTGATGCCAAGTCGGTCCATTTCGCGGATGATGGCGGGCTGCCCGGGATCAAAAACCACCGCCACCTGGAGCACACCAAGATCCTGCCATTGCCGAACGATGTGCTCGAGAATCGTGCCGTTTTCCCATTTCAGCAGCGGTTTCGACATCCCCATGCGGCGGGACGCTCCCGCGGCGAGAATCACCACCCCGACTTGCTGGCTGGCGTTCGGGGAGGTCGGCAGCATCTCAGCTCGGGAAGAATTCAGCGGGTGAGCGCCGCGGTAGCCGCGCCGGAATCCCCAAACGCGGCGGCAAATACACTGCGCCGTCCGCCGGCTTTCCACTCGAGGTTCAACGCCGGTTCGGAAACGCGGGACCCCGCGTTGAACAACGCACGGAACTCTCCATGGGCGGAGCGAGGCGCGTACCACATGGCCTCTCCGCAGGATCCGGTCGAGCAGCCCGGCAGGGATTCCGTTCGGATCGCCGCAACTTCTCCAATCGCGATTTCCCGCTGGTCGCCACGACCATTCACCCGGATCGGCTCGGCGCGCACCGCCACAACATCCGCACCACGACCCAATGCCTGATCCTGCGCCCACGCGACAAGGGCAGCGCGCTGGGTTTCCGATGTCTCTGGATTGACGTACAAAACCGCGCGCGACGCAGCCGAACGTTCCGCCGCCAGATTGGCCTCCGACGTCTCGACGGCCGCCACCGTCAAACCATCAAAATCGACGCCTTCCCACGAGCCACTGGAAAATTGCCAGACGCGGACGAGTGCGCGGCCTTCAAGGGTCGATTGTGCGGAGGCCGTGCAGCCGCCGGTGTAGAGCTCGCACTCATGGAGTTCGATGACCTCGCCTCCCGGCAGAGCCGCCCAACCGGGCAAGCTGGCCGCCAGCAGAATCGCAAACGCACTGCGGATCGCTTTCATGCACGGCGAAACTACCACGCGAATGTTCGATTGCAAACCCGACGGAAACCCGCAGCGCAACGGCCGCCTTGCAGTTTGACATCGGGAAACAAAATCGATTTACCTCGTCGCCGTGAAAGTTGCCCTCCTCTGTTTTTCGCTGTTTGCCGTTTGCCTGTCCTCATGCACGACCCTGGAGAATCGCCGGGACATGTATTGTGGCTGCCGCAAAGTGTGTGGGCCTTACACCAAAATGCTTTGCCACGGAATTCCCGAGACCGAGCAGACGGTGATTCCCGCCAGCGATTTCAAGGGCGGCAAATAACGCTCAGCGCGCGTCCATCGCACCCGCGTCCATCATCACATTCGCATCGGGTGGAGGCTCGAGGGCCGCAGCGAGGTCCGGCTGTTTTTCGCGAACGGCAGCCGCCATTGCATCGCGGTAAGCTTTCGTAGCGGATTGGCGTTCCTCCGGCGTGCTCGCCTGATTCAGTCTGGCTTGGGCGGCCCGGACTTTTGGCGTTTGTTTGGCGACCTCGCGGGCGGCCAGCACCTCGGCGCGATCATCGGGTTCAAGCCCGGAAAATCCCGGGGCCTTCGCGCGGCCCTCGCCAAATTTTGCTTTCGGAAAGGCCTTTTCGATTTCGGCTTTCAGTTCGGGATCGACCTTGAGCATCGCGGCGCGCGTCTGCTCTCGCACATCCTCCATCGCAAGCGTCGCTTTTTCCCGGGCAGCGCGGACGCCAGGATCCTCCAGCGCCCGTTTGCGCGCCGCTTCGAATCGCTCGCGCAACTCCGGCTTCATGTTTTTTAGCAGTTTTTCACGAATCGGGGACTCGCCCTCAATGGCGGGCGGGGCCGGTTGAGCAAAGGCGGCTCCGACTAATGCTGCGGAAATCAGGAGGACGGAAATTTTGATCACGGGGTGGACGATGTTGATGATGCAACCACCGTGGCCGGAGAAAGTTCCGGCGGCGTCAGAGAAGCAGGGGAGCTGGCGCCCGATACACGGATCGGCCGCGCACAAATGTTTCCACCACGCCGTGCGGGCCACCCCGGTAAACCAATAGCGCGATCACTTCCTCAGCCGTCAAATCAGCGTGGATATTCCCCCGCATCCCGTACGGCAAAACCGGCGCGAGATCGATCACTACGAGGTCGGCATCCTTCCCGATGTCCAGCGTCCCGATCACGCCCTCCTTGCCGAGCGCTGCCGCGCCGCCGTGCGTTGCGAGGTGAAAGACCTCTGCCACACCCGGCACACGCACGCTCGAATCGAAAAACCATCGCGCTCGCTGGGTTTCGATCGCCGAGCGCATCACCTGCCAGAGATTGAGCTCCGGCCCGGCGGCCACGTCCGACCCCAAGCCGATCCGCAGGCCAGCGTCCTGCAAGCGGTCGAGCGGCATCAATCCGCTCGAAAGGAAAAAATTCGACGTCGGGCAGTGCGCAATCACGGCGCGCGCCGCAGCGAGTTGGGCAATTTCGGAATCCTCAAGATGGACGCAATGACCGAGCACCGTCCGGTCGCCCAGCAAACCGCACCCGGCGTAAACGGAGGTGTAATCCGGCCACTGCGGAAATTTCTCACGCACCGCGTCGATTTCATCGGGATTTTCGGACAGGTGAGTCTGGACGTAGGCGTCGTATTTCCGTGCCAGCAGCGCAGCTTCGGACATGAGTTCCGCGCTGCAAATCACAGCAAATCGCGGACTGAACGCGTAACCCAACCGGCCCTCGGCGGCCCCGTGCCATTTCCTGCAGAGGCGTTCGCTTTGCTCCAAAACGGTTGTCAGATAACGTCCGCGTGACGGACCTCCGCTATTCGTTTCCATCAGGACGTTGCCAAGGATGATGCGCAGCCCGCTCGATTCCGCGGCCGCAAACGCCGCGTCGCAGCTCTCTTCCGAAGTGGCCGCGTAAAGCATCGCGCACGTCGTTCCATTCCGAGCGAGGTCCTCGAAAAAAAGTGGCGCTTCGTGACGCGCAACCGCCGCGTTGAAATTCCGTTCGCGCGGGAAGATGTGCCGTTCCAGCCACGGCAGCAACGACGCCTCCGTCCGCGCAACGACCGGGTATTGCGGCAGGTGTCCGTGCACGTCGATCAATCCCGGAATGATCACCGTCTCCGGAGAATGTTGCCACCGCACCTGCTCCGCTCCCGGGGTTTTTCGAATTTCGTCCCATGCGCCGACGGCGGCGATCAATCCGTCCTCGATCAAGATCGCTCCGTCGCGAATGCCGCGAAGTTTTCCGTATTGAGGCGAATCGATCAAAAACCCCCTCACCCCCTTCATTGGAGCCGCAATCATGCCGGTCTGCCGGGGGCGGGACGATATCGAGCCGGCACCACAAACTTAAACACCGCGCCCGCTCCGGGTGTACTGCGCACGCTCACGTGCCCACCGTGAGCCTGCGCGACATTCTTCACGATCGACAGGCCGAGTCCGGTCCCGCCGGCGTCGCGCGAACGGTCTTTGTGCACCCGGTAAAATCTCTCGAAGATGTGCGGCTGATCCTCGTACGGGATGCCCGGGCCATTGTCGCTGAAGGCCACCTCGATTTCGTCCCCACGCCGCCGTCCCGCGACCTGCACATCGACACCTTCCTTGGGCCCGTACTGCAGCGCATTGATCAACAAATTAAAAAAGACCTGCTCGACCCGCGGTGGGTCGACTTCCGCGATCTCGGCGTCGGAATCGAACTCGATGCCGACGTTCGCGCGTTTTCCCGCAATCTGCCTTTCGATCTGCTCGATGACCCGTTGCAAAACCTCACGCAGATTGGTGGCCCGCACCTGCAAATCGACCGAGCGGTGTTCGAGCTTCGAGATTGTCAGCAGATCGTCGATCAGCAGATTGAGCCGTTTGCCGTGTTTTTGCATCACCCCGAGCGAGCGTTCGGCCATTTCCCGATCGTCGAGCGCACCGTCGAGCAAGGTCTCGATGTAACCGCTGATGATGGCCAGCGGGGTGCGAAATTCGTGGGACACGTTGGCGACAAATTCACGCCGAACCGTCTCCAAAGTACGGACCTCGGTGACGTCGTTGAACACCGCGAGGATGCCCGCCGGCGATGCCTCACCCGACGGAAACAGCGGTGCCAGATTCACCCGAAAAAACCGCTGCGGCCTTCCGGCACTCATCCGGGAATCCGTCTGAAACTCGAGGTTCACTGGGCGGATCTCGCGCAAGGACCGTTCGATGGCCGGCGCAAGGTTCGGATCGCGGAAAACCTCGAATACCGTGCGATTGATCGGCGAACGCGTGAGGTCGAACATCGTGTGCAGCGCGTCGTTGGCCAGCCGGATGCGCAGGGAAGGATCCACGATCATGATACCCTCGACCATGCTGCCCAGAATCGCGCGCAGACTGAATCCCTCGTCCGCAAGCTGCCGACCCTGATCGCGCAACATTTCGGAAACTCGCACAAGGTCCGCCGACATCGTGGTGAACGGCCACAATGATGACCGGACGATCGGCGGGTGCTGGTCACGATCCGCGACCGCTTTCAACGCGTCCCGAATTTCGAAGATCGGACGGATCCACGATTGCCAGAAAAGCCAGCCGCCCAGACCAGCCGCGATCAGAATGGCGACAACGAGCAGGACGCTCAATTCCGGGACACCGCGCTGAATCGATACCCTTCACCGCGGATCGTCTCCAGCCGGCCGGAGGCCACACCCAGTTTCTCGCGCAAACGCCGCATGTGCGTGTCGACGGTGCGGGTGTCGATCGCGTTTTGGTAACCCCACACGTCGTAAAGCAAAGTTTCCCGGGTCTGCGTGCGCCCGCGGCGCTCGATCAGCAGCGTGAGCAATTTAAATTCCGTCGTCGTCAGATCGAGGCGTTCGTCGTGCAACCGGATTTCGAAGGCTCCCTTATCGACGTAAAAATCGTCCACCTCAAGACAGTCGGTGCGCGTTGACGTCCGCATCCGCCGCAACACCGCCTGCACCCGCAGGACCAATTCCTTCGGGCTGAATGGTTTTGTCACGTAATCGTCAGCGCCCAGCTCCAGGCCGCTCACACGCTCGTCCGGCTGGACCTTCGCGGTCAGCATGATGATTGGCAGGCCTTCCGTGCCCGGATCGCTCTTCAACGCCTTGCAAACTTTTTCGCCGTCCATCTCCGGCAGCATCAGGTCGAGAATGATCACGTCCGGCCGTTCGGTGCGGGCCATTTCGAGACCCTTCACCCCATTTCCCGCGATCGAGACGAGAAATCCCGCCCGGTTGAGATTGTAGCGGAGCAAATCCACCACATCCTGTTCGTCTTCCACCACTAGGACGGTATCCGGCATGGAGCGAGCACCTACCGCAATCGTTTCGGGACCGCAAGCCCCGCTCTGTGCCGGAAAATTCGCAAAAGAAAAGATTCGGGCCACGACGCGGAAACTCAGAAAACAAAGAAAAACTGACCCGCGGTGGCCCGAATCGCTGCCTTAACCGATATCTTTGACGCCTCCGTTCGGAGTTCGTTCAAAAAAATTTACGGCATCAGCAAAATTTTCAGGTCGGCGGGTTTTCAGAGTTCCAAACGATATCCGAGGCCGTGAACCGTGAGTAAGTGCCGGGGTTCGGAGGGGATATTTTCGATTTTCTGACGCAATTTTACGACAACCTGGTCGAGCGTACGGGTCGTGCCGAGATAATCGACGCCCCAGACTTCGTTGAGCAGCCGGTCGCGGGAGACGGCATTGCCAGCCTCGCGGTGGAGAGCGGCCAGCACCGCCAATTCGCGCGGGGTGAGTTCAATTTCCTGTCCGCCGCGCGTTCCCCGCAGGGCCGCACTCCGGATCACTACGTCGCCAAAGGCAAGCGACTCGGGGGGTGCGCCGGTCGCAGATCCGCCATTTGCCCGTCGGAGCAGAGCGTGGACGCGGGCTGTCAGCTCGCGCAAACCAAAGGGTTTTGTGACGTAATCGTCCGCGCCCAGCTCGAGGCCGACGACTTTGTCGATTTCCTGACCCTTGGCAGTGAGCATCAACACGGGCACCGGATTTTTCGCGGCCCGCAATTCCCGGCAGATGTCGAAACCACTTTTGCGCGGAAGCATCACGTCGAGGATCACGAGTGCGGGTGCCGTCTGGCGGATGAGCGGCCCCGCCTGCTGTCCGTCGCCGCATTCAATGACCTCGTAACCTTCGCACGAGAGAGCCTCGGCGACGCCAAGTCGGATGTGAGGGTCGTCTTCGACGATCAGGATGCGTTTGCTCATGTGAGAATCTGGGTGCGAAGCGGCAATTGCAGGATGAACTCGCTGCCACCACCGTGGCGAGCCCGGACGGTGAGGGTGCCGCCATGCTCCTCCGCAATGCGCCGGGCCAGCGTGAGGCCGAGGCCGCTGCCCTGCACTCCGCTGGCCAACGAATCGTCGCAACGGTAAAACGCCTCGAAAATTTTACCCTCCTCGCCCGGCGGGATGCCCGGTCCGCGGTCGAGCACACTGACACACAAGCTGCCATTCTCGGTCCACGTGCGCAGCGTGACCTCCCGGCTGCTGCCGCTGTATTTCTCGGCATTGGCGAGCAAATTGACGATGACCTGGCTGATGGCGTCAGCGTCGGCGCGCACGGGGTAAGGAGGATCCGCGGCCTCCCAGACACCGGCAAATCCCGCACCGGCAAGATGTTCAGCCTGCGCCTCCCACAGACGTTCGATTACCGGGTGCAGGTCGATGTCCGTGAGGTGGCACGTGCGGCGCGATTTTTCCGACCGGGCAAAATCGAGCACATTATTGATGAGGCGGGTGAGGCGCTCGCTCTCGAGCGTGATGATCCTTAAATATTTGTCGCGCTTGGCCGGTTCGTCGATCCGGCCTTGCTGAAGCAGTTCGGCAAACATGCGGATCGACGTGAGCGGCGTTTTGAGTTCGTGCGAAACGTTGGAAACAAAATCCGTTTTTTGCTGCGCGATCACGAGCTGGCGGCGCGCGTCGGTGGCCACAAACCACCCGCCCGCAAGGATTGCAGCAAGCGCCAGCGCGATTAGCAGCGTAATCGTAATCGTCATCAGCTCCGCCGACCGCACCAACCGATCCGGTTCGAGCAGGTAAAGCGCGGCCTCCCAATGCGGCAAAATCTCGCCGATCTCGGTCGCAACGAACGGACTTTTCCAATTCGACTCGAATCCAGCCACACTCCGCGCAACCGGCCGCGCCCGTTCATCCAGAATCACCAGGCACGTTCCGTCCGCCGTGATCGCGAGAGCGGGAAAAATCTCACTCACCATCTCCGCGAGCTGGGCCGCTGGAATCCCGATCCCAAAAACGGTCCCACCCGCTCCCGGCGGACGCGTCCAAAAGATCAACTCGACTTCATTCCGCACAAATCGCGCCAACAGGCCCTCGGTGCCCTTCGACGTGGCGGTCTGAAAATCGGAAAACTCCGGCACGAGCCGCGACGCCGCGGGCTGCTCGACGGCCGCTGTCATTTTTTGCGGCACCACCTGGCGCTCGACCAGATCCTTCGCTCCGCTTTTGTCCATTCGCTGATTCTCGAACTCGGCGCGGCCTTCCTTCGCTCGTGACTGCGGAGCTGATGCAGCTGGTTGAGCTGGTGCCGAGAGTGCCATGTCGGCCGTAAGCTCGCGAATCTCGACGGCCGCCCGCGCGGGCGAAATGCCCCGACCGCGATACGAAGAATCGCTTTCCAATGGAGGTCGCGGCGCCGCAACGTCCGCCGCGGGATACAGTTCGGTCGCAACCTCGTTGCTGAGGAACGCCGCGTTGTCCCGCAGGAATTGACCGGATCGTGTGCCCGTCTCCCGGCGCGCCTCGGTCGGATACGCAATTCGACTGTCGGCCGAAACCGCGAACGGCACACCAAGGTCCTGCCAGTTTTTTCCCAAAAGCGGACCAAATCGCGCGGCGACGTCGGTTGCCGAATCTTCGGTGAGCAGCTCCCGAACGGCTGCAGTAAAGGCTCGCTGGCGTTCGAGGATGGCGGAATTGAGGTCCGCCGCCAGCCGATCAGTGTCGTTTTGATACAATTCGACGGCCTGCCGCTCGATCAGCATGCGTTGTTCTCCCGCCGTGCGCAGCGCCAGAAAACCGAGCACGAGACTCGGCAGAAAGATCGCGGTAAAAAAAACGAGCGCGATGCGTTTCATGGCGGGAAGTCCACCCATTCTCGTGTGGCGGGCGGGCATCGTCGAATCATCGGGCGGAAAAAAAATCGGTTCGCCGCCCGGACGCGCCGCACACAGCAGTCCGGACGGCTCGCACCGACAGTCTTAGCGTTTCTGTTTTTTGTCCTGATAATTCTGGTACTGGATTTCCTTGCGGCTCGATTTGCTCAGGCTCCCCCCTTCGGACAATTCGGCGGCGGTCGCGCTCAACACTTCCTGCTCGGCCTTGAGCGCAGGGCTCCGCGCAGCGGCAGGCAGGGCGGCATTGGCATCACGCTGGCGGCGCAGTTCCGCGACGGCT
>JBGTDR010000036.1:0-5883 GCA_041748215.1 Chthoniobacterales bacterium
TCGCAACCATCTCGCTCCCGCCAATCCTTGGACGGTGCTTGTCATCCGGTCCGACTCTCAATCGCAAACCTCCGCCTCTTCCGCAGAATGAACCTTCGCAAAATCTTCACCGAATTGTTCCAGAAACCGGCCGGACGGCTCGTGCTGTTTCTTTTGGCCGGGGCGCTAGTGCTCGCCTTTGTGTTCGCCCGCCCAGGCCGCAAATCGACTTCGCCGGTCAATGTCGCCGTGCCCACACAAGCGACGAAAGCGACCGGGTATTCGTTCCGCGAAGACATTCCCGAAACTCCGCCCGCGCGCCCTGTCTCTCAGGCGACGCCAGCGCCCGCAGAGACCGCCCGCCCTGGACCCACGCCAAAGGCCCCGCCACCAATTCCACAGGCGATCTACGCGACGCGGGAACCGGCACGCAGCGAATCTTTTCTGCCTTTCGGTCGGTTGTTGCGGTGCGAACTCGTCAACACGGTCGAGTCCACGAACATCGATACACCGATCATCGGTCTTCTCACCGAGGACGTCTGGCATGACGGGCGGCTCGTCATTCCGGCCGGAACGGAGGTTCACGGCACCGCGCAAAAGGCGGCTGCGCGGGAGCGGATCGGATCGGATCGCCAGTGGATGCTCGTCTTTTTGGACGGGCGTGAGTTGCCGTTGAACGGCACGGTCCTCGATTACGCGCCGGAGGGGACTTCACCCGACCGGTGGGCCGAGAGTGACGGTTCCGCCGGGTTGCGCGGTTATCTGGTTTCTTCCGACAACTACGCGGAGGCGAAGTCTGTCCTTGCCGCGATGATCTCGGCCGGGGCGGGGGCGTTTCCCGAGACGACCAATCTCATCTCACCGCTCACCGGCGGAGCCACCCAAATTCAGAACGGCGGGTTCACCGACGCGATTTCCGCCGGCATTCAGGCGGGTGGGCAAATCTACTCGCAGCGGCTCCTCGAGCGGCTCGACGTGGATCCGTCGTTCGTCCGCGTACCGGCCGGGACGCTTTTTTACCTCTACGTCACGCAGACTGTCGACCTCGCCCAAGCCACGGCGGGTCTGATCCCCAAGTCCACTCCATCCACCAAATGAAGACTCCCATCGCTCTGATCCTCCTGGCTGTCTGCTCAGCGTGTGCCACCCGCCCGGACAGCAAGTCCGGCCGCGCGCCGCTCGTCACCAAATCCAGCCCGCCCGCGACGAAGCCACCCAACGTACGGACGTCGGAAGTCGTGAAGGCGTATCCCGTGGGCCGATACACGGACCCGAATGTTCCGGACGTGATGCACGAAAGGCACACGGTTTATCGACGGGAGGAGACCGCGGACTGGAACTTTCTGCCCGACGCCCCTTACGCCCTTCCGCTCGGTCCGACCACGGCCCGCTCGAATCCTTCGCCGTCCTTCTACGTCACCGCGGACCGCGAATCGATGAATGCCCAGCAAAGGGCCTATTCCGCCGCTCTCCTGGAGCAAAACCGTGCACTCAAGAAGCGGCTCGAAACTGACGAGGAAAACGGTGAGCGCGTGCGTTCGCTCGAACGGGAAATCGAACAGCTCCGGCATCAACTCGACGCCACGAGCGCACCGACCCCAACGGCTCCCGAACCCGAGCCGTCCGCTGCGGACACCTGGGATGATTTCTCCGCGGTCGAACCATCGCTTCCAGCGTGGGACGACGCCGCTCCGGGATTTCGCCGAATCGACCGGTCTCGCCAGCTCACGGCTTTCCAAACCCAAACACCATGAACCAAAGCAAACCCACCAACATCACCGTCTCCCTCGATGAGGACACCCTCGCCACTTTCAAAGAGGCATCGGAAATTGTCGAAAAAGCCGGCATCCGCGTCCCAACGAGCCAACTCGTTCAGGTCATGCTCAACGCCGAAATGCAGCGCCTCAGCGCCCGCAAGGTCGCTCAGCGTTTCCTCAAATCGATCATCCAGCAAATCGGCGGCCTGCGTGCCGATGACCTCAGCGAGGAAGATGACGCGCCGGTTCCGAATCTCGGTCCGGTGACCGCCAAAGCCGCCTGATCCCACCTTCATCGAAAACCCGTTCCACCAGCACGGCTACGGGGCCGAAAGGCCGAAATGCCGTGCGCCACAACCGCAATTACCAATGGCAATCGCATCACCCAAAAAGAAAACCGACATGGCCAACCCGGTCAAAATCAACCCGGAAATCAACACCCGACTCGACGCCTTCATCAAAGCTGAGCCGGGTCTGGTCGAATACGTTAAGGATCTGCCCCGGGACCAACTCGAACGAAAGTTCCTGCTGCGCAAAATGCAGGATCAGGAGCAAAAGCAAACCTACACGGCCAAGGTCAAAGCCTGGCTCGACAAACCGGAACAGGCCGATCTCGTCAAAAGCATCAAGGCGACCGTCAGTCCCAACATGAAACCCGAAAGGCAGGAGCAGGCCATCGTCACCCAGGCGAAAAACTTCATCCGCAATCAGGGCATCAAACTCGGCTGACCTTCATTCCGCCTCGCGCGTCGGCTCGCATGATCGCGGGCCGGCGCGTCTTCCCTCACTCAACCTCAACTTCCGCTCATGTTTTCCGCCAAAAAAATTTCCGGCAGTCAGGACATTCTTTCGTTGATGAATTGCCGCCGACTTCCCGCTCGGCTCACTACCGGGGAATCCGCCGCAGTTCTCGGTTTTCAGGAGCACGACATCGCGCCGCTCGTCGCAGCCAGGTTGTTGACTCCGCTCGGCAAACCCGCTCCGAACTCCCCGAAATATTTCGCGAGCGTCGACATTCTTTCGGCCGCGGAAAACCGGGATTGGCTTTCACAAGCGACGCGCGCGTTGGCGCGGCACTGGCAGGGGAGGAACGGCCGGAAAAAGGGAATTCAATCACTGACTTCTCTCGACGCCGCCGCGTGAATACGGGTGGCGTGTTTTCTGAGATGATGAAACCTCACATACATGACGCATTTATTGCGCTATTTGTGTTGAAGTTGCGCCGTTCGGCGCTAGCTTCCGGGATGGCCATGAAACAGTCGTTTAAAGCCTCCCAAGCCCGACTTTTCGAACTTGCGGAGACGCAGGGGGGCTTTTTTACGGCGCAACAGGCTGAGAGTTCAGGTTTTGACCGAACCCATCACAGCTACCACGTGCGCACCGGTAACTGGCATCGCGAAGCGCGGGGTGTATATCGCCTTTCCCGTTTTCCCTCCCCGGAGCGGCCCGATCTCGTTCGCTGGTCCCTGTGGTCGAGAAATCGCGTTGGCGAAACTCAAGGGGTCTATTCACACCAGACGGCCCTGAGCATCCATGACCTCTCGGACCTCATGCCGGCGAAGCTCCATCTCACGGTTCCCCGTGCATTCCGTCGGCAGGCGGCGATCCCGGCGATCCTTGTCCTTCACTTCGATGACGTTCCGGCCGGTGACGTCGAGGTACGGGAGGGCTATCGCGTCACGAGTCCGATTCGAACAATTCGGGACGCCAGCAAGGCCCCCGAAATCTCCGGTGACATCATCCGCCAGGCTGTTTCCGAGGCCATCACCCGTGGCCTGATTATCGAAACGGACATCGACCGCCATCGCGACTGGCTCGGGGATTTCCTCCCCGAAAACCGCGTCTCCGCCTCCGCGTGAAGGACGCTCCCCGCCGTTACTCGACCGCCGCCGCGTTTCGCGCGGCGCTGGAAACCCGGCTGATGGCAATCGCCGGCGAGGAGAACGCCGACCTGCAACGCCTCCGACGTCAGGTCTCGTTCGACCGATTACTGGCTCGATTTTTCGCGGAACCCTCGGCGCCCTGGCTCCTGAAAGGGGGCTATGCGATGGAACTCCGCCTCCGGTCGGCGCGCACGACCAAGGATATCGACCTCTCGCTTCCCGCTGACCTTGCCCTGGAATCTCGCGGAGCCGTTCTTGCTCACCTGCAACAAAGCGCCCGCGTCGACCTCGGGGACTTTTTCGTGTTCGCCATCGGCGAGCCGCAGATGGAATTGAACGCCGCTCCCGAGGGCGGCGCTCGCTACCCCGTCGCGGCTTCACTCGCCGGCCGGGGCTTCACACGGTTTCATCTCGATGTCGGCATTGGCGATGTTGTGGTTCCACCAACCGAGATTATCGAGGCGCGCGATTGGTTGGGATTTGCGGGCATTGCACCCCCGCGACTCACGGCGATTTCCAAGGAACAACAGTTCGCCGAAAAGTTCCACGCCTTCACTTTGCCCCGACCCGACGCTCCAAACAGCCGGGTGAAGGATCTCGTGGATATGGTCCTGCTCGTTCGAATGGACACCATGAATAAAGACGTTCTGGAAAGCGCGATCCGCGCCACTTTCTCCCAACGAGGAACCCACCCGGTGCCGGCCACGCTCCCCATCCCACCGGAGAATTGGAATCTGCGATTCCCCGCTCTGGCCCGCGAATGCCAAATTGACGTCTCTCTGACCGAAGCGCTCGAGACGATCGCGTCCGTGGTCTTAAATCCTAGATCACATATCTAAATAAAGAACCCAGCATACAACGTAACCCCGTCTTCTCGGCGCTTGGATCGTGTTCGATTAGGCAAAGCCAATCCACCGTCCAAGGATAACCACGCCTGCCCACACTGCGACCGAAACCGCCGCGTGGAAGCGAACACGCGAATTCTCGACCGACGCGGCGCGCGCGAATCGGGCCCCCAGAAAGGCATTGAGGCCCGCAAGGGCGATCAGCGCCAACTTGAGCTGAAAAGGCCGGTTGCCCGCCAACTCGGTCGCGTGGGCGGAAAACAACCAAAGACCGCTCAGCGCCGCGATAACCAGGCCGCCGACGGCCACCCGTGTTGGAAGGGCAGTGTATTCGACTTCTGGCGTCAAGGGGGGCATGACCGACCGTCGCCAGAGGCCGACGTCCAGGACGAGGACAGCGCCAAACAACGCCCCCATCCCGAGCAGGTGGACGGAGAGAAGCGTAGGGTAACCCCACGCGGATTGTCTCGCCCAGGCCGCCGGTTGGGACAACTCCAGACTGGCCAGCCAATCCACGGACATGTCAGCGGCCTCCCCGGTGATAGGAACGTCGGGGAGCCGTAAGCACCGTCACTCCGTCCGGGAGCGCGATTGCGAGAAGAATGACCCGAAGTTCGCCACGGTTGCCGTCCGCGCCGAGGCGCGAAAATGCGATGACTTCCACCACGTCGCCGGCGGCCGGTTTTTGCCGCGTGATCACCTCTCGCGTCATCACGGGCTCGAGCAGGATCTCGACTTTCCCCGGCGTGGTCCAAGGCGTGAGATTTTCAAGGAGCGCCGGACCGTGACTTCGGTCGTAGCGCGCGAGCACGGCGGAATTGGACGGGACCTCGAGTCCTTCCGCCACCTCGACCGTGATGAGCGCGTGAGGTTGGGCGAGGCGCGCCTCGATCACCCGGCCGGCAAGATAGATCGGCTGGTTGGCATCATATTCACCCGTAAACCCATGATGCGCCTGCGCCGGCACGACCATCAGCACCCATCCGAGGATCAAACCGAGAACCGCCGGCTCGCGTCCGATTTTCACGGCACCACCTCCACCACGTGTGCTCCCCGGGGCAGGTCGAGCGTTGCGTTGAGTTTTGCCAGGGTGGGGGCGGCGCCTTCCACGAGCGTCCAGAAGTCGAGGCTGCCGCCGTCGCGCAGGGCGTGGTGATGGTCGAAGTTCACTACCGCGAGATAGCGGCCGGTGCGGTCAAACGTGATGCCCTCGGGCAACACTCCCTCGAAGGGCACCGTGGCCCTCGCGCGCAACCTCTCCGTCACGGAGTTCCACTCCAACAACGTGAGCGTGCTCTGCGGCGCGTAGGCGGGGGAAGTCGTGGGCAGGAAGCTGGTTTCCATGTTGAGCGTGACGACCCAGCGTCCGTCGGGACTGATCGCGAGATTCTCGGCCGCGGCGCCCACCGCGACGTTGGC